>JAFAZC010000207.1 GCA_019239965.1 Kutzneria sp. | reverse complement strand
CCAGGCCGAAGACAGCGATGACGAGAATGAAAGCACCGACAGCCTCGGCGAGCAACGCCTGCACCGCGTTCACGCCGGCACCGTAGGCGGTGGCCCCCAGGCCGGTGGCTACGGCCATGTGACCGTAAACCACAGAGACGAGCGCGGCACCGAGAAGCCCGCCCGCGAGCTGCGCCCCCACGTACCCTGGCACCTCGCGCCAGAAAAAACGGCCACGTGCGGCCAACGCGATCGTCACCGTCGGATTGAAGTGTCCGCCCGATGCGGTTCCGAAGGTATAGATCGCGGTCGCCAGCGCGAGACCGTGCGCGAGCGCCACGATCAGCAATCCGGGGCCACCGGCCTGAGCCGCGGCAACCGAAACGGCGGCTCCTATACCAAAAAGACACAGGACGGTTGTACCTGCCAGCTCGGCGACTAATCTACGCCCCAATGAAGCATTCAACGGGAGTCTCTCTTTCTCCTGGTCCGCGGGCTACACTCCTCCTCGCTCATGCACGCCGCACTCGGGAACAGACACTCTCGCCGTGCAGGGCGAGGCGATTGCGGCTGTGGACTGTAGTGTTCGCCCGCACGTCAGCAACACCCTTCGGCAGGCAGCCGTAAGCGAACGGTAATCAACCGCAACACTTGCGGAGCCAAGGTGTCAAGAAATTCAGAAACCCTTCCGCTTGCGATGACACGGCATCACCAGATATGTGTCACCAGAATTTCACCGTTACCACAGCCAGCCGTCGGCGAGCCACGCGGAAACTAAACACCGATGAACGTTCCGCTGATTCACCACCACGCCGACGGACCGCCGTGCCGACAGAGTGGAGGCCGGTCGCACGCGCGCGACCGGCCTCCACTCATACTCCGCGACCAACATTCACCGGTTGACCCTATGGCCAATCAGTAGTGGCCACCGCCCTGGTACCCACCACCGTTGCTGGGGTTGGCGGCTCCGGCGTTGTTGTTGCCACCACCGTTGTTGCCGCAGTTGTTGTTGCCACCACCTCTGTTGGTGGCCTCGGCGTTGTTGTTACCACCACCGCTGTTACCCCCGGGAACCACGCAGCACGGGAGGCCGCCGTTGTTGCCGCCGCCGTTGTTGCCGCCGCCGTTGTTCCCACCGCCGTTGTTGGCGTTGCTGTTACCGCCGTTGCTCGGGCAGCAGGAGGGAGCTCCGCCGTTGTTGCCGCCCCCGTTGTTCCCACCACCGTTGTTCGCTATGGCATCGCTGTTGGCAACGGCGTTGTTGCCATTACCATTGTTCCCCCCGCCGTTGTTGCCACCGGGGTTCGCACAGCAGACTGGCTTGCCTCCGTTGTTGCCGCCACCGTTGTTCCCACCACCGTTGTTGGTAACGGCGTTGTTGTGACCGCCGCAATTGTTGTTGCCGCCACCGTTGTTCCCGCCGCCGTTGTTCCCGCCGCCATTGCCGGGAACGCACTTCAGGTTGACATTGCTGGTGTTCAACCGGTTTTTCAAGAAGGCGAACAGGTCAGCGGCCTGCGGCGCGTTCGCGGCAGGCAGCGGGGCGGTCTTTCCGGTCGTGTAGGGCCGGTCCGTCACCGACACACGACGGCCACCGTTGTTGCCGCCGAGCGCGGCACAGTAGGCCCGCGGAGTCTCCACATTGGGGTTGATCATGGGCTGATTGACGCCGGCTCGGTACAGATTCGTCTTCTGGACGCTCTGGTTGTTGTTGACCAGGGTCATCGGGTCGTTCATGGGCACCAGGGCGACCGGCTCCGCCTGGAGGGTCGCCTGGAGCTCGTTGAGCGCCAGTGAGTGTGAGGGAGCCCCGTTGTCGCCAAGATCAGGCGCGGTGAACGACTTGCATCCCAACGCGGGCTGGATGAAGTTGTTCAGCAGACCGTTGTCGCTGCCGTTGTTCAGCACGCTGGACACTTCGAGCGAGTTGTAGTTGGCCGCGTTCTTCTGCGCGAGCTGACCACGGAAGGTGAGCAGATACTGGGTGTCGACGTTGTCGCTCTGGTCCTGGTCGACCACGGAGAAGTCGCGGGTCGTCGGGCACGGCATGCCGTCTGACGCCATGCCCAGCGGAGGAACCGTGAGCTTGCCGGCCGAGATCGCCGCGTTGGCCGCGCGGAAGAAGGCCGGTCCGTTGCAGTAGGCGAACTGACCGAAGATCGACACACCCTGGTTGGTCGCCAGTCCGTTGACACAGTTGGGGTTGCCCTGGCCCTGGTCGCCGTTCCCCTGCATACGGAGCGTCAGGTTGTTCCCGTTGAACCCGAACCAGAGTCCGACCACGGAGTTCGCCGGCAGCTTCGGCACCACCGGAGGAACGGCTGGCTGTGTCTGGTTGTCGATGACCAACGGGTGGTACACCGAGATCGCTCCGGTGTCGGTGTCGATGACCGACGCCTCGACGAACGCGGACTGCGCCGTGTTGGCCTCGTTGCAAGGCCCCATTTTGGGATTGGTCGCGGTCAACCGGAACGGCGTGGACAGGCCGGTGGCACTGAGCGGGTTGGGGGGAACGATCAGCGTACAGTCGGCGTTCACGTTGGCCCGTGGGATCTCGGTCGCTGTCGCCGGTCCAGCGAGGGCCACGAGGGCGGACGCCGCGAAGACGATCGTCGCTCGGATCATTCGCCTCTTCGATAAGGCAGCTAAATGCATAGTCCTCTCGCCTCCTGCACCATCATTCTCATCCAACCGCTACCGGCCACGAGGAGCGGCTCACGACTGACGAGCGGTTCACCGGCGCCATTGGCGCCATCCCGTTCCGCGGCACCGCGAGCAGGCTTCGAGTGGCCACCGCGAACGCCCTGGGCGCGTTCACCGCCACCACCCCGGTCAGCCGGCCCTGGTGGAAATAGTTGGCGACAAGGCCCGCACGGGCCTTGTCGCGTCGACGTGGCCGCAACTCGGTGAGCCAGGCCTCGTCGCCCCCGCTGATGTAACCGCACACCTGGATGCGCAGTCCCAGTTGCTCCGAGGAGAACCTCGGCAGGATCGACACCGGTGGACGGCGGATCTGGGGCAGCACGAGCGCACGGGCCGCCGCCTGGCCCTGTTCGATAGCGGAGACCCACTGGCCGATTCGCTGCGGCGCGACACCGTAGGCGGGGTTCGGCCATCGCGCGACGGCGCCGGCCACCACGATGTCGCGTACCCCGGGCACCTTCATCGAGTGCTCGCAGAGGACACCGTCGGAGATGTCCAATCCGGAGTTGGTCAGCCAACTGGTCTCCGGCCGCTCTCCGACAGCGGCGACGACGAGATCCGCCCACAGGTCGGTGCCGTCGTCGAGACGGACCCGCCAGCTACCCGACTTCCGGTCCACGCGCAACACCCTGCGTTGCAGCCTGATTCCGATCCCCGCGCACACGATCTCGGCGGTGACCAGTTCCCCGACCGGCTTGCCGAGCGCGCGCGCCATCAGACACGGACCCGAGTCGACGATGATCACCTCGCGGGCCATGTCCCGGATGGCGGCCGCGACCTCGCATCCGGTGATGCCGCCACCGACGACGACGACACGCCTTGCGTCCCGAAGGTCCCGGCGCAGGGCCTGAACGTCGGCCATGTCACGCAGCATGTGCATCCCGGGTTCGCCGCGGGGCCAGCCGGTCGGAAGCGCGACCCGCGCGCCGGTCGCGATGACCAGCCCGTCATAGGGATAGCAGTCGCCGGTGTCGGTGACGACCATCTTGGCGGCTGGCGCGAGGTCGACGACAAGTCTGCCAAGCCGCCAGTCGACTCCCGGGCAGTCGGACACGTCGAGCCAAGTCTCCGACGGCTTGCTGCTGCCGTCGAGAAGTCCCTTCGAGCAGGCGGTGCGATCATAGGGAGCAACCGGTTCTCCGCCGACGACCAGCACCTCACCGGAGAATCCCAGCCGACGCAGTTCGCCAGCGGCTGCCCAGCCCGCGGGTCCAGCGCCAGCGATCAGGATTCGCTGGCGGCGTCCTGACGTCGCACTGAGGCCTTGAACTTGAAGGGTCACTTGCTCGCCGCCCGTCGGTAGCCAACTTCGCCGCGCCGTGACGTGTTGCTGGAAATCTCCAGGTGCATTCCGGACACAACCGTCGTGGGCAGTCTGCTGAGCATGATCGCTCTTGTCGGGCACGTGCGGGCAGCCTGAACGGCCGCCTCGAGTTGCGCGCCGGAAACCTCGGACTTGTAGGAGAGCCGTCCGTCGGTCCGCAGCCGGAACAGGTCCGGCGCGGCGTGCTCGCAGAATCCCAGCCGGGCACACCTGCCCATGTCTACGTTCACCGTCACCTGGCGTGCTCGCAACCATGTCGATACCCAGCGGCTGACAACCTGTGGGACGTGCGCCACGACAGGTGCTGTCGCCAATCGGAGGAACAACGTGACGCCCCCGCCGATGAGTACGGCCGTGCTGCCCAACCGTGACATGTCCGAACCGGAGATCACGACATGGCCGAGCAAGAGGGCGAACGCGACATAGGCCAGAAGATGCAACACCTTCCACCGGTGATAACCGAGGCGTCGCTGGATCAGCACCGACACCACGAGCACCAGCATCGCCTCGAGCGCGAGGACACCGTCTCCGATTCCGGTCGGATCGTGCGGGTTGGCGAAGGGCAGCCACAGGTCTATCACCTGGACGTTGTTGCGCCCCGGTGCGACCAGTTGCACCAGAGCGTGCTCGACGGACAGCGACAGGCCGAGCAGTGTCAGGATGTGGTGGGTCTTGTGCAGGGTTGTGTACCTGATGCGGGTGAAGGTCCATCCACCTCGCAGGAAGACGCCGAACACCACGCTGAGCCACAGTATGGCGAGCCCGGAGAATCCCAGAGTGGCCGCGATGAGGTGGACGTCCCGATTGACCAGGTCAGGGTTCACCCTGCCCCCCTCGTTCGGCGGCCGTGCCCGTCGGTTCGTCTGGTGTAGGGGACATAGCGGAGGCAACAGTGAAATGCGATAAGCGGTCCATGCGCATCACGTCCTCACGCCCCGAGCTCGAATCACGAATCTGGCCTTCGTGATCGATCAACAGTTGAATGCACAAGTTACCCGTGTGTCAAGTGGTGCTCAAAATACCAGTATGACCTCGCGGCGAGCAAGCGTCCACGGCGTGACAGCTCCCGCTTCACGCACGTTAACGAGAACCCGATCATCCGCCACGGAATGCACTGGATATCTGCTTAGTCCGAATTGGCAGATGCGAACGTGACGGTGCCGGTGGCCGTCCGGCTCGTGGCCATTGTCACCGCCAGGTTACGGGTCTACCTCGGCAGCCAGCGGTGTTGGTCGACTCGATGGGCGGTGCGACGCCGGTTCGTCACGGGACGCGCGAGGCACATCTGACGGGTCTCGCGGCACGCCGCACAGTTCACGGACCGCGATATTCGTTTTCTCATCTATCGGAATATAGATACCGACAGTAATCTCTAACTCGTCAAAGGTTCGAAGAGAGATGATGTCGAAGGACATGTCACCTACCACAGGGTGACACATTTTCACCACGATTCCTTGGTGAACGTTGACAAACTGTTCATCCCACCAACGCGCGAACTCCGCCGATTCCACGCGCATGTCCTCGATCATCTTCAGCAGGCCCGGATCGTCCGGGTGCATGGCGTAGCTGACGCGCACCATGCCCACCATCGTGCGGGCCAGGTCCGTCCAGTTGTGGAACAGGGCGCGCCTGCCGGGCGGTCCGAACGTCATTCGGATGACGTTGGACTCCTCCGGGGGCAGAGAGTTCAACTGGTAGAGGGCATCCGCGTAGTCGTTGTGGCCGAGGATGTCCAGCCGGTGGTTGAGGATGATGACGGGCACGGGCATCGCATGAAGCAGCAGCGCCAAGCTGGGCGCCACCTCCGGCGGTTCGAGGACATCGGTACGAGCACCTCTGCCGACCCGGAAGATGTAGTCCCGTTCGGGATTGCTCAGCCGCAGCGCACTGGCCAGCGCAGACAGCACGTGTGGCGAGGCCTGTACGTCACGTCCTTGTTCGAGCCACGTGTACCACACCGGTGACACACCGGCCAGCGCGGCGACCTCTTCGCGGCGCAGCCCCGGCGTACGCCGCCGCCCGGAGACGTCGATGCCCACCTCGGTGGGCGTGATCCGTTCGCGAGCCTTCCGCAGAAACTGCCCGAGCTCTCGATGACGCCGTTCTTCGGCACGGTCGGGCCGTTCGGCGTCATCGTTCACGGAACCCCAAGCTCCCACGTGGAAACCGTTTACATTCGCGGCACCTGACAGTCCGCGGCATCGTAACCGCGTCAGAGGACACCTCACACTGGTAGCCTTCTTACCAGGCTGCGCGTCAAGAGTCACCGCTTCGGGTGGTGACCAATAGACGTTCCCGCATGCTGGGCGCCATGACACATCGTGGATGTCCATCGTCGCAGGTGCGGCGCGAGGTCAGCGAATCAGCGGCATCCGTTGGCGCGATGGATGGCGGCCAACTGCTCTGTCCTGCCGGCGTGTGTGCCGACCGACCAGTGTCAAAAGTCAAGTCGTGACCGCTGCCGCCGCGGCGGCAGCGGCTCCGTGCCGGCGGGCGTGGATGCAACACCCTGTCGCCCATCGTCAGGGTTCGCCCGTCATCGCGACAGGTACCCTCCGGTGACGAGGATGGTCGGAAGAGGCCGCCGACGCGGGATTCTCCTGGCCGGGGACGAAGGGGTGTCCACGGGCCGGGCACAATGGTGTTCACTGTGACACCACGGCCGCCGATCTCCCCTTGGCCAGCGCCCGGGTGACATCGTCGAGCGGGGCCGTCGAATCGGCGTATACCGAGTAGAGACCCGTGGTGGCGCCGAGAAGCGAGGTACCGATGTTGATGACGCGGCCGCCGTCAGTGATCCGCGGTGCCGCCTGACCGCCGCTTGGCTCGAACCGGCCCCACTGGGTCCGATCCCCCGACACGGGGTCTCCCAGGCCATGCCAACCGGTTGACCGCTACGGTACGTTGCGTTTCTCTACAAGAGAAACACAGCTATCCGTGTCCGAAAGAACGGCAGACGTGAACGACAATCCAGCACACGTGCGGCGCGGTGGACGCAAGCGCAGCGAGGCCGCACACGCCGCAGTACTGGCCGCGGCCTTGCAGCTACTCGAGGAAACCGGTTACCGCGCCATCTCGATCGAGGGCATCTCGGAACGGTCAGGGGTGGCCAAGAGCACGATCTACCGCTGGTGGTCGTCCAAAGCCGAGTTGGTCATGGAGGCGTACACCCACATCGTCACGCGACGGGCCCCCGAGCCGGACACGGGCACCGTCGAGGGCGACCTCACCGCACTGCTGGCCAATGTCTACCGGGTGGCCCGGTACCCCCAGCGGGTGCGAGCATTGCAGGGCCTGATGGCCGAGGCCCAACTGGATCCGGCGTTTCGGGCACCGTTTCGTCGCTGGGTGGAAAGCAGACGGGCCGTTGCCGCCACGATCCTCACCCATGGCATCGAGCGGGGCGAGCTACCGGCCGACATCGACCTCATGCACGCCATCGACCTGTTCTTCGGCCCCTTCTGGTATCGCCTTCTCGTCGGACACGCACCCTTGACTCCTCAGCTCGCGGCTGAGCACGTCCGGGGGCTACTCGACGGTCTGCGCGCCCGTCCGTGATCGCGAAGCGCCGTCGTTGACCCGTCACAGCTCGGCGACGGCGGGGATGATCTCGCTGCCGATCACCTCGACGGGTCTCACCCGCCACAGGTCGGCCACCGAACCGATCACGGTGTGAATGCCGAGCCCGGACAACTCGCCCAGCCGGTCAATGATCTCGTTGGTCTTCTCGCCTCGCGCGCCGACATCGAAAGGGAAGTAACAGGTCTTCTCGATCTCGTCGTAGTCACGTCCTTCGCGCTCGCAGTGGCCGCGGAGCACGTCGAGCTTGTGAGCGACATCCGGTCCCGCGAACAGGTTGCACGCATCGGCATAGCGGGCGACCAACCGGAGTGTCTTCTTCTCACCACCGCCGCCGATCATGACGGGGGGATGCGGCTTGGCCAGCGGAAGCGGCGAGTTGAGCGGGCGCTCGAGCCGGTAGTGCCGTCCCTGGTACGGCGTCTGGTCACCGCGCCACATCTGCAGACAGATCTGCACCGTCTCCTCGAGGCGTTCGAACCGTTCGGCCAGCGGCGGGAACGGGATACCGAGTCCGCGCGCCTCCTCCTCGTTCCACGCGGCGCCGATACCCAGCCACGCCCGCCCGCCGGACAACACGTCCAGGGTGGTGACGATCTTGGCGAGCACCCCGGGGTGGCGGTAGACGGTGCCGGTCACCAGGGTGATCAGGGCCGCCCGTGAGGTGTTGGCGGCAAGAAAGCCGAGGGTCGTGTACCCCTCGAGCATTTCCTGCTCGGGGTCACCAAGCCCCTGAATCTGGAAGAAATGGTCCATAACGGCGATGAGGGCGAATCCGGCGTCGTCCGCGGTCCTCGCGACGGTGGCCAATTCGGTGCCGAGCCCCGCGCTGCCGCCGGGCAGGGTGAAATCAGAAATCTGTAGTCCGACCCGCACACGCCCTCCTGAGAGATCGTCCTCGGCGGTCGCCATCGGCGAGGATAATCACGTCCGGTGAAGCCTGCCACCGGTGACCATGGTGGTCCAATACCGGACCTGATTACCGTTGGCTATCCGACGGCGGGTTCGCGGCGGCCTGTCTGCAAGCCGCCACGAATGCCCGCACCACAGAACGGTTGTCACCACGTCGCCACGCCACCGCCAACTGGCACGGCGACACTCCGGCGACCGGCCGACAGACGATGTCCGGTCGCCGATAGATGGCCACGTTGCCCTCGGCGAGCAGGCACACCCCGGCACCGGAGGCCACCGCCTCGAACGCGGCGTCCGTGCTGACGACCTCGCGTCCGATGCGTACGGGGTGACCGGCCCGTTCCTCCGTGGCCAACCAGAACTCCCGCAGTTCACCCGCCTCCGCCGGGAGCGCGATGAAAGGCTCGTCGAGCAGCTCGGCGAAGTTCACCTCGTTCCGGTCGGCCAGCCGATGACACGGTGGCAGGGCCACCCAGCGGGGCTCAGTGAACAGTACGTGGTACCCGATGTCCGGGTCGGGCACGGGCAACCACACGATGGCCACGTCCACGCCGCCGTCGGCCAGTCCCGCGGTCACGTCGTCCCAGGAATGTGCCTCCAGGTTCAGCCGCCACTGGGGCTCGGACTCGGCGAAGGCCTTGGCCACCCTCGGATAGAGCTCCCGCCCGATGCTCGTCAGTGCACCGATCCTCAGTGTTTTGCTGCCGGCGGCGACGGCATCGGCCACCTCGGTCCTGGCACGCTCCCAGTCGGCGACCAGCCGCCGAGCCCACGGCACTAGCACCGCCCCGACTTCCGTCAGCACCACCTGCCTGCGGTCGCGCGCGAACAGCTGGGCACGCAACGTGGTTTCCAACTGTCGAATCTGTTTGCTCAGTGTCGGCTGCGCCACGTGCAGCCGACTGGCGGCCGCGGTGAAGCTGAGTTCCTCGGCCACCGCGACGAAGTAGCGGAGGTCACGCAGATGGACATCCATAGCCAAAGGTAATCACAGTTCCTTCTGGACAGACTGTCGCTCGTGAGGAAAGGTACGCCCAGTCGCCCGGCGACGGTCCATGCCTTCGGTACGGGTACTCCACATGAACGAGGACGTGAATGCGTTACACATTGTTGGGCGACTCCGGGATGCGTGTCTCGGAGTTCGCCCTCGGCACAATGACCTTCGGCACCGAGTGGTCCTTCGGCGCGGACAAGGAAGAAAGCCGCAAACAGTTCGAGCTGTTCGCCGAGGCCGGCGGCAACTTCGTGGACACCGCCAACAAGTACACCAACGGCACATCCGAGCGGATCCTCGGAGAACTTCTCGGCGAGGACCGCGAGCGGTTCGTCGTCGCCACCAAGTACTCGCTGTCCACCAGGGACGGTGACCCCAACTCCGCGGGCAACTCCCGCAAGAACCTCATCCAGGCGCTCGACGCCTCGCTGCGCCGGCTCGACACCGAGTACGTCGATCTGCTGTGGGTGCACGCGTGGGACTTCATGACCTCTCCCGAGGAGGTCATGCGGGCCCTCGACGACCAGGTGCGCGCCGGGAAGGTCTCCTACGTCGGCATCTCCGACACTCCGGCCTGGCTGGTCGCCCGCATGCAGACCATCGCGGAACTGCGCGGGTGGACTCCGTTCGTCGGACTACAGATCCCCTACTCGCTGGCCCAGCGCGAGGTGGAGCGGGAACTGGTTCCGATGGCCCGCGGCCTCGGTATGACGGTCGCGGCGTGGGCACCGTTGGCCGGTGGTCTACTCAGTGGCAAGTACACCAGGTCGCAGCCATCCGAATCCGAGGACCGCCGGCTCGGTGAGCAGCCCGAGAACCAGTTGCGCATCGCGCGGGCCGTCGACGCCGTCGCCGA
The DNA here is from genome assembly GCA_019239965.1 of Kutzneria sp. Lineage (GTDB taxonomy): Bacteria > Actinomycetota > Actinomycetes > Mycobacteriales > Pseudonocardiaceae > Kutzneria. The sequence continues at coordinate 14,520 of JAFAZC010000207.1, read as the reverse complement.
CGAGCTCGGCGTGCCCTCCGCCCACGTGGCACTGGCGTGGCTGCGTGAACAGCAGGGAGTGGTCCCGATTCTCGGTGCACGCACGACCGGCCAGTTAAAGTCCAATTTGGACAGTCTGAACGTTACACTGACCTCCGACCAACGTCGGCGTCTCGACGAGGCGTCAGCCGTCACGTTGGGTTTCCCCCACGACTTCCTTGCCGAGGTGGCACCCGTCGTCCTTGGCGACCTTCGGCATCTCATCGACGTCCCTGCTGGCCGCCGCCGCGTCTGAGCACCGGACCTCACACCGCCTACGCCGCGAAACGGACATCGACATGCAGTATCGGAAACTCGGCACGAGCGGCCTGACCGTGTCGCGTATGACCTTCGGTGCCATGACCTTCGGAGACCACGACTTCCGCGGTTTCAAGGCCAGCGTGGACCAGTCGACGGCCGACCGGATGGTCGGTGTCGCCATGGACGCCGGACTCACCACGTTCGACACAGCGGACTTCTACGCCGGTGGGCAGAGCGAGGTGATCCTCGGCAAGGCACTCGCCACGGCGGGCCGCCGTGACCATGCGGTCGTGGCCACCAAGGTCGGACTGCCGCTGAGCGACGATCCCAATGACGGCGGTCTGTCCCACCGACACGTGGTCGGCGGCGTCGAGGCCTGCCTGCGGCGGCTCGGCACCGACTACATCGACCTGCTGCAGATCCACGCCGCGGATTTCAGCACACCACTGGAGGAAACCCTGCGTGCCCTGGACAGCCTCGTGCACCGCGGCCTAGTCCGCTACCTCGGCTGGTCCAACCTGCCCGCCTGGTACGCGGCGAAGGCCCAGGGCTTGCAGGCCGGCAACGGGTGGGCCCCCTTCGTCTCGGCCCAGATCTACTACAACCTGCTCGCCAGGGACGTCGAGTCCGAGGTGTTGCCGTTCGTCCGCGACGCCGGGCTCGGCACCTTCATCTGGAGCCCGCTCGCCGGCGGATTCCTGTCCGGCAAGTACACCCGCGACGACCCCACGGGAGGCGGCGGCCGACGAGCCAGTTTCGGATTCCCGCCCATCGACGTCGAGCGAGGTTACGACCTGGTGGACGTGCTGCGCAGGGTCGCCGACGAGCAGGGAATCACGCCGGCCCAGGCGGCGCTGGGCTGGCTGCTGGCCAAGCAGGACGTGACCAGTGTGATCGTCGGAGTCAGCAGAATGGAGCAGTTGGAGGCCAACCTCGCCGGCGCCGATGTCGTGCTGCCCGCCGAGACCGTCACGGCGCTCGACGCGGCCTGTCCGCTGGCACCGACCTATCCGCAGTACATGTACACCATACGACCCGGTCAGGACACCTGAACCGCCTCACCAACACGGCACCCAGCCGGTGGTGAGAACGAAGAGGATCGACATGCCTTTACAGCTGCACACGGTGTCCTTCCTCTCAGGGGGGATCACTCTCACCGGCCATCTCCGCGTTCCGGACAGCCCGGGCCCCTTGCCCGCTGTCGTGTTCACTGGCGCGTTGTCCTCGGTGAAGGAACAGACCGCCGGCTACTACGCCGCCGCACTGTCCGAACGTGGGTACATCACGTTGGCCTTCGACCATCGCAACTTCGGCGAGAGCGGAGGCACGCCGCGCCAGCACGAGGATTCGGCGGGAAAGCTGGCGGACCTGACCGACGCCACCAGCTACCTCGCCAACCACCCCGCGGTCGACGCGCGGCGGATCGGCTGTGTCGGAATCTGCATGGGTGCCAGCTATGCCCTGCGGCACACAGCGTTCGATCCGAGGATCTCCGCGCTGGCCCTCGTGGCCGGCGGCTACCCCAGTCCCGGGGCGATGCGGGCGGCGATGGGCGCGTCGGTCTACCGCTCACAGCTCGCCGCCCTCGCCGCCGTCGCGGAACGGTCGTTCCGGACCGCGGAAACCGCGTACATGCCGGTGGTCTCCGCCGATAGTGGCGAAGCGGTCATGCCCGGCGAGGAACCGTGGGCGTACTACGGCACCGACCGGGCGGCGAGCCCAGGCTGGAGCAATCGGCTGACCCGGCTGTCGCTGCGCGAAATCCTCACCGGCTACAACACATGGGCTGCGGAGTTCGTCTCGCCGACCCCGGTGCTGATGGTGCACGGCAGCACCGATGCCTACTGTCCGCCCGAGGACGCCAAAGCGGTCTTCGACACACTCGGTGAGCCGAAACAGATCCTGTGGCTGCCCACGAGCAACCACATCGACCTGTACGACAACCCCGAGTTCGTCACCCCGGCGGTGGACCGGATCGCGACGTGGTTCGGTGCGCACCTCAGCTTGGGAGACAATGCCTGAACCGGCCTGCGTCAGGGCAGCCGGATGTCGAGCAGGTGCGGCGAGTCGAACGTGATGTGGTCACCGGACCGCTTGCCTGGCAAGGGAAACAGCCGCGCCGACAGCGGCTTGCCCAACCGGCGTGCCAGGGTGGCCATATTCAGTAGCAGTCCCGCGATCTCCTCGGCCGAGGCGTCCCCGGCCCATCGAAGCCGACCGTGATGGTCCGGATCACCGGCCGAGCCAGGTCAGCACCTGTCGATCACACCGCGTGAGCCTGGCTCGTGGTGCCGGCCTCTTCAGCGGCCCTGCGCCGCTCGGCCGCCTCGCCCATCTTGCGGCCCTGTCTGATGGTGCCGAAGATGAGAGCGGCCAGTACGACCAGTGGGAGCACATTGTTGACGACCACCATGGGGCCGATCGGAAGCAGGTAGGTCAGCACGATGCGCAGCAGTGCCTCTCCGGCGAACGACGCTCCCCAGACCAGAGTGAGGACGCGCTGAAAACGGCGGAATCCGGCGTGGTGCCACAGCCCGTTCCAGTGCGCGACCTGCTCTCGGGACCCGTCGGTGGCGAACTTCCTTCCGAAATAGAACATCAGCGGCCGGCCGAACAGCAACGAGCCCAGCAGCACTACGCCGAACAGGCCGGTGACCGCGGCCTCCTTGATCAGGAAGAGCCGTGGGCTGTTGAACACCAGCGAACCGATGATGCCGAGCGCCATCAGGATGAGCACGAAGATGCTGAACTCGTCGACGTGTCGAGCACGGAGCACGGTGGCCAGCAGCTGGAGAGCTGGCCACACGCTGCTGGCCAGCAGGGCGGCCAGGTCCCCGACGCCGTGGTCGGCGAGGACGTTGTAGGTGATGAGCGGCAATGCGACGTTGAACAGCAGAGTCAGCACCCAGTTGACGACCGATTGCTTGGGCGCGCTGCTCGCCCGCTCCGGAACAGAACTCATGGTGACGCTCTCCAGTGATAGATATGCTAACGAACGTGAAGCCTAGCGTAACTAGTTCCGTGTTGCGAGTGTCCCGCGGTTCGGGGGTGCCGACCGTGGCGTTCCTGTTCGGCATGGCGGGCCGTACCGAGCTGTCCGGCGCGACGCTCAAGCGTCTGCTGGTCGACATGGGGATGACCGACACCGCCGCACACGGCCTGTTAGCCCGTATGCGGCGCGACGGACAGCTGGCATCCACACGACGCGGCCGCAACGCCAGTTATCGACTCGCGGGAGACGTCGAGAGGGGATTCCGGCTGATTCGCGACCGCGCCCACCTGCGGCCGGTCGAGTGGACCGGAGCGTTCCACGCGATCCTCTACCAAGTTCCCGAACAGCACCGGGCGTTCCGCGACGCGCTACGCAGGGCCGCACTGCTGTCGGGCTACGGACTGCTGCAGCACGGCGTACTCATCGCGCCGGATGACCGCACGGCCGGCATCTCCGAGACACTGCGGACATGTCCGGCCGACGCTCGGATCCTGGTCACGGATCTGGGCATGAGCATCTCCGACGCCGCCCGTGTCGCCAGGGAAGCCTGGGATCTCGACGGACTGGCGAAGGCGTACCGGACCCATATCGACACCCTGCGGCAGGCGCTGGACGAGCCGGCCGACCGACGGGGCGCCTCAGCCGAGGCGCTGCGGCGGTACGCGAGCTTGGTGCGGGAACCGCTGGTCGATACCCTGCGTCAGCCTCGTCTCGTCCCGCAACTGCTGCCCGACGACTGGATCGGAGGTACGCTCCGCCGGCTCATCGACGAGGTCCACGAGCGGTACGGACCGGCCGCGGCCCGCCACGTCGCCGACATCGTCGACCGTCATGACGGCTGAAACGTCACCTGCCACACAACGACAGCGGCCCCCTCGAGGTTGTCCTCGAGGGGGCCGGTGGGCAGCGTGTCAGTGCATCGGGAAGCCGCCGGGCATGAACGACTGCATGATGTTCCCGGGCAACTTCATCATGGAGCCCATGTCCATCGTGTACACCGGCTGCCGCGGCGGCGCGACATGCCTCGGTGGCGGTGCCGGGGCGCGTCGCACCGGCGCGACCGGCGGGGGTGCCGGCGCCGGTGCCGGGGCGGGAGCCGGCACGGCCATGGCCACGGGCGCCTCGGTGGATGTCGCCGGAGCTGGATCGGTGTTGGCCTGTGCGTGCGCGACGGGTATGTTGCCGCCCGTTCGCGGTGCGGAGGCCAGCAGGACGACACCGAGAACGACGCCAACTCCCGCTGAGGCCGCCATCGCCGCGGCGATCTTCTTCACCTGCGCCGCGACGGGTTCGTCCTTGCGGTGCGTCGCCGGGGACCGGGTGCCGGCGCCCACGTAGACCAGCGAGGTCCTCGGGGATCCATCACCGTCGGTGATCTTGATCCAGCCGCTGCTCTCGTCGCTTCTTCGCCGCCGTTCGCCACGGGACTCCAAAGCCGCTAACTCCAGGACGCCGCTTCTGCTGGCGTCCTGCTCCTCGGCCATGTCTGCCTGGCAAGCCTGGTCGGCTTCACCAGGGGCGTATCTGATACCCACCGCCTACTCCTCCCCAGTTGTGGTACTCAACCAGCTTGCGTCTCACGATGTGCCGCTCCCGACTCCGACCCTGTCCATCACGTACTCGTCACCAAGCTCCGGTTCCCGGCGTAGGTGGGGTGTCGTGTCAGTGCCCGACTGTTCCGCGGTCGGGGCAAGCGCCGCCGCGGCGACCCTGATCAGAGGACTGACTCGATACCGAAAGGGCGCGACAGAGGGCCCGTTCCCAGCGCCGACCACCTCAAGCAGCTGGAACTCCACCAGCGACTCCAGCACGGACTCGGCCTGGCGGGAATCGGTCTCCAGCAGGGCGGCCGCCTGGTCGACCGTGACTGGCTCCGCCGCGGACGCGGCCAGCGAGTAGAACGCCGATCGCCGCCCCTGGGGCAACGACTGGCAGGTCAACTCGACACTGCCTAGCACGTCCACCTCGGCATTGGCCAACTCCTCGAGCCAGTCCCGCTCGTTCCCCAGGCGATCGACCAGCATGGACAAGGACCAGTGCGGACGGACAGTCAGGCGACTGGCCGAGGCCACTAGCGCCAGGGGCATTCCCTCAAACAGCCTAAACAGCTGACACGCGGCCGGCAACTCCCTGCGCACCCTCGGCCATCCCAGCACCGACGCGAGCAGTTCGATCCCGTCGTCCTCGCTCCATCTGGACAGTTCGAGAGACAGGCCAACTCCACGCAGCGGCAGCCGAGACCGGCAGCCGACGATGGCCGCACAGCCGCCGCCACTGGGCAGCAACCTCGCCGTTCCCGCGGTGGTGACCGCGTTGTCCAGCACGACGAGCACCTTGCGCCCCGCGGTCCAACTCCGGAACAGCCCGACCCGTTCCTCCGCGCTCACGGGCAGCGGCGCGGCCGGCCCACGGATGGCCCGCAGAAAGCCGACAAGTGCGTCTTCACAGGTCAGTTCGGCCAGATCGGCGTAGAACTGGCCATGGGGAAACCGGGCTCGCACGACATGCGCCAGATGGACACACAGGGCTGACTTGCCCGACCCCGGCGGCCCGACCACGCTCACCACCGACGGCGCGGAGCCGTCGGCGTCGGCCACCAGGGCCTGGGTCGCGGCGATCTCCGTCCGACGGCCCACGAAGACCGGGACATCGGGGGGCAGCTGCGCGGGGCGCTCGACGGCAGGACCGGTCCGCGCGGTCGGCCTGCCCGCCGCACCGGTGTCCGCGGCCGAACCGCCCACCAGCAGGGCGCGGTGCACGCGCCGTAGCTGCGGCCCTGGTTCAAGCCCGAGGTCGTCGACGAGGGTGGTACGGACGCGTTGGAACACGTGCAGCGCCTCGGATCGGCGTCCGGCCTGGTGCAGCGCTGTCATCAGCTTGACGTGCAGTCCCTCGTGGGCGGGATACTCGCGGACGAGGGCGCTCAGTTCGCCGATCACCTCGTGATGGTGGCCGAGTGTCAGCTCAACCTCGACGAGCTGGTCGATGGCCGCGACTCTGGCCTCCTCCAGCCGCGCGACGTGCCCGCTGAGCACCGGGCCGGACTCGACGTCGCTCAGCGCTGCCCCGCGCCAGATGCCCAGTGCGCAGCGCAGCGTCCTTGCGCCGGCCTCGAATTGGCCGTGGTCGAGTTCGGCTCGCCCCCGTTCGACAAGCTCGGTGAACCGGTGGGCGTCGACAGCCTTGTCCGGTACCGACAACGCGTAGCCGACGTGGCGGGTGTGCAACACCGTGGGGCACCGCTGTCCGGCGGTTCCATCGGCAGCCAGCAGTCTGCGCAGGTGTGACACGTAGGTCTGCAGTGTCGCGGTGGCCTTGGCCGGCGGCCGCGGTCCCCACAGCTCCTCGGTCAACCGCTCGCTGCGGACGACGGAGTTGGCGCTGAGCGCGAGCAGCGCGAACAGCTGCCGGAGCTTGGGCTGCGACGGGGTGAGCGACTGCTGGTCACGGGCGACCTCGAACGGGCCGAGCACCCGGACCTGCATGGTGATCACCTCCGGCCCGGGCCGCCTCACTCTCGGTACTCGGTCGCTATTCCTATCGCGTCCCAGGGTGGGAGTCCAGCCGCCGTGACCGTGTCATCGCGGCCAATGGCGTGACCATTATGGAAATCGGGGGTCGGCCGGTCAACCGTCAGGCCGGCTGGCCGTCCACGGCTCGGACCGACCCCCGCAGCTCCGCACGCAGCGCGGGTGTCAGCATCGGACCCACCTGGTCGACCAACACCGTCATCTCGTAAGCAACCTGGCCCACATCACAGTCCGGCGCGGCCAACACCGCAAGACACGACCCATCCATGACGGTCATCAGCAACAGCACACCGTTCTGCATCTCCACCACGGTCCGCCGAACCGCACCAGCGTCGAAACACCGCGCCGCACCCAACGTCAGACTCACCGCGCCCGCCGCGACCGCCGCCACCTGCTCAGCGCCCTCCGCCGGCAGTCGCGCCGAGGACGCGAGCAACACCCCGTCCACCGACACCACCACCGCGTGCGCCACCCCAGGCACCTGCCGGGCGAAGTTGTCGACCAACCACCCGAACTGACTCACCTGACGTGACTGGGGTTTGGTCATGGATTCTCCGTAAGGGTTGATGCCGCCTGCGGCCTATTACAGTACGCGGCGGGCGAGTGGATGTTCCAGAACCATGCACTGCGGCCGAAAGGTCCAGCCGTGGCGACTCCATTAGCGGAGAGCAACCAGTCAACCACTCAACGTCATACCACTCGGTCGACGGCGGTTCCGGAAACACCGTGTCAGCTCCGCCGCAATACAGAGCGCCCCTCAGAGAAATCACAGGAACGCGCGCAATAACGTCGCGGCAACACAAAGGCAACGCACGCGAATTGTGTTGTGCCGCTCACACGGAGGAACCTCCGGCGCGCAACGCCGACGGGACGCACTCCCGACGGGCTGAGGCGAGGCATCCGGAAACCCGTCACGGACCGTGTTACTTCAGGCGCCGATTCTGAGGCGAACGAGGTACCGTACGTCCGTAGCCGACCGGAAAGATCAGAATGTCCCTTGACCTGATCACTGCGGCCAACGCGGTCGTCGCGGGCGCGTTGTGGATCGGCGCGGCCAACAAGGCACTCCAGGTATGGCGTGCGCCAGAGGACCGGCCGCTGCGTGCCGTGACCGCGACCGTGCTCGGCATGGCGTTGGAGTTCACGGTGCGACTGTCTCCGGTCGGTGTCGCCGTCGACGCGGTGTGTGGTCCCGGAACGGCGGGTCTTGTCGCCAACCTCTCGGCCCTGATGTGCACGTACTGTCTGCTGGCCTTCTTCCTCTATGCCGCGCACGACGCTGGCGGCGACCGTCAGGTGCGGCTCCAGCTCGTACCGCTCGTGCTCACCATGGTCACCCTGATCCTGGCGTTCGCGACGGCGACACCGCGGGTCCGCGCTCATCCGACCGACCTGAGCCTCGGTCCGCAACCGGCGGCCGCCGTGTACGAGCTGTCCGTCGCCGCCTACCTGTGCTATTCGATCGGCACCATCCTGCGCTGGTCGGTCGTGTGCATGAAGGTGACCGAGCAGCGGCGGCTGCGGCGCTCCCTCGCCCTCATTTCCGCGGCGTTCGCGCTCGCCCTTGTCGCCTCGGTGCTGCGGACCTTCGTGACGGTCATGACCTGGATCGGGGCCGCCGGCCTCGACGCGGTACGGGTCGCCACCTCGCTCACCGCCCCCCTGGTGTTGGCGGGCGGTCTGTTGTTCGTTGTCGGCATCAGCTATCCCGCGGCCGCCGGTATGGTCGCGACTATTCCCGTCTGGTGGTCGCATCGCAGGGACTTCACCGCGCTGTACCCCTTGTGGCGGGCGTTGCACGATGCCTTCCCCGACCTGCAGCTGCCCACGACGCGCTACCGCCGGTGGCGGCGGCTGGCCTGGCTGACCAGGACACATCGCGGCTACTACCGTCGTGTGATCGAGATCAAGGATGGACTCGTCCAGCTGGCCGCATACTGTTCGCCGGACGATTCGCCCGCCGGGGACGCCGCCGGATACGCGAGGTTGGTCAGGAATGCCATCGATGCCAAGGCCGCCGGCCGCGCCGCCGTCAGCCCTCATCCGCTCGCCTCACGGGGCGGTCAGGATCTGAACTCGGACGCACGATGGCTGGTCGCGGTCTCCCACGCGTTCGCCACCGCCGCCGGCGCCCCGCCCGCTGGCACGCGTCGCATCCGGGCGGAAAGACGATTTCCGTCCCCTGACAGCGCGTTTGTCCACCGGCCCTGGGCCGGCCGCTGACCTCACCTTCCCGCCACGGGTGCATCGAGTTTGCGCAGGCCCTCGATGACCCGCTCCATCAGACGTTGGTCCGGTCCCCGGTCCCCAGACCAACCGTCGCTGTGCACCGTGATCAGGCCCTGGTCGGCGAGGTCTCCCAACAGGACCTTGGCCACACCGATGGGGACGGGAACCAGCGCGGCCACCTCGGCCACCGATCTCGCCTGGTGGCACAGCTGAAGTACCTCGACGTAGTCGTGGGTCAGGCCGGATCTCGTCGCCAGGCCCCGTTTGGTCACCGAGACAAGTGTCTCGATCCGCATCGTGACCAGCGAACGGGTCCGGCCGCCGGTGCGGACATAGGCGCGTACCGGCGACGCCGAGGTGCCGACGTCGTCCGGCCCCTCGCCAGCATCGTCGAACACGACGCTCACAACCACCTCACCAGAATTTCGTGGGCCGAAACCACGGACTTTCCAACCATGAGCGAACTGTTCCCCTGGGCGCCGACTCCAGAAGATCACCCTAGCAGCCGCCGGCTCCGATCCACCACGGGATCGCAGCCCGGTCGACATTCCATCGCTTCAACGAAAACGGAAAAATATGTTGACGTCGCTGCTCAGCCTCGCTGCGCACGGAGAAAACGGGACCGCTGGTGCTGCGGGAAAGCCATTTCGGCACGGTGCCGATTGCCCGATACCGTATTGAACACGGCAGCAATTCGTTGAAGATCCACCGGGACCGGCCAACGGCCGTGCGGGCCGAAATCCGAGCGTCAGCGGTCCGATTTCCGGACGCCGGATACGGGTGGACCACGTTTTCCCGTGCGGGACGAACGCCGATCGCGGGCGACCTGCGGGGCACGCCGGCTGAGCACCCCGACGCCGGTGGCCATCACCCCCAGCGCGAAAACCTGGCCCACCACCTCGCCCGGATCGGCGCTGAGCGACTCGCCGAGCCACAGGGTGCCGATACCGATGCTCACAAGGGGATCCACCAACACGATCACCGACAGCGCCGGGGCTGGCGCGACACCGGCGCGGAAGGCGTTCTGGTTGAGCAGGAACCCGAGCGGGCCGCACACGAGCAGCAGCAGGAAGGGCCAGTCGGTGAGCATCGCCCCGACGCCTCGACGCAGATCGTCCGCGGCGAGCTTGGCCAGACCGGCGGCCACCCCGTAGCACACACCTGTCGCGCCGGCCAGCGCGAGGACCCGGAGTCGGCCGGGATGCCGGACGGCGGTGTACAGGCAGCTGGCGAGGACGAGGGTGAGGCCACCGGCGAGAGGGACCACCTCACCCAACGTCAGCCGGTCCCGCCCCGGACTCGGCCTTGCGAACAGCAGGAAGGCCGCCAACCCCAGCACGCACAGGCCCGCGCCGAACAACGCCACCCGGTCTGGGCGCAGCCGGTCGAGCCAGCCGGCGAACACCACGGCGAACAGCAACCCGGTGACCAACAGCGGCTGAACCAGTGCCAGCGGACCGGTACTCCACGCGATCCACTGCAACACGATGCCGAGTCCGTTGACCACCAGCGACCCCAGCCACATCGGCCTGCGCGCGAGCTCGGTCACCAGGCCCCAGCGCACCGCGCCGCGACGATCGGTAGCCCGTGCCTCCCTCTGCTGTAGCGCGGCGGTCAAGCCGAAACTGGCCGCGGCGGCGATGGCGGCGGGAACGGCTATCGCCAGCACCACTGGGGCCCCGATCATGGCCCCTCGTCCGGTGTCGACAGCTCTGCCGGCGTCGCGGCGAGGTCCGCCGCGACTGTCACGATGGCCGAGGCGAGCGCGCGGGTCCTGCCGGCCGAGCCGGCGGTGCCGGTCAGACAGACCGCGATCCACTCCCCCCACGTGATCGCACCCCAGGACAACCCGACCCCGGTGGCCAGGGGAAGGACCGGGTAGGCCGCCGACAGTAGCGCACCGCCGAGGCGCACCTGCCACCTCGGCCCGGGCAGGACGGAACCAATGGCGTCGAACCACGTGGACCGGTAGACGGCCCTCGCCGCGGCGGACTGTAGACCGGGCGGCAGCACGCCGAACGCACGCACGACGAAGCCAGCCGCCTCGGGCACGGCCGATCCGGCTCGCGCACGTACGGCCGCTCGAACCACGGCGACCCGGTCACCCCATGCCATCGGCCCGACCGGCAGGTCGACCGGAACCGCGCCGGCACAGTTGCCCGACGCCCTCGCGGTTTGGGTACCGCGCAGCGACCACGGCACCATCAGGCGCAGCGTGGCCGGTCCCGCGGGGTCGACGGCCAGCACCCGGCTTGCCGCCTCCGCGAAGATCGTGATCAGCAGCTCGGTGTCCGTCACGGCCACGGCACGGGCCGCGGCACGCAGGGACCGACCGCGCAGCCGCATCAGCTCGTAGTGCCGGGCCGGGCCGGACGAGTGGCGGTCCGACTCGATCCCGTTGGCACGTCCGGCCCGTGCGAGGACCCACAGCCCGCGCAGCAGTCGAACCGCACCGCCGTCGCGGAGACCGGTTCTCGTCAACGAGCGGGACGGCGGGGTCGCCCATGAACGTCCGGCACCTTCCGTGCCCGCCAGCAGCGCACGCAGAACGGCAACACCGTCGCCGAGCGAGTGATGCAGCTTGACCAGCACCGCGCGGCGATCGTCGGGCAGCCCGGTGACCAGCAGCGCGGTCGCCGGCGGACGGGCGGCATCCAGTGGACGGGCGAAGAAGTCGTCGATGATCTCCGTGAGCGCGCCGGCATGACCGGCCGACACCTGCTCGATCATCGTCCTGGGGTCGACCGTGCCGTCTACGCTCCACCGGGCTCGACGCAGCAGGGTCGCGGGACGCAGACGACCGGCGAGACCAGACAGACCGGCGAGCAGGCCGGCCACGTCCGCGGGCGTCGGAGCCGATCCGTCCGACACCGGCTCGAACATCATCACCGCGCCGACGTGTTGGGGCACCTCGGCGGTCTGCACGTGCAGATACAGCGCGTCAGCCGAGCTGAGCACCCGATCCACCTCGACACGGGGAGCCGAGGCGAGGGCCAGCAGCCCGTCCTCGACCAGGTGCGAGCGGGCGTAACCCAGCGCGGCCGCCTCCCACTGCGCCAGCCACGACGGCTGCTCCCGAAGCCGCCGCACGAGCTCGGCGAGTTCACCAGGCCTTGCGCACACGGCGGCGAGCCCGGCCCGCGCCATGAGCTCGGCGTTGGCCCGCCCATGGCCGGCGATCGGGTAGTGCATGATCAGTGGACGCCCGCAGGCCAGCGCCTCGAGCGCGGTCAGACCCCCGGCGTTGGTGACCACCACATCGGCCGCGACCATCAGGGCGGCCATGTCCTCGACCCACCCGAGCACGCGTACCCGGTTCTGGCCAGCAAGGCGTTCGGCCAGCCGACGACGCAGCGGGGCGTTGCGACCGGCGACCACGATCACCATCGCCGCCGTGTCGGCGTCGAGCAGTTCCCGCACTGAGCGGTCCACCCTGCCGAACCCCAGTGACCCACAGGTGACGACGGCGAGGAACACCCCGGCCGGCACCTGCCACCGCCGCCGGGCACCAGCCCGGTCACCGGGCCGAAAGCAGGAATCGACGGGGGGCGCGGTGGCCAGCACGCGCGCCCCTGGCACGCCGGCCACGGCCGCCGCAACGGCGATCTGGTGCATCACCAGGTTCATCTCCAGGTCGGCGTGCACCCAGGAGGGATGGGGGGCGAAGTCGGACACCCAGGCCCCGGTGGGAACGTCCCACCCGCGATGGCGGCGCAGCCACTCCAGGCCGCTGCTTGCCATCGGGTAGGTCGACAGCACCAGATCGGGACGGATCCTGTCCAGGTGTGGAGCTAGCCGGCGGCCAGCCCATGCTCCGATCACCCGCTTGGACGCGACCGCCAGCCACCGGTATCTCCGCACGGCTCGGTAGAACGCGTCATACAACCAGGGGAGCCGCTGCACGCTGGTCACGTAGACGCGCCGGAACAGCGGCCCGCTGCCCGCGCCCATCACCTCAAGGACGTCAAGCCACTCAATCCGGCAGCTCGGCCAGACACACTGGGCGGCCGCGTGCAGTGCCCGCCCGGCGGCGTTGTGCCCCTCCCCCATGTCGGCGGAGATGATGAGGACTCGGTGGGGCGGCCTTCGATGAGGGTGTCGTCGTTCAGGAAGGCCTCGACTGGCCGCGGTCTGGCCGGAGGCGTGAGCCCGACCCGATGCGGTCGCGATGGTCTTCCTCATCGGCTCGTACTACCCGGTGCGGCCTTGCCGCCAACGGCGTGCCGACGCGATCTCCAGCACTTCTGACCGTGCGATGACCGTCGGCCGGGCAGGTCCATCCGTCTCCCATCGGAATACCGCCTGATAGTACGAACCCTGCCGGTCGGACACCACCTGATCGATCCCGCCACGGTGATACATCGCTCGTCGCCGGGCACCCCAACCCGGATAGTCACGCAGTGTGTTCGAATAACCTCATCGCGTCGCGAGCGAGACGTGGCATCATCTGACCGCTAGCTGATCAGGAGCCTGGCATCGCGGTCCCACCCCTGATGTGGCACACAACCGTAACCACGAAAACCGTAACGGATCGTGATCGAGACAAGACCTAACGCTCGACAGTCCACACGGCAACCGGTTGACCATTGGGAGTAATGTCCGAAAAATCCGTTATGCGTTGATCTGCCGCGAAAACGTGATCTCGCTGGCGGTTTCGCTCGCCTCGGATCTGCGCCATGCTCCCGCGAACACGAGAATGAGCCTCCTGACCACCCATGGCGGGGACTCCAGGCCACAGCACACAGGAGTGAGCAATGGCTTCATCACCAAAGCTCGTCGCGAACGTACCGGACGGCGGCGGTCACTTCCGACGTGCCGTCGGGTTCCGCGGGTTGATGTTCATCTCGCTCGGGTCGATCATCGGCTCTGGCTGGCTGTTGGGTGCGCTCCACGCGGCGCAGGAGGCGGGTCCGGCCTCCCTGCTGTCCTGGCTGCTGGCCGCCGGAATGCTGGCCGTACTCGCGCTGAACCACGCCGAGCTTGGCTCGGCCTACCCGGTCGCCGGCGGCACCGCCCGCTTCCCGCTGTTCGCCTTCGGCAGGACCACCGGTTTCACCGCGGGGTGGGCGGCGTGGCTGCAGGCGGTGGTTATTCCGCCGATCGAGGTCAACGCCTGCCTGACCTATCTGAACAACATCGAGTGGATCAGAACCAACCTGCACATGCTGCACGACGACGGCACGCTGACCGGCAGCGGGTTCGCCTGGGCGACCCTGCTGATGGTGGTGTTCACCGTCATCAACAGCGTCGGGGTGCGGCTGCTCTCGGAGAGCAACTCGATCACCATGCTGTGGAAGACGGCCGTCCCGGTGCTCGCCGTGCTCGTGCTGATCCCCACGAGTTTCCACGGGTCCAACTTCACCGCCGGCGGAGGATTCGCCCCCAACGGCGCACACGGAGTCTTCGCCGCGCTGGCGTTCGGCGTGGTGTTCGCGCTCCAGGGCTTCGAACAGGCACTGCAGCTCGGCGGCGAGGCCCGCGACCCGCAAC
>JAFAZC010000144.1 GCA_019239965.1 Kutzneria sp. | reverse complement strand
GCCGCGGCGTCGGCGCTGCCGCCCGCCATTCCCCCCGCGACTGGAATGTTCTTGTTGACCACGATTCTGACCTTGGCCTCAGCGGGGGCGCGGCCGACGTACTCCGCCAATGCGGTGGCCGCACGCAAGGCGAGGTTCGTCGACCCGGTCGGCACTTCTGCCGCCCCTTCGCCGTGCACCTCGACACCCGGGGTGTCGGCCACAGCGACGGTCACCTCGTCGGTCAGCGACAAAGACTGGAACAGGGTGGTCAGCTCGTGGTAGCCGTCCGCACGCAGGTCCGCGACGGACAGATGCAAATTGATCTTCGCGGGTACGCGAACGGTCACGGGCGGCGGTACGACGGCAAGCACTCGTTCAGCCTACGGGCGTCGCGGACATGCTCGCGCCGGCCGGCGTGGTGGCCCTGATCTCGTCTCAGGCGGCCACGCCGAGTTCGCCGCCCTGGTGCGGCCCCGTCGGGACGTGCCGTACAACACCACCGGCCTCGGCTATCCACCCGAGCGCCGAGTCGGTCAGCGCACCGGTGACGCCGAGGCGGAAGCGGGCAACCGGCGTCTCGCCGAGCCTGGTCAGACCACCTGCCAGCACCGCGATGTCGACCCCGAACCGGGCACTCGCCTCGGGCAGCAGTGCGCCGACCGCGGCGAACCCGACAAGCACCACGTCCGCGACTCGGTCATGACCGGTCACGGTCACGGAACCCCGGTCGACGGCGGGCAACAAGGTGGCAGCGGTCCTGCTCTCGGCGGTCACCAGGTCGAGCAGCCGGCCGTGTTCAACGATCCTGCCGTTGTCGAGCACGGCGACGTCATCGCAGATCCGGCGGAGCACAGCCGTGTCCTTGGTGGTTGCGAGGACCGTGACACCGAGTTCGGCACGAATCCGGTCGAGGACGGTCAGCACGGCACCGGCAGCATCTCGATCCAGATCGGCGGTGGGCTCGTCGACCACAAGCACCGTGGGCTTGGTGGCCAGCGCTCGCGCCATCGCGATCCGCCTGCGCTGCCCGGGGGTGAGCTCGCCGAGGTGGGTCGCCGCCTTGTCCATGAGGCCGACGAGGTCGAGCAGCTCACCCACCCGCTTGCGGCGGAGCGGGCCGTCGAGGCCGATCCCTTCCAGCGGCAACGCGACGTTTCCCGCGGCGGTGCGGTGTGGCACGAGCGCTTTCACCGCGGGTACGACGCCGATCTGGCGGCGGACGGCACGCAGCCCGGTGCCATCTAGCGACAGCAGGTCGATGCCGTCGAACTGGATCGCACCGCTGTCCGGACGTTCCTGGAGGGCGAGGCACCGAGCCAGGGTCGACTTGCCGGCCCCGCTCGGTCCAGCGATACCCACCACCGCACCAGCCCGGACGCCGAGGCTGACCCCGTCCAGGGCGCGGACAACGGCGCCGTTGGAGGAGAAGGACTTGACCAGATTGTCGACTGAGATCACGGCTGCTCCACAGAACGCACGGCGAGCACGGCAGACGTGCGACACCGACGTCGGAATCGGGATTGTCCGGCCGGGACGAGCCCAGCGGACGACAATGGACCAGGACTGTCGCTAGTGGTTGTGCCGACAACCGGTCGTTGTGCGCCTGCACTGGTCGACCACTCGTCGACGGGTCAACAGGCGAGCCTCACCTCGTTGCCTGAGGTCCATGGATACCCTCCATCGGTCCTGGCGGTAGCACCTGCCCGCGAACGGGTGGTTGCTGCGGCTTCGTCGATCCAGGTCTCTCAGCCGCTCGGGATGGATGCACGTTCAAGTAGACCTGACAGGTCCCGCCGAAAGCAAGGCTTGGCACCCGAGATCCGGCGATCGTCCGGCAGATCACACTCCTGGCCGCCTGGTCGACACCGGTCAGCGGACCGGTGAATGGTCCACACCATGAGCGACGGCGACCTCGGCGATGCGGGCGAACTGGTCGACACGAAGCTGTTCACCGCGCGCCGACGGGTCGACACCGGCTTCACGTAGCAGCCGGCCGGAGTTGTCCGCCGAACCGGTCCACCCGGCCAGGGCGGCGCGCAACGTCTTGCGGCGCTGGGCGAACGCGGCGTCGACCACACTGAACAGGACCCGCCGGTCAACCGGTGACGGCGGTTGGCGACAGGTGAACGATACGAGCGCCGAATCCACGTTCGGCACCGGCCAGAACACCGTCCTCGGCACGGCTCCGGCACGGCGTGCGTCGGCGTACCAGGCCAGTTTCACGCTGGGCGCCCCGTAGGCCTTGCCACCCGGCGCCGCGGCCAGCCGATCGGCCACCTCGGCCTGGACCATGACGAGGCCGCTTGTCAGCGACGGCAGTTCGGCGAGCAGGTGCAGCACGACGGGCACGGCGACGTTGTAGGGCAGGTTGGCGACCAGCGCGGTAGGGGCCGGACCCGGCAGTGCGTCCGCGTGGACCCGCAGCGCGTCGGCGCCGACGACGTCCAGCCGGTCGGCGAGCCGGGGCAGCCGGTCACGCACTGTGCGAGGCAGTCGTTCGGCGAGCACCGGATCGATCTCGACGGCGACCACTCGGCGGCACGCGGGCAGCAGCGCCAGGGTCAGGGACCCGAGACCCGGCCCGACCTCAACGACGACGTCGTCTGGGGTGAGTCTCGCCGCCGACACGATCCGGCGCACCGTGTTCGTGTCGTGCACGAAGTTCTGACCAAGCTTCTTGGTGGGTCGGACGCCCAGTTCCTGAGCCAGTTCACGAATCTCGGCCGGCCCAAGCAGTCCGTGCACGATCCGACCCTACCAACGGCCTCGGTTCGGCGTCCGACACAGGGTGGTCAGCGGATGCCGAGCTTGCCGGCGCATTCCCAGGGCTCGTAACCACGAGCGGCACGAACCTTGTTGGCGATCGCGATCTGCTCTTCCCGACTGGCCAGGTCCGCGCGTGGGGCGAAGGCGCCGCCTCCGTTGGACAGCCACGTCGGGTTGTTGAACTGCAGACCGCCGTAGTAGCCGTTGCCGGTGTTGATGTGCCAGTTGCCGCTGGACTCGCACTGTGCGATGCGGTCCCAGATCTCGTCGCCGGGAAGCGGCTTGGTGCCGACCCGGACCACCTTCGGCTTCATCGGCGTGATGATCTCCACGCCGATCTGCTGCTTGTCGGCCTGCTTGCCGTTGTGTAGGGAGACGCGGTAGGTCACGTTCTGCTTGCCCGGTGCGCCGGGGTCGAGGACCACCTGGTCGCCCTGGTTCAGGGTCGGGTCGTCGATCCGATGGATGTCCGGCTGGATGTCCTGCTGTTCCTGGACGACCGTGACGCCGTTGCGGCTGACCGTGACCGCGGCGCCGTTGCTGAGCCTCGTACCCACCGCGGGGCTGACCGCATCCTGGCCGCCAAGCGAGATGTTCAGCTCACCGAGCAGCTCCTGGATGGTGGCCGCATGGGTCTTGAGTAGCTTGGGAACGGCGCCGCCGTCGCTGAAGGAGATGGTCTTCAGGGTGCGGACGTCAACCGACATGCCCGACAGCGGAATCTGCGCGCCGCGCTCGGCCGAGAACTGGGCGTTGCCGTCGGCCTGCACGCCGAGTTCCTGCAGAGCCGCGCCGACAGTGGCTGATTTGACCCAGCCGCTCTGCTGGACTCCGTCGACCGACACGGTCATCATCCGACCGCGCTGCAGCACGATCTTGCCGCCGTCGGCGATCGAGGTGCCGGCCGAGGGCATGAGCGCGTCGTGCTCGCCAGCGCTCAGGCCCTGCTTCTGCAGCACCTCGCCGACGGTGCCGGCGTAGGTGTGCACGGTCATCGGCTTGCCGTCGACGTCGACGGTGACCGACTTGTCCATCGCGAGCGCGGTCGCCGCGCCACCGGTCACGCTGACCAGGGTGGCCATCACGGCGGCCTTGATGAACCGGCGCTTCCACGTCGAGGCGACTCCCTGGTCGACCTCGGTCTTGACGACGCGTTCGGGCTCCGGCACCAGGTTGGCGTCGTCGAGGCCGCGCTCGAGTTCTTCCCACTCCTGCGACAGGCCTTCGGTGAGCACACCGCCGGAGTCGGGCCCGCCGATGCGCGGGATCAGCGTCGTCTTGGCGTTCATCAGCTCGAGGAGCTGATCGAACTCCATGTCGATCGACGACAGCAGGTCCTCGGCGTCGGGCCCGAGGACGTCGAACACATCCTGCGTGGAGACATAGGCGCCGCCCGGAACGAACTCACGGGTGGCCTGCAACTCCGCTTCCCAGTCCCAGTCCCAGTCGAGATCGGGGCGCACCGCGACCCAGTCCGTCGAGCGGGTGGTTTGGGGACGGTCCACCACGGCTACCCCACCACCGCGGCCGCCGACCGTGGGAGTCCAGTAGTTCGTCGACGTACTGCTGCCGCCACGTGGCTTGCGATGTCTGCCAGTCCCACTCACGGGGTCGTTACCTCCGAAAAGCCAAGTTTCCGCGAGAACTCGCGGCTGAACACCACTGCTGATTCAGCCGCCTACCCAGCTCCTCGCGTCACATCGGTCTCGTGCTCCGACACCCACACCAAGCCTTGCGCGACGTCGCCCCGAACAACGCCTTCCTGGCTGCGGGTCGATGCCCGGGACATCATGCGTCCACTGGCATCGATCACGGGACCGTAACGGAGGTTGGACTTGTGAGCAAACAGCACACGGGTTGTTGTGTCTCCCGTCACACTACAGTGGGTGTTCTTGTTGACGCGTGCCGTCATCGTCGCACCACATCCCGCATGTGAAAAACACGCTCCGCCGTAAGAGTCACGTTCGTTGCCAATTCACCGACATCGACTCCGCGTAGTGCGGCAAGTGCACGGAGCGTATATGCCGCACAGTAAGGCTCGTTCGGGCGACCACGAAATGGATGCGGGGTCAGGAAGGGAGCGTCGGTCTCAACGAGAAGCTGTTCGCTGGGAACGACTTTCGCGACCTCGTGCAGCGTCTTGGCGTTGCGGAAGGTCACCGTGCCCGAGAAGGACAGCACATAGCCGGCGGCCACACAGCGGCGCGCCATGTCGGGGTCGCCCGAGAAACTGTGGAACACCACCGTGTCTGGAGCGTCCTCTTCGTCCAGTATGCGCAGTACGTCCGCATGCGCGTCCCGGTCATGGATCATCAGCGCCTTGCCGACACGCTTGGACAGCTCGATGTGCCAGCGGAAAGCCTCCTGCTGCGCGGCTGGCGGCGAGTGGTCCCAGTAGTAGTCGAGCCCGGTCTCGCCGATGGCGACCACCCGCGGGTGCTTCGCGAGTTCGGCCAGCTCGGCGCGTTCGGGGTCGCCGAAGTCCTTGGTGCGTGTTGGATGAAGCGCCACGGCGGCGTACACCCGATCGTCCCACGTTGCCGCCTGCACGGCCCATCTCGCCGCGGCGAGGTCGTCCGCAACGGTGACCACGCGGCCAACGCCGGCCATAGCCGCCCGGTCGAGCATGGTCGCCACATCGCCGGCATGCTCGGCACCGCAGGCGTCCAGGTGGGTGTGCGCGTCGACCACAGGCACCGGAAGGGCATCGGGTACCGGCGGTCTTTCACCCGTGCGTGCGGTCATCGCTGGATCGGCGCCCATTCCGGCCCGGTCTCGCCCAACTCGGGCGCCAGCTTGGCGAACAGCGGGCTCGGCTTGTCCAGCGGCAGGCCGACCTCGATCGGTGTCGACTCCCAGCGAGCCTGTTCAGCCTGGTAGTCACCGGTGAGGATCGGATATCCGCGCGAGGAATCATCCAGATCGGTGACCTCCCGCAGTTCCGGCTGCGCGGCCCACAGGCCCGTGCCGCCGAGCGCCTCGTGCACCTTCTGTGCCGAATGCGGGAGGAACGGTGTGAGCAGCGTGTTGGCGTCCTTCACCACCTGGAGCGCGGTGTGCAGAACCGTGTCGCGCCGCTCCGGATCATCCTTGAGTTTCCATGGCTGCTGGTCGGAAAGGTACTTGTTGGCCGCGGAGACGACCCGCATCGCCTCGCCAATACCCGCGCGGAATCGCGCCTGCCTCAGCTGCTCACCGACGGCGTCGAACGCCTTGCGGGACAGCGCCTTGAGGTCCTCGTCGGCCTGCTGGACGGCCAGCGGTCTCGGCACGGCGCCCACGTTCTTGTGCGCCATCGAGACCGACCGGTTGACCAGGTTCCCCCATTCGTTGGCCAACTCGAAGTTGATCCTGCGGACGAACTCATCCCAGGTGAAGTCGACGTCCTGGGTTTCAGGGCCGGCGGCGGAGATGAAGTAGCGCAAGCTGTCCGGGCCGAATTCGTCGAGGAAGTCACCGAGATAGATCACCGTGCCCCGTGAGGTGGAGAACTTCGAACCGCTCATCGTGAGGAACTCGCTCGAGGCAATCTCGCTCGGCAGGTTCAGCACTCCGTACGGACCCGGGACGCCACCGGAGTCCCCGGCTCCGTTGTGACCGAGCAGCAGGGTGGGCCAGATCTGCGCGTGGAACGTGATGTTGTCCTTACCCATGAAGTGCACGATCCGCGCGGCGGGGTCGTTCCAGTAGCGCCGCCAGGCCTCCGGGTCGCCACTGCGGCGGGCCCATTCGACACTGGCCGACAGGTAGCCGATGACGGCGTCGAACCACACGTAGAACCGCTTCATCGGCTGCTCGCGCCAGCCGTCGAGCGGAATCGGCACCCCCCAGTCCAGATCACGGGTGATCGGCCTCGGCCGCATGTCCTCCACCAGGTTCTTGGTGAAGTTCAGCACGTTTGGCCGCCAGTCGGTCTTGGTGGCCAGCCAGTCGCCGAGGGTCTTCGTGAACGCTGGCAGGTCGAGGAAGAGGTGCTCGGTCTCGACGAACCGAGGCACTTCACCGTTGATCCGGGACCTTGGCCTGATCAGATCGGCGGCGTCGAGCTGGTTGCCGCAGTTGTCGCACTGGTCGCCGCGGGCACCGTCGTAGCCGCAGATCGGACAGGTTCCCTCGATGTAGCGATCGGGCAGGGTGCGACCGGTCGACGGGCTCACCGCCCCGGTGGTCGTCCTCGGGACGATGTAGCCATTGCGGTACAGCGCAAGGAAGATCTGCTGGGTGACCTCGTAGTGGTTGCCGGAGGTCGTGCGCGTGTAGATGTCGTAGGTGACCCCGAGCCGCCGCATGTCCTCGGCGATGATCCGGTGGTACTTGTCGGCGGTCTGCTGCGGGGTGAGGCCCTCGGAGTCCGCCTGCACCAGGATCGGCGTGCCGTGCTCGTCACTGCCCGAGACCATCAGCACGTCGTGTCCTGACATTCGCATGTAGCGGGCGAACACGTCGGAGGGAACACCGATACCGGAGACATGACCGATGTGGCGGGGGCCGTTGGCGTACGGCCAGGCTACGGCGGTCAGGACAGGCGTGCTCATGGCTGGCTAGCCTACGGAGGGGCCACGGGGTCCATCGAATCGGTTACGGGCGAGGTGCTCAGGATGTCGTCGACCAAGCTGCTCGTGCTCGGCGTCGTCCGGATGCACGGACAGACCCACGGGTACCGAGTGCACCGGGAACTGCTGTCCTGGTCGGCGGACGAGTGGGCGCACGTCAAGGCTGGCTCGCTGTACCACGCGCTGCGGCAGATGACCAAGACAGGGTTGCTGGAACGGGTGGACACCGAGGAGGGCGACGGTGGTCCGGAGCGGACCGTGTACCGGATCACCCCTGAGGGCGAGCGGGAGTTCTTCGACCTGCTCGTCCGTGAACTGCGCGATCCGGCAGGTGACCGCCAGGCACTGAGCGCGGCGGTGATCTTCCTGCCCGCGCTGACCAGGCTAGACGCGATCATGTTGCTCCGGCACCGGATCGTCGCGCTGGAGGGCGGCCTCGGCAATGCCCGCTTCCGCCTGGATTCGTTCGACTCGATGCGCAAGCCGGCACACGTCCGCGAGTTGTTCGAGATCTGGGCCGACGAGCTGGCCGCCGGACTGGCATGGACGAAGAACCTGGTGGCTCGTCTGGAGGCCGGCGAGTACACGATGGCCGGCGAGTAGAGCGCCAGGTGAGTAGAGCGCTGTCGTCATGACAGCACCCACAGTAGTAAAACTTGACTAGTCGGCAGGCGTCACCGCATGCTGGTCAGGTAGTCAAACTTGACTACCTGACCAGAGGAGATCACCGTGATCAAGGCACGCGGCCTCGCGCGCCGATTCGCGTCCAGGCAGGGGGTCGTCGACGCCGTACGCGGAGTCGACCTGGACGTCGCGCCCGGCGAGCTGGTTGGCTTCCTCGGCCCCAACGGTGCCGGCAAGACCACGACGCTGCGTATGCTCGCCACCCTGCTGCGGCCAACCGAGGGCGAGGCCGTCGTCGCTGGCCACAACCTGCGCACCGACCCCGTCGGAGTGCGGCGCCGGATCGGCTATGTCGCCCAGACCGGCGGCACCGACGCCGGACACACCGTCGAGGAGGAGCTAGTCACGCAGGGCCGGCTATACCGGATGACCAAGGCGGACTGCCGATCGATGGCCGCGGACCTGAGCGCGCGACTGGACCTCGACGGCATCGTCGGCCGGCAGGTGCACACGCTGTCGGGCGGGCAGCGGCGCCGGCTTGACATCGCGATGGGGCTGATCCACTCGCCGCGGCTGGTGTTCCTCGACGAGCCGACTGCGGCACTGGATCCGCAGAGCCGAGCCAACCTGTGGGAGCACATCCGCTGCCTGCGTGCGGAGCACGGGCTGACCGTCTTCCTCACGACGCACTATCTCGACGAGGCCGATGCCCTGTGTGATCGCGTATTGGTGATCGACGAAGGGCGAATCGTCGCCCAGGGCTCCCCGGAGGAACTGAAGCGGAGCGTCTCGGGCGACACCGTGACCATGACCGTGCTCGACCGAGCGCGTGTACCCGAGGCCTCGCGGATCGCCGAACGGACCTGTGGCGGCATCCAGCTCAGAGTGCAGGACACGACGGTCGTTTTCCGTGTCGGGCGGTCAGACGCCGCCCTGCCGGTCCTTCTCGGCGCACTGCACGACGCCGGCGTTCAGCTTGCCGCGGTCGCGGTGCAGCGGCCCACCCTCGACGACGTGTTCCTGACCCTGACCGGCCACAGCTTACGAGACGAGGAAAATTGATCACAGAAATCGGAATCGTGTTCGCCAGAGCGATGCGCGGTTCGCTGCGCAACCCGGTGTGGTTCGCCATCGGCATCCTGCAACCCGTGCTGTACCTGGCGCTGTTCGGCCCCCTGCTGGCGCCGGTCACCCGGAGTCCCGGATTCCCACCGGGGGATGGCTGGCAGGTTCTTGTCCCTGGCCTCCTCGTGCAGCTGGTGCTGTTCAGTTCGATCGGCGTCGGTTATCAACTCATGGCCGAGTACCGGTCCGGAGTGCTCGAGCGGATGCGGGTCACGCCGACGAGTCGGGCGGCGCTACTGCTCGGCAGGGTCCTGCGTGACATCGTCGTGCTGGTGGCACAAGCAGGGGTGCTGATCGTGATCGCGATCCCGTTCGGCCTGCGCGCGTCCACCAGCGGTGTGCTGCTCGGTCTCGCGCTGCTCGCCATGACCAGCGGCGCACTGTCCGCCGCGGCTCAGGCGATGACGTTGCTGCTGAAGGACGAGAACCAGCTGACGGCCGTGACGAACACGCTGACCGCGCCGTTGCTGCTGCTGTCAGGGGTCCTGCTGCCGATGTCGCTCGCACCGGGCTGGCTGCACGCCCTGTCCAGGCTGAACCCGTTGGCGCACACCGTGGACGCGATGCGGGCGCTGTTCCTCGGCCACTTCGCCGACCCCGCCGTGCC
Organism: Kutzneria sp.; assembly: GCA_019239965.1. Taxonomy (GTDB): domain Bacteria; phylum Actinomycetota; class Actinomycetes; order Mycobacteriales; family Pseudonocardiaceae; genus Kutzneria. The sequence continues at coordinate 11,597 of JAFAZC010000144.1, read as the reverse complement.
CACCGGTGTCGTCGTGGTCGTGCTGGCGACCATGCTCGCGATCGGCTGGGGTACCAGGACGTTCCAGCGGCTCAACGCCTAGGGCTGTCCGATGACATCGTGTTGGCCCCGCCGATCGGCAGTGGTCCACTGGTGTACAGCGCCTGATCGAGCGTGCTGCCCGAGGGTGCCCTGCCGACCGCGAAGGCACTGACGGCATTGCCGCCCACGATGGAGGTGGAGATGTAGTCGCCGACCATCGCCCCACCGGCCTGTGCGAGCCACGACAGCGACATCGGACCGGCGAGGGTCTGCGGTGCGCTCCAGGTGGAACCGCCGTTGGCGCTCGACACGAAGCCGACCTCGAGCTGGCAGGTCGAGACGGTGCAGCCGGCATCCGGGAAGAAGTAGTAGGTCAGTCCCACCTTCGCCGCGCTTCCTGAGGTTGTCCGATCGACTCCGACGCCAGGGGTGAAATGGTCGGCACCACTGGTGGCGGCGTCGATCGGAATGCGGCTCTCAGCCGACCAGACCCTGCCGTCGGTCGAGGTGGACATGACGATGTCGTTGGCCGTGCAACCGGTGCGGAACCGACAACTGCTCCACACCAGGTAGATCCTGCCGGAGGCGTCGATCTCCGCGCTGGGCATCGGTTCCGCGCGCACCCCGGTCACCGGATGGTCCTCGTCACTGGCCACCAGGACGGGCGAGCCCCAGGACGAGCCACCGTCGGTCGAGGTGAACGCCCGGATCGCGCCGAACCCCGACGAGTAGGGCACGACGACCGTGCCACTGGGCTGCACGAGAGGCTGACCACCGAGCCCAGACGGGGCGCCGGCAGGGGACTTCTCGGCCGACCAGGTCCGGCCTCCGTCGCCACTGGTGACCATGACGATCCGATTGCCGCTGCTGGTGACATCGACCTCGACGTAGCAGGTGCCGTAATACGGACTCGTCGCGGTGTCGTCGCAGACAACCCATTCCTTGTCGTAGCCCTTGCCGTTGTTGCCGGCGGCGATCACCGGATCAGACCACGTCACTCCGTCCGTCGAACGGGAGATGGACACTCCCGCCCCGTTGACGGCGGCGTCGATGACCAGTCCGCTGACCAACCAGGTGCCGTGCTTGGCGTCGTAGGCCACCGACGGGTCCGAGGCGCGCGCCCACTGCCCGCCCGAGACGGTGGTGAGTCCCGGCAGGAACCCGTGTGCCCAGGTCGTGCCCCCGTCGGTTGACGTGGCCCAGCCGATGTTGTCCGCTCCGCCGTCGGCGTAACGGCCGACCTGCACGGCCGCCACCACGGTGCTGCCCCACGCGAACGTGTCCGGTTCCGCTTCGGTGGCATGCTGGGCCCCGGCGGTGGTGTAGGGATCGGAGCTGATCTGGGACAGTCCGTGCGGCGCCGCTGGATCGGCCCCGGCCGCTGGCACGACGGTCAACGTGCTCACGGCGAGCGCTGCCCCAACGCACCAGCATCTGGCGTACGGCAATCTCATGGCGGACTCCAGGGTTGCCCGTTGTCAACGGAAAGCACGCATGCCCGAAAGGGCAGACCATGCGCATCCTGGGGATCCGGCACGAACGACACAAGGACCGAACGGCCCGAACCCTGTTCAACAGTTGCCAGAGAGCCTCTGTACGCGCCGACTACCTGGCCGCCAGCACGGCGTCGTAGAGCGCCTTCTTGCCGACCGCGGCCGCCTCGGCCACCTCGCTCACGGCGTCCTTGAGCCGCTGTCCACCGGCCACCCTGAGCTGGACGGCGGGAACCAGGTCGGTGATGTCGCCTGCCTCGGCCGACGGCGGCTGCGCACCGGCGAGCACCACGGTGACCTCGCCGCCGACGCCGGCCGCGGCCCAGTCGGCCAACTCCGCGAGCGTTCCCCTGCGGACCTGCTCGTCCGCCTTGGTCAGCTGCCGGCACACAGCGGCCCTGCGCTGCCCACCGAGTACCTCGACGGCGGCGACCAGGGTCGCGGCGAGCCGATGAGGCGATTCGAAGAACACACAGGCCCGCGGCTCCGACGCGAGCGCGGCAAGCCATTTGCGGCGATCGCCCGGCTTGCGCGGTGGAAAGCCCTCGAAACAGAACCGGTCACACGGCAGGCCGGACAACGTGAGTGCGGTCGTCACCGCCGACGGCCCCGGCAGACAGCTGACCGGCAGGTCCTCCTCGACGCACGCGGCGACGAGGCGGTATCCCGGATCCGACACGCTCGGCATGCCGGCGTCGGTCACCAGCAGCACCGTCGCACCGGTCCGCACCGCCTTGAGCAGTCCCGGAAGCCTGGCTGCCTCCACCGCGTCGTAACAGCTGACCAGCTTGCCGACCAGCGTGACCCCCAGAGCGCTCGCCAGTGAACGCAGCCGCCTCGTGTCCTCCGCGGCGATCACCTCGGCGGTGGCCAACGCGTCGCGGAGGCGGGTCGAGGCGTCGCCGACGTTGCCGAGTGGGGTGGCGGCCACCACGAGCTGACCGGCTCCGGATACGGGACTCACACCCTTCACCCTACGATCGGCCGCGTGACGACGATCGCGCAGCAAGCAGACGCCGATCCGGACCACGTGGTTGACATCGGCGAGCTACCACCGATCAGCCCGCCGCCGGCCCACGATCCCACCGCGCGGCTGGGGCCCCCGATGCCGACCGACCGGCTCCGCGGTTGGCTGGTCACGCTCACCGTGACCCTGATCGGCGCCGTGGTGCGGTTCTGGAACCTCGGTTGGCCGACGGACAAGGGCACCCCCGTCTTCGACGAGAAGCACTACGTGCCGCAGGCCTGGCAGATGCTGCGCAACGGCGGCTACGAGGACAATCCCGGCTACGAACTGGTGGTGCACCCGCCGCTGGGCAAGTACCTGACCGCGATCGGCGAGTGGCTGTTCGGTTACAACGCCATCGGCTGGCGGTTCGTGGCCGCCATCGCCGGCACCGTGTGCGTACTGCTGATCGTTCGGATCGCGCGACGGCTGACCCGGTCGACCCTGCTGGGCGCCCTGGCCGGCGTGCTGCTGATCTGTGACGGGGTGAGCCATGTGCAGTCACGGCTTGGCATGCTCGACATCTACGGCGTGCCGTTCGTCCTCGCGGCCTTCGGGTGCCTGCTGATCGACCGGGACATGGTGCGGGGCCGGCTCGCGATCGCCGTGCGAGAAGGCTGGATCGCGGAATCGGAATGGGGCCCGCGGCTGGGATTTCGGTGGTGGCGGCTTGCCGCCGGCGTCTCACTCGGCCTGATGTGTGCGGTCAAGTGGAACGGCCTGTACTACATCCTCGCCTTCGGTCTGCTCAGCGTGCTCTGGGACGCCACCGCACGACGCGCCGCCGGAGTGGAACGCCCCTGGAAGGGCACACTCGTGCGGGACGTTCTGCCCGCACTGTGGGCGATCGCCGGGGTCGCCGTGCTGGTGTACCTGGGGTCGTGGTGGGCCTGGTTCGGCAGCGAGACCGGCGTGGACCGGCATGCGGTCGGCAACCAGATTCAGGCCTCGGCCTGGCTCCCCGACGCCCTGCGCTCGTTCCTGTACTACGAGGGCAACGTCCTGCACTTCCACGAGAACCTGATCACGGGTGCGCCTGGCGTCGGCACTCATCCCTGGGAGTCCAAGCCGTGGACGTGGCCGATGGGGCTACGGCCGATGCTGTACTACATCGAGCAGACGCCCAGTCCTCTTGCCGCCGGTTGCGGCGCGAGCCAGTGCGTCAGCGCGCAGATGCTGATCGGTACCCCGGCACTGTGGTGGCTGGCGTTCCCGATGATCGGCTGGTCGCTCTGGCGGATGGCGACCAGGGCGGACTGGCGGCACGCCGCGGTCATGGTCGGCTACATGGCCGGCCTGCTGCCCTGGTTCATCAACATCGGCCGGCAGATGTTCTTCTTCTACGTCACCCCGTTGGCACCGTTTCTCGTGCTCGGCCTCGTACTCGCCTGCGGAGACATCCTCGGCAGGGCCAACGCCGGCCGTGAGCGACGAGGTACCGGCCTGTTGGTCGTGGCCATCTACGTCGGACTTGTGGTGGCCAACTTCGCGTGGCTGTGGCCGGTCCTCAACGGCCTGCCAATCAGCGCCGCGCATTGGCAGGCCGAACTCTGGCTGCCCAGCTGGCGGTGATCACTGGGCAGCGGCCACCTCGGCGTCGACCGCCTCGGGAATCGGCGTCGGGCCGCAGCGTTGCGCCGGCACCTGGGCGACATCGTGCCCGGCACCGGCGCCTTGCTCCGCGGTACTACTGATGCTCGACCCCGCGGTGTCGATGGCTCGGGCCTGCAAGCAGCCCTCGCGCGGGTCTTCGGTGCCCATGCTCGACCCCGCAAGCGGGTCTTCGGAAGCCCCGCTGGTGGCGTTGTCCTTTCGCGGCGCGGGAGCCGACCAGGCCTTCAACTCCTTGACCACGTCCCGGTGGAACGAGTCCACCGCGGTCAGCACTGAGTCGATGAAACTGTTCCTGCCGATCCCCCGCTTGGACCCCATGGGATAGATCGCGGCAACCCGGAAGGAGCGCAGCTCGCGCCGGTGCCCCGCGACGAGCAGCGATGGTGTGACACGCACATCACGCAGCAGTTCGGAATTTCCCGGCCCACGGGAATGCGAGGCGAACGCCTCAAGGCGAACAGAGTCCGGCGCTCTCCTGAGCTGTCGCAGCAGCCACTTCACCCTCGTGACCGGCCGGCCCTCCCGGGGAGCCTCGACATCCATGTGACAGATAACCTGGCTCGCCCTGAGGTCGGCGACCACCTCAAGCAACCCAACCGCCCCGGGGATCCGGATGCGCCCCGAAAGGCGGCCCGAGCCGGCCAGCCTCGCGACCTGGTGCTGGACGTGTGCCGACGGGTCGGCGAGGTGCTTGCGGGGCAACGCGGGAACCACCTGACCACCGACCTTGCGCCCCAATCGGAGACCGGCGAACTGGAGAAGGCCGCCGAAACGCGTTGCCACCTGCTCGCCGATCGCGTCGGTCGGGCGGAGTGTTCCCGCCATGACGGCCTCGCGCACCGGAACCCAGGCCGGCCCCATGTCGTCGAAGGACATCACCCCTGACCTCGGATGCTCCAGATATCTCACCAGCTCGCCGAGAATCCAGGCCTGGTCGGCGTCGACCACCCCCCGGTGCTCGCGCTGCAACACGGCTTCGCACAGCACGTGGTTCCATGACCAGTGGTGCAGCGCCACTTTCCGGAGTTTGCGTTTGTCAATCAAGGTGGGATGGCTGCCGGACATCGTGGGCATTTCGTTCGAAATTGTTATCAGCGCGTCGAAACCTTGTTCACGCGCTACCTCGAGATAGTTTTCCAGCTGCTCGGTCCGCAATTCGGAGGAGCCCGTCTTGACCTCCACCAGCGCGGTCCATGTCTTTCTGCCCCTTACCACCTTGAGTAGGCCGTCGGGATAGAACTTCTTGTCCCCCAGCGAGAACGGAACCTCGATAAAGGCCTGAACGGGCGCTGCCGGGGCACCGAGCGGTTGGGTAAGTGCCCTGCCGAATTCCCGGACCGACGACAGTACCGCGAGTAGGGCCGAGGTCGCCCTACCTTCCTGTTCCTTGGAGCCGGATATTCCCGAGACGGGAATGAGTCGTGCCGCGTGCCAGGTTTCCTCGGACATAGCCGCCCCTCTCCCGCGCTTTTCGTCTGACCCAGCCATAAGCACGTTCGGCGACGCGCGTTGCACCGTTAACGTCGAAAGTGGACTGTTACCCCATTGGCCGCGGCCCGGAGCAACCGAGAGCACACGATGATCACAATGGCCCCGACCCTAGGTCACCCGATCGGGTCGGACGGGCGCTTACTACCGTGGCGCCATGAAGGCCACCACCATGCTCGCCGCAGCGGCCGGTGTGTTCCTCGCGCTCTCCGCCGCCCCTCCGGCCGTTGCCGAGAGTCCGCTGCTGCTGCCCGACCTGCGCCAGGCGCCGGTCGGCTGTGCTGGTGGCTGGGACAGCGATCCGCTGCTGTGCACCGACTGGGATGTGTGCGCGGTCGCCGACGCGTCGAGCCCAAGCGCCCACTGCGTGACGAGCGGACACATCGCCGCGGTCCGGCTGCGTTTCACAGCCTCCGAGGAGAACATCGGCGACGGCCCGCTGCTGTTCTACGCACACCGGGACAGCACGGCACAGCCGACGATGACCGTGCGGCAGGCCTTCCAGACCGTTCCGCACGGCCCGATCCCGGCCTCCTTCACGGCCGCGCAGCGTCCTTCCCGGACGACCGCGTACTACGAACCGGCCCCGGCGCACGTGCACTGGCATCTGCTGAACTTCGAGCGTTTCCAGTTGCGCACGCAGAGCGGCGACGCGTTGGTCACCGACCGCAAGAACGGCTTCTGTCTCGGCGACAGGTACGCGCCGGCCGACGCCGACATGCTGGCGTACCGGGCTCGCGATGACGACAGTCCGGAGGGGAAGCTGCACACGTTCCTGGTTGGCAACATGTGTGGACACGCGGATCCCAACGCGCTGGATGTGACCGAGGGAATCTCGGTCGGCAGTGGCGACGACTACAAGTACGACGTCGACTTCCAGTGGTTGGACATCACCAAGGTCCCGTCCGGGGTGTACACCGTGGTCAACACCGTCAACCCGGACCACACGCTGATCGAGAGCGACTACAACAACGACTCCTCGTCTCTGGCGATCTCGATACGGTGGCCGACGAGGAAAGACGGTCTGGACGCGGCGCTGCCGGTGGTGTCGGTGCTGCGCAGCTGCCCAGGTCGTGAGCGATGCCCCGTATGAGGGGACGGGTCGCGTGAGCAGTCGCTCGGCCGGACTACCATAGGTCCGCGCGAACGCCACGGTGGCGTGTGGAGGATTCGGGGTCGAGACGACACGATGGAGCGATCTCAGCAGCACTACTTCACACCCGCCCCCGATGTCGCCGTCACCGAGCACACCATCACCGTCGAGCTTCCCGATCTCGAGCTGACGTTGACGACAAGTTCCGGTGTGTTCTCCCCAAAACGGCTCGATCCGGGCACCAGGGTGCTGCTGGAGAACGCGCCGCCGCCCCCCGTCGACGGCGATGTGCTCGACCTCGGATGCGGATACGGCCCGATCGCACTCGCCCTCGCACATCGTTACCCCGGACGCCGGGTGGTCGCGGTCGACGTGAACACCCGCGCGCTCGACCTCGCCCGCCGCAACGCGGTGGCGGCCGGCCTGTCCGCGGTGGACGCGAGGCCGCCCGAGGACGTGCCCGCGGACGCCCGGTTCGCGGCGATCTATTCCAACCCGCCGATCAGGACCGGAAAACAGGCGTTGCACGAGATGCTGCTGATCTGGCTTGCCCGGCTGCTCCCCGCCGGCCGCGCCTACCTGGTCGTGCAACGCAACCTCGGTTCGGACTCGCTCGCCGGCTGGCTCGACCAACAAGGCCATCCGGTGCGGCGGATCTGCTCGCGGCGCGGATACCGGGTGCTCGAGGTGGCCGGCCAATGACCGACGACGCGCGTTCTCGGTACCGATTCTAGTTTGAGGCTTTATAGCATCTCGACATGGTGACAGTGATCAAAGTTTCAATCGACTCTTCAACGATACGATTGAGACACATGAGCCACGACATTCGAGACCTCGCGACCGCGCCATGCGAGCTGTTGGCACTGGGTGAACCAACGCACGAGGAACCGGCCTTCGGGCACATCCGTAACGAACTGTTCGCCTCGCTTGCCAGCCAGGGCTTCCGGTCCATCGCCCTGGAGACCGATCGAGTGTCCGCGCTCGCGGTGGACGACTTTGTCCAGTACGGAGCGGGAACTCTCGACACAGCGATGCGCCAAGGCTTCTCACACAGCTACGGAGACCTGGGCGACGTGGCGGCCAACAGGCGACTGGTTGCCTGGATGCGCGAGTACAACCAGGGCCGCCCCGCCGAAAAGCGGCTGGCCTTCCACGGCTTCGACGCTCCGACCGAGAACACCAGCGCTCCCAGCCCTCGGCGCTATCTGGAATTCACGTGCGACTACCTGGGGCTCGACCTCGACCTCGCGAGCCTGCTCGGCACCGACGAGCGGTGGAGTCGTCAGGAGGCGATCCTGGACCCGGTGATGTCTGTCGGCGACAGCCCCGAGGCGGCGCGGCTGCGAGCGATCGCCGACGACCTGCTCACCTCGCTCTATACACGCGCACCAGAGCTGATCGCGGCGACCGCACGCACGGACTGGTTCCGGGCCCGCACATACCTCGCCACCGGTCTCGGTCTGCTGCGCTACCACAAGCAGGCCGCCCAGCGGATCCAAGACAGTGCACGAATATCCGGTCTCCTGGCCATCCGGGCCGCGCTCATGGCGCAGAACCTCCTGGACATCCGCGGCATAGAGGAGCACCGCGGTGCGACGCTGGTCTTCGCGCACAATGCCCACCTGCAACGCAACGTGAGCACTATGCGCATCGCGGGTATGGACCTCGACTGGTTCTCCGCCGGCGCCATCGTGGGCTCCCTGCTGGGCAGGCGATACACCGTGGTCGTCGGCAGCCTGGGGCGCAGCGAATCCCTCGGACTCGCAGAGCCCGAACCGAACACCTACGAGGGCTTCCTGCAGCGTCGTATCGCCACCTGGGGCCTGACAACCGCCGCCGCACCCACTTCCGCATGCACGCGCACCGACACCAGGCTAGACCGACACTATTCTCCCCTCGACCGAGCAATCGTCGACTCGGCTGACGCAATCCTGCACGTCACCGCCGACCCGTCCACCGCGACGCCCGCACCCGGTGGACTCCGTGTAGCCAAGTGACCTCTGCTCCAACCCGCATCATCCAAAAAATTTTCTCCGCATGCGTTGAATATCGGGTCCGTCGTCGATAGCTTCAGCACACGACCGAGAAAGGTTGTGTCATGGGCGAGCAGGTGCCGGTCCTGATCGTCGGCGCGGGCCCGAGCGGTCTCGCGCTGGCGAATGTGTTGGCCGTCTTCGGTGTCGGATGTCGGATCGTGGACAAGAAGTCGGGCCCCGCTTCCCAGTCCCGGGCCGGCATTCTTCACGTGCGCACCCTGGAGTTGCTGGACCGGTTGGACATCGCGAAGCGGGCGGTCGCGCGCGGCGTCAAGATCAATCGGGTCGAGTTCGGCCAACGCGGCAAGTCCACGACGCTGCGACTGGTGGGCAAGGGAGCCGAAGGATTGACTCCGTTCCCCTACGCGCTCGGCCTGGAACAGCATCGCACCGAGGAGCTGCTGATCGAGAAGCTGGCCGAACATGGACTCGCGGTCGAATGGGATACCGAGCTCACCGCCCTCATCGACGGCCCTGGCGGAGCACGAGCGGCGGTGACCAGACCGACAGGCACAGATGAGATCATCGTGGCCCGGTGGGTGGTGGGCGCGGACGGTTCGCACAGTGCCGTCCGGCGCTCACTCGGCCTCGGATTCCACGGCAAGACCTATCACCAGACCGGTCTACTGGCCGATGTCGACCTCGAGTTGCCGTCCACGGCGAGCATAGGGCCTGGCGCGGTGCGCCTGAACCTCACCCGCGGCGGGTTCGTCGGAATGTTCCGCTTCGCCAGCGGACGGTGGCGGCTCTTCGGCGCCGTCCCACCAGAACTCGCCGCACAGGACATCGGGAGCGAGATATCACACGAGGCCTACGCACAGGTCGGTCTTGGTGACCTGCAACGCTGGTTTGACGAGTACTTCCAGGTCGAGGCTCAGCTGAAGCGAGCAGAGTGGGCCGCGCTGTACCGCGTCCACAGCAGACTCTCCGAGCATTTCCGCGTCGGCAACGTCTTCCTTGTCGGTGACAGCGCCCACATTCACAGTCCCGCCGGCGGGCAGGGCATGAATCTCGGGATCGGCGACGGCGTCAACCTCGGTTGGAAGTTGGCGATGGTAGCCACGGGACGCGCGCATGCCCAGTTGCTCGACTCGTACCATCGCGAACGCTACCCGGCAGCAAGAAAGGTACTGCGTGGCGCCGACCGCGGATTCACGCTGGAAGCCACCCGAAACCGTGCGATCGCCTGGGCAAGGGCGAACCTCGCGCCTGTCCTGGTCGGCCCGCTGGTGCGGACACGGCGTGTCCAGGTCTTCGTCTTCAGCCTGTTCTCACAGACCTGGATCAGCTACCGGGACAGCCCGACCGTGAACGGTCACGGACCTGGTGCCGGACCTCAGCCGGGCGATCGCGCACCCCACTGCTCGTTCACCAACCACTGTGATCGAAACCCCCGGGGAATCCTGGACCTGACGCGCGGGCTTCGACATGACCTGCTCCTGTTCGAAGGACCGGTGCGGCTGCTGAAGATGGATACCATCAGACAGAAAGTGGAGGAGGTGCTCGGCGGCTTTGCGCTGGACACCGCGATCTACCTCATTCCGTCCACCGAGCGGGACCTGCACCGCTGCTACGGCGCGACAAGGCCGTGCGTGTTCTTGCTCCGTCCCGACGGCCACGTGTCGTACTCGGGTCCGCTCGACGACTTCGATTCCTTGGCCGCCCATCTGGACCTGCTCTACTACCGAGCGCAGGGCGGACGCGGTCCGGAGGGTGACGAGACTCGTTCTACCTGAAGCAGTTTCGGAGCTCGAGTTCCGACAGTTCGACATCCAGTACGTGTGACAAAGCAAGGGCCCGTCTAGGAACGGGCCCTTGCCGCTGGTGACTGCGGTCAGTCAGCAGCTGTAGTGCTGGATGGTCTTGAAGATGTCGACGCCGTTGAAGTCCGCCGGGTTGAAGACAAAGTGCGCACCCCAGGTGTAGCGGGGCGGTGGGTTGCCGTCGTCCATCTTCGGGCTGTCGAACGTGCCCGCGCCGAACAGGTGGAATCCGGCTGTCGTGTAGAAGTCGAAGCTGGAGTGCCAGATGTCGCCAGTGTGTGTCTGGTAAGTGAGAGTGGTCGCACTCCAGTCGCCCGTCCCATCGGAACGGATGACGATGGTCCCGTTGTCCTGCTGGCAGTCACCGGCATGTAACTCGTCCCAGGTCGCTCTTTTCTCCTCGAGCGCGCCGTTGACGTGTACTCCCGCGGCATGCACGCCAGCGGCGGAAGCCGGAACAGCCTGTGCGGCCGGAACACTGACCAGCAGCGCCGCTCCGGCGACAGCGAACGCTAGTATCGCCGTGAACCCGCGAATAGTGCGCCTCATGATTTTCTCCTCGCAACGTTTCAGGACTTGTGCGGGGAAACCCTGCCCTATGGTTCGACCCGGTTTTCCCCGCACACCAATGAATACGACCACGACGTCACTGGATCGTCACATGCTGACAGTCGGATCAGGCGCCCATTTCCATGCCGTGGCAGTCGACCCCGGCGGCAGGTAGGGTCTGGACGGTGGCAGCACGGCAGATCGCGCGTGTCGGAGACCAGGTGCTTCGCCCAGCACACTGGTGGACGTCCACCGTGCACGCATTGCTGGAGTATCTCCACGGCGTCGGGTTCGACCGGGTCCCGAAGCCGATCCGGTTGGCCGAAGACCAAGAGGTTCTGAGCTATATTCCCGGCGACTCCGGCTCCGCCGGATGGTCGCGGGTGATACCGGAGCAGGGCTTGCGGGCGTTCGCCACGCTGCTGCGGGAGTATCACGACGCGGTGCGGGGCTTCACGCCGCCAGCTGACGCCTCCTGGGCATTGTCGTATCCGGTGACCGGGGCCGAGGCGTTGGTCTGCCACGGGGATTTCG
>JAFAZC010000120.1 GCA_019239965.1 Kutzneria sp. | reverse complement strand
TGTCGCGGCGAGCGTGGCGCCGAGGACGGTGACAGCTACCAGGCCGAGGAACAGCGGACTGGGTCGGATTAGTGATCGGTTCACGTCTCCCAGTGTGCCTGGTGGGCTGGTGAGGCCGTCAGCGGTTCGTGTGAACCGCTGAGTACGGCGCATGCCCAGGTAATAAAGCCGTTAGCTGGTTGTAACCGATATCCCCCGACCTGTGGACTTTGCTTGACCCCTCACGACGACACAGGTGTAATCACATTGATGTCATTCGCCGTCGTCGGGGTGGCGAATGGTGTCCGCCAACCGGGGAATACGGAAGGCGAGGAGGCGGACGGACAATGTGGGACACCAAAGATCTTCCTGAGGGCTACGTGCAGGCCCGAACCATTGATACAGAGGGCTGCGCACCGGTTGCCTATCAGCCTGGGCCACCCGCACAGCGGGCCCGAGCCGGGGCCGGTATCGATGCCGACGACCTGCTTGCGGGGTCGAGCACCGATACCGGAGACCTGGGTGAGGACTGCTCGCAGGTCCAAACCATCGACACCGCGGACCTTCTCGCGGCGCCGAGTATCGGCCTTGCGGGCCGATCACCGGACCTGGCGGTCGAGCACGATCTTCCGACACGGGACTTCGTCCTGCTGGAGGGGATCTTCGAGGCCGACGATGAACAGGAATGGCAGGAGCGCGCGCTGTGCGCGCAGACCGATCCGGAGGCCTTCTTCCCTGAGAAGGGTGGTTCCACCAGGGAAGCGAAGCGGATTTGCCAGGGCTGCGAGGTGCGGGCCGATTGCCTGGAGTACGCGCTGTCCCACGACGAGCGATTCGGCATCTGGGGCGGCTTGTCCGAACGGGAACGCCGGAAGTTGAAGAAACGCGCGGTGTGAGAAGGCTTCGCCGTCCTTCTGGACTTCGCTCAATCGCGGCGGTTCATTGTCGGGTAAGCCTTTGCCACGCCACCGCACCGTGGTGACGGTCACCACGGTAGTTTCCGGCCTTCGATTTCGCATGCGCTGCCGGTCGGTGACTTGGGGTCAGGGAACGTGACAATAGGACAGGACGGTCCGGGCCGGGCGCGATGGGAATCGTGGTGGCCGGCCGCCGCGATGACGGTCGTGTTGGCGACTATCGGATTGCTGATCAATGCCAACCGATTGGGCGCCGATCTCGCCGGTGGTCGGCTTCTTCCCGTCAGGGATCTCGCGGCGACCTGGTCGGGCTATCTCGCGTCCTGGCACCCGGTCGCGGGCGGTACGTCGGCGCCGGCGCCGCCAGCGCTCGCCGTTGTCGGCGTGCTCGGGCTCCTGCCCGGCGGTCCGCCTGCCGCGGTTGCGGTGCTGTTCCTCGCTGACCTGCCACTTGCCGGCCTTTCCGCGTACTGCGCGACGCGACGTCTGCACGTGTGGCGGCCGATCCGAGCGATACTGGCCGCCGCGTACGCACTGCTTCCCCCCGCGGTGGCCGCCGTCGCGCAGGGGCGACTCGACGTGGTGGTCGTCCACCTGCTGCTTCCGATGGTGGTGTGCGGTGGCGTTGCCGTACTGCGGGACGGGGCGCCGGGTTCCTGGATCGCCACCGCGGCCGGCACCTCGCTCGGCCTCGCGGTGATAGGCGCGTTCTCGCCTCTGATCCATCTGGCGCTGGCGGCCGGGATCGTCGTCGGGTTCGTGGCCATACCAGGCCGTCGGCGGACGACAGCGCTGTTCGCCGTCACCGTGCTGCCGGTAGTGCTGTTGATGCCGTGGTCGGTGGTGCCGCTGCGGCATCCCGAGGTGTTGTTGCACGGGGCCGGGGCGGAAGATCCCGGACATACCTCGCCGGTGATCGGACTGGTGACGCTGGATCCCGGTGGCCCCGGTGCGCCGGCTCTTGTCGGTGTGCTCCTCGTGCTCTCGGCAGTCGTGGCCGCCGTAGTGAGGCCGAGCCGGCTCGCCGCTCTGGGACTGGGCATGGCCTGTTGCGGCGCGTTCCTCGTCGGCCTGCTGGTGAGCCAGGACCGCTGGTCCGGGTCTGCTCTTGTCGTCGAGTCGGCAGGGTTGCTGCTGGCGGTGTCGGGCGCCTGCGTACCGGCGGCTGGGGGGTGGCGGCTACCGCGACGGGCCGTGGTACTCGCCGCCGCGGGAATGGTTGTCGGCTCGCTCGGGGCTGGCGCGCTGATCGTCGGCGGCCGCGGTCCGCTGCACAGCGGTGGCGGCCCCCGGTTCGCCCCCGAGGCAGCCGCCGAGTTGGCTCGCACGGGCTGTTCCGTGCTCGACCTCGACCACGGCGGGCAACCCTCACGTCAGGTCGGCGGCGGACTCGCGGGGTTCGGTGACGACGATCTCGTGTTCGCCCCAGACGCACCGGGCAGGCTGGCCCGGCTCACCGCGGATCTCACCACCGGGCCGCCGCAGAGCGCACGGGCCGCCGTCGTGGCGGCCGCGCTCAGCGGAGTCAGCCATATCGTGCTGCCGGACATGCACACCGCCGATCGGCTGCTGTCCACAGCCGGCGACCTGGCGGCCGCGGCCCAGCCCCTGTCGGACGGGCGACCGGTGGTCCGCGTGCGGCCAGCCTCGGCGCCGGCCGTGATGCTGTCACCGCGGCAGGTGCGCTGGGTGATGGCTGGCGGGGCGCCGCCGGCCGGTTCCGAGGTCGGCGATCTGGTGCCGGTGCCGAGCCGGCCGCCGGACGTCGCGGTCCGCACCGCCGACGGCCCGCCAGGGCGACTGCTCCTGGTCGGCGCCCAGGACGAGCCGGGTTGGCGGGCCACCGTCGACGGGCACCCTGTTCCGCTGGTGCGGACCCCCGGACAACTGGTGGCTGTCTCGGTTCCCGCCGGAGCCTCGGATGTGCGGGTCGAGCAGCCGAGGGTGACGCGTGACACGCTGCTCCTGGTGCAAGCGGCGTTCGTACTGTTCACGGTTGTCGCGGCGTTGCCAAGGCGGATTCGGCGGACCTGAGGATCACTCCTGGTCGATCGCGTCCGGATCCAGCCCGAGATAGTTCGCGATCTGTTCGACAAGCACGTCGTGCACCAGGTCAGCGAGGTCGGCGCCGTCCTTGGCACGGGCCTCGAGCGGCCGGCGGTACACCACGATCCGCGCCCTCGTCGGCTCGCCCCTGCGGTCGACACCGGCGGGAACCAGCATGGCCAACGGCACACTGCCGTCGTCGACCACTCCGTCCTCCCACGCCACCGTGTTGTCCGCGCCGACACGCACGTCCGGGACGTCGTCGACGGCAACGTCCAACCGGGTCAACTCGGTCCGCCAGCGGGCCTCGATCGGTTCGAGTGCTTCGATGACCAACGAGTCGAACCGCTCGGCGCGACTGCGTGCCGCGGGAAGGGGCGCCGGATACAGCGGTCCGCGCAGGCCACGCCCATGCCTGTCCCGACTGCGCCGGCCATTACGGCTGGATCCACGAGCGGTCACCACGGCCGATCAGCCTACGCGCCGAGCGTGTCACCCGCGTGCCTGCACACCCTCTTGAGGTGGAACCGCTATCGTCGGTGATCGTGCGGAGCGTGCGGCGGTGCTCGCGAACCGGGTGCGTCAACCCGGCAGTCGCCACGCTCACATATGCCTACGCCGATTCCACGGCGGTCGTCGGACCGCTTGCCACCTCCTCCGAGCCGCACAGCTACGACCTGTGCGAGGAGCACGCCATGCGGTTGACCGTGCCGCGCGGATGGGAGGTGGTTCGGCATGCCGGCGAGTTCGTCGCCCCCGAGCCGTCGGTCGACGACCTGACGGCGCTCGCGGAGGCCGTGCGCGAGGCCGGCCGTGCCGACCTGCCTGTCGAGCCGGTCGACACCGGCCAGGGAGCGGGCCGGCGGGGCCATCTCAGGGTGCTCCCGGACCCCGCGGAGGACTGACTGGCAGCCGAGGTCGCGTCCCCCGGCGGAGCCGCTCACCGGTAGGCTGCTTGGCAGCATCCGAACGACTGGGGAGCGCGCGTGCCCGACCTGTCCGCCATCGTCAAGGCGTACGACATTCGCGGAGTCGTTGGCGAACAGCTCGACGCCGACGTGGCCCGAGCCGTTGGCGCCGCCTTCGCGACACTCGTCGAGCGGGCATGTGTCGTCGTCGGACACGACATGCGGGATTCCTCCCCAACTCTGGCCGCCGCCTTCGCCGAGGGCGTGACCGGCCAGGGAGTCGATGTCGTCAGCATCGGTCTGGCCAGCACCGACATGCTCTACTTCGCCTCCGGTCGGCTCGACATGCCGGGGGCGATGTTCACCGCGAGCCACAACCCGGCGAAATACAACGGCATCAAGCTGTGCAGAGCCGGTGCCGCGCCGATCGGGCAGGACAGCGGGCTCGCTGAAATCCGCCGGCTGGCCGAGACCGGTGTGCCCGGCTCGGGGCGGCCGGCCGGCACTCGGACCGAACGGGACATGCTCGCCGACTACGCCGCCTACCTCCGTTCGCTTGTCGACCTGAGTGCGATCCGTCCGCTGAAGATCGTCGTGGACGCGGGCAACGGGATGGGCGGGTACACGGTGCCGACGGTGTTCGCCGGTCTGCCGATCGAGGTCGTCCCGATGTACTTCGAACTGGACGGCAATTTCCCCAACCACGAAGCCAACCCGTTGGATCCGTCCAACATCGTCGATCTGCGGCGCAAGGTCGTCGAGGTGGGAGCCGATGCCGGGCTCGCTTTCGACGGTGACGCGGACCGGTGCTTCGTTGTCGACGCCGACGGCGAGCCGGTCTCGCCGAGTGCGGTCACCGCACTGGTCGCCGTGCGCGAGCTGGCCAAGGAGCCCGGTGGCACGATCATCCACAATCTGATCACGTCGCGAGCAGTCCCCGAGATCGTCTCGGAACACGGCGGAAAGCCCGTGCGCACCAGGGTTGGCCACTCCTTCATCAAGGAGGAGATGGCACGCTCCGGAGCGATCTTCGGTGGCGAGCACTCCGCGCACTACTACTTCCGCGACTTTTGGCGAGCCGACACCGGGATGCTTGCCGCTCTGCACGTGCTCGCCGCGCTCGGCGAGCAGGACAAGTCGCTTGCCGAGCTGACCGGTAGACTGAACCGCTACGCCTCCTCCGGAGAGGTCAACTCCACGGTGCACGACCAGCCCGACAGGATGCGGGCCGTGCGGGCGGCCTTCTCCGGCCGTGAAGGCGTGACCTTTGACGAGTTGGACGGGTTGACCGTCGACCTCGGCAACGGCTCCTGGTTCAACCTGCGGGCATCCAACACGGAGCCGCTGTTGCGGTTGAACGTCGAGGCCCCCGACGAGCCGACGGTCGCGTCCCTGCGCGACGAGGTACTGGCCATCGTGCGTGGCTGAGTGAGGCGCAATCGTTCCGAGGAGTGACACCATGGTCGTACGGCTCGATCCACAGCTGTTGGAGATCCTGTGTTGTCCGTCACCAGACCACGCCCCGCTCGCCATCGGCACGCCCGATGATGCCGAGGCTGACGCACTGACCTGCACCGAATGCGGCCGGATCTATCCGGTTTCCGACGGCATTCCGGTTCTGCTGCTCGACGACCTTCCTGCGCACGACGGGGACCCGGCGGACCGGTGAGCGACCGTGCTCGATGACACCCTGCTCGACGATCCGGTCCGGCTGACCGAGACCGATTCACTCGGGCTGCTCAGGGCCGCCGCCTCTGCCGGCGCCCAGGTGCGGTCCGTTGTCGAGGCCGCGGAGGAGTCCGACGTCACGGCTTTCGTCCGTGGGCAGCCAAGGGCACTCGTGCTGGTGACACGGCCCGGCGTCGGGGTGGCGGCGGCCGAAGCGCTGCTCGCCGTGTTGACGCCGGCCTGCCCGGTGCCGGTCGTGGTCACCGACTCGGTTCCGAGCTGGATCGGGCCACTCGATGTGGTAGTCAGCCACACCGAGGACCCCGGCGACGCGGTGCTCGCCGAGTCAATCGACCGGGCCGCCCGGTACGGCGCTCGGGTTGTCGTCACCGGCACGGAGGAAGGTCCGGTCGCCGCGGCGGCGGCCGGTCAGGCGCTCCTGCTTCCACCGCGGGTGCCGGTGCCCACCGGGTTCGGCTTCCCGCGGGCTTTCGCCGCCGGGGTCGTTGTCGTCTCGGCCCTCGGCCTGCTCGACGTCGATCCGCGGATGGTGGCCGACGAGATGGATCGCGAGGCGGAGCGCGATCACCCGATGCACGAGTCGTTCATCAACCCCGCCAAGTCGCTCGCGCTGCGGATGATCGACCGGACCCCGCTGCTGTGGGGCCTGGATCCCGTCGCGACTGCCGTGGCCGCCCACGCCGCCCACGTGCTCGCCGGCCACGCCGGACAGGTGTGCGATGTCGTCGGCTACCAGCAGGCGGCGAGTCGACCCGCTCTGCACCGCGCCGCGGTGCGGTCGTGTTCGGCCGACGGGCTCTTCGACGACCCGGTCGAGGAACCGGGCGGCCAACCGCGGGTCATGCTGCTCGCGGTGGGCACCGGTTCCGCGGCGGACGCGGCGCGGGTCGTCGCCAAGGACACCCTGCCCGGTGCGGATCTGGTGACCATGACCGACGAGGTGACGGGAGGAGACGTCGCGTGCGCCGCGGTGCTCGCCCTGCGGTTCGAGCTGGCCGCGCTCTACCTGGGACTGGTGGCGGGCACCGTCGGCGGTCCCGGGTATGCCGTGCCGGCCATCGAATGACGGCCCCGCGGCTGAGGGGGCGGCACGGACGAACGGCCGCCTAGACGAGGGGTAGCGCGAAGGAGTCGACAAGTGCAGCTGTTGCGGAACGCGGTGCGCCCCTATGCCTGGGGGTCGCGTGTCGCGATTGCCCAGCTTCTCGGGAAGCCGGTGCCGGCACCCCACCCCGAGGCCGAGCTGTGGATCGGTGCCCATCCTGGTGCGCCGTCCACGCTGGTCGGTGTCGACGGAACCGCGCAGTCGCTGCTGGACGTGCTCGGGGCGGACCCCGCTGGGCAACTCGGCACCGGATGTGCCGACCGGTGGGGCAATCGGCTGCCGTTCCTGCTGAAGGTGCTTGCCGCCGAGGAACCGCTCAGCCTGCAGGCCCACCCTTCCGCCGAACAGGCCGCACAGGGCTATGCCCGCGAGGAAGCCGCCGGCATCCCCAGAGACGCCAAGAACCGCAACTATCCCGATCCGACGGCGAAGCCCGAACTGATCTGTGCGCTCACCGAGTTCCATGCGCTCGCGGGGTTCGCCGACCCGCATCGCACCGCCCGCCTGCTGCACAGCCTCGACGTGCCGGAACTGCGCGCACATGTCGAACTGCTCGCGGCCCAACCGGACTCCGACGGTCTTCGCGCGCTGTTCACCACCTGGATCACGCTGCCGCAGTCGTCGTTGGACCACTTGCTGCCGAGGGTGCTTGACGCCTGCGTGGTCCAGGTGCGCGACCACGGTGAATTCGACCTGGAATACCGGACGATTCTGGAGCTCGGCGAGGCTTATCCCGGTGACGCCGGAGTGCTCGCCGCTCTTCTGCTCAACAGGGTCGTGCTCCAGCCGGACGAGGCGATCTTCATCCCGGCCGGAAACCCGCACGCCTACTTGCGCGGCACCGGGGTCGAGATCCTCGCCAACTCCGACAACGTGCTGCGCTGCGGGTTGACCCCCAAGCATGTCGACGTGCCCGAGCTGCTGCGGGTGCTCGACTTCTCTTTCGGCACGATGCCGGTACGGACCGGCGACGAGATCGCGCCGCACCTGTTCGTCTACCCGACCCCCGCGCCGGAGTTCGAGCTGTCCCGACTGTGTTGGGCAGCCGGTTCGACCGAGCCAGTGCGGATCGACCACGAGGGTCCGCAGGTGCTCATCTGCACGCGGGGTTCGGTACTGCTGTGTGGGGCCAACGGCACTCGCCTTTCGCTCGGGAAAGGGGCGTCCGCCTGGCTGTCGGCGGCTGATCCCGCCGTCTCCGTCGTGCCGGCCGACGGTGGGCCGGCACAGGTCTTCCGGGCCACGTCGGGTGCTCGCGGGCCCGCGGCCTAGGGTTTTCGCGTGTCCACAGCGAGCGGTACCAGGGCAATAGTGGCGGCGCTCGGCGCGAACTGCGGCATCGCGCTCGCCAAGTTCGCCGGGTTCGTGGTGACGGGCTCGTCCTCGATGCTGGCCGAGGCGGTGCACTCGGTCGCCGACACCGCGAACCAGGCGCTGCTGCTGCTCGGACGCCGGACCTCGCGGCGGGCCGCCGACCTGGAGCACCCCTTCGGCTACGGCCGGGAACGGTACTTTTACTCCTTCGTGGTGGCGCTGCTGCTATTCAGTCTCGGTGGGCTGTTCGCGCTGTACGAGGGAGTCCACAAGCTACGTGAGCCGGAACCGCTCACGTTCCCGCTGGTCGCGGTGGCCATTCTCGCGGTCGCCGTCGCGTTGGAGGGCTACAGTTTCCGCACCGCGATGGCGGAGTCCCGCGAGCTCAAGGGCAGCGCGAGCTGGTGGCGGTTCGTCCGCAAGGCCAAGGTCCCGGAGCTGCCGATCGTGTTGCTCGAGGACACCGCCGCGCTGCTCGGTCTCGCGTTCGCCCTCGTCGGGGTCGTCCTGTCCCTGCTGACGGGGAACCCCCAGTGGGACGGCGTCGCCACGATCGCGATCGGCCTGCTGCTCGGCGCGGTGGCCGCGGTGCTCATCGTGGAGATGAAAAGCCTCCTGATCGGTGAAGGTGTGAGCAAGCAGGAGCTGGAGACGATCGTCGACGAACTGGAGAAGGCCGAGATCGACCGCGTCATCCATATCCGCACCCAGTACCTCGGTCCGGAGGAGCTGCTGGTCGCGGCCAAGATCGCACTGCCGGGTGCGCTGACGATCGAGCAGGTGGCCAGCGCCATCGACGCCGCCGAACGGCGGATTCGTGCGAAAATGCCCACCGCTCGACTGATCTATTTGGAGCCTGATCTCGACAGGGCCGGTTAGGGTGTCACCGACGCACCGACACTGCCGTCGAGCGGGAGGAGAACGGCCATGGCGAGTAGTGGGCTGTTGCGGGCGAAGTCGATCGAACGGTCGATCGCCGACACTGACGAGCCGGGCACCAGGCTGCGCAAGGACCTGAACGCATGGGACCTGACGGTGTTCGGCGTCGCCGTGGTCATCGGTGCGGGCATCTTCACCGTCACCGCGTCCACCGCGGGGAACGTCGCCGGCCCCGCTGTCGTGATCGCGTTCCTCATCTCGGCGGTGGCCTGCGGGTTCGCGGCACTGTGCTATGCGGAGTTCGCCTCGACGGTCCCGGTTGCCGGCAGCGCGTACACCTACTCCTACGCCACCTTCGGGGAGTTCGTGGCCTGGATCATCGGCTGGGACCTGATCCTGGAGTTCGCGCTCGCGGCTGCGGTCGTGGCCAAGGGATGGTCGGCGTACTTCGCGCAGGTGTTCAGCCTCGTCGGCCTCAACGTGCCGACGACGGTCTCTCTCGGCGCGGTCGACTTCGACTGGGGAACGGTGCTGATCGTGCTGATCCTGGGCACGCTGCTCGCGCTGGGAACCAAGCTGTCGTCCCGGTTCAGCCAGGTGATCACCGCGATCAAGGTAGCGGTGGTGCTGCTGGTGATCGTGGTCGGAATCGGCTACATCAAGACCGCCAACTACACGCCGTTCATCCCGCCGAGCGTGCCGAACGGCGCCAACACCAGCAGCCTCGACCAGTCGGTGTTCTCGCTGCTGGTCGGCGGGCAGTCGAGCATCTTCGGCGTCTTCGGCATGCTTGCCGCCGCCTCGATCCTGTTCTTCGCGTTCATCGGTTTCGACGTGGTCGCCACCACCGCCGAGGAGACCCGCAACCCGCAGCGCGACGTGCCGAGAGGAATCCTGGGGTCACTGGCCATCGTCACGGTGCTCTACATCGCGGTGTCCTTCGTGGTCACCGGGATGGAGTCCTACACCAAGTTGGCCACGGGAGCGGACGGCACGAAGAAGACGCTGGCCACCGCGTTTGCCGACAACGGCGTGCACTGGGCCGCGGCGGTGATCGCCATCGGCGCGCTCGCCGGTCTGACAACCGTGGTGATGGTGTTGTTGCTCGGTCAGACCCGGATCCTGTTCGCCATGTCCCGTGACGGTCTGATGCCGCCCGTCCTCGCCAAGACCGGCGCGCGCGGCACCCCGGTCCGTGCCACCCTCACAGTGGTCGTCGCGGTGGCCATCGCCGGCGGGTTCTTCCCCTCGAACAAGTTGGAGGAAGTGGTCAACGTCGGCACGCTGTCCGCCTTCGTCCTCGTCTCGGCGGGGGTGCTTGTATTGCGCAAGACCCGACCCGACCTGCCACGCGGATTCCGCGCCCCGTTGGTTCCGCTGGTTCCGATCCTGGCGATCGTCTCCTGCCTGTGGCTGATGATCAATCTGACCGCGTTGACGTGGGTCCGGTTCGCCGTCTGGATGGCGATCGGCATCGTGTTCTATTTCGCGTACGGGGCGAGGAAGTCCGTGCTGCGTGCCAGCCAGAGCGGCGGCGCCGGCCAGGGCACGGAGGTAGCGGTCGACAGTTGACTGGCACCGGAGGCCCGTCCTTCACCGCCCACTGGGGGGCGAGGGATGGTCCGTCAGTGGGGCAACGCCGTCGAGGATGAGCTGGAGACCTTGGGTGAACTGCGTCTCGGCGATGTCCCTCGATTCCCGGCCGGCATATGAGAGATACGCCTGGTAGGCGTGCGGGTAGGGCCGCGCGGCCCGCTCGGCCGCTGCCCGCAGGCCGTCGGCCCATTCGCTGACGTCCAGTCCGCGACTGGCGAGCTTCATCGTCAGTGCGGCCTCGCCGGTGGTCGCTCCGATCACATACGCGAAGACCGTGTTGACGGCGAGGTCGGCGTCCTCAATGGTGCATCCCGCGGCCACGAAGATCGCGAGCACGTCCTCGCAGGCCCGCATCACGTTCGGGCCGAGATAGGACAGTCCCGTCTCCGCGGACACCGCCGCGATCCAGGGATGGCGGAGGATCAGCTCTCGCATCCGGTTGGCCGTGCGAGTCACGCCGCCCCGCCAGTCGGCGAGATCGGCGCGGTCCGATAGGGACAGTTCACCGTAGA
The DNA here is from genome assembly GCA_019239965.1 of Kutzneria sp. Classification (GTDB taxonomy): domain Bacteria; phylum Actinomycetota; class Actinomycetes; order Mycobacteriales; family Pseudonocardiaceae; genus Kutzneria. Next base: position 3,026 of record JAFAZC010000120.1, on the reverse strand, counting down.
CGGCGTCAACGGCCAGTTCGATCAGTTCATCCTTGTTCGCCACGTGCCGGTAGAGCGAGGTCGCGCCGGCGCCGAGCTGGGCGCCGAGGCGACGCATGCTCAGTCCCTCGATGCCGTCGGTATCGAGCAGCCGGATGGCCTCGGCCACAATGTGCGCCCTGCTGAGCGTGGGGCGCGCCCGCTGCTGGGTCTCCCGTGCCCACACCGTGGGAGGGTGCTCGTTCTTCGCGGACACTTGGCCATCCTTGGGATCGATGAGCGATGAGAACGACGTGCGCACTTGCGTACAGTGTGCGCCCGATCTAGGTTGTAGTTCAGTCAGGGCGTCCGGCGTGGTTCTCCGACATGCGCGATCGTGTTTCGCCCCGTGCCACCGAAGGGAATCGCATGAAGCACCGTCCGCGCCGTCGGCTGATCATGATCGTGCTGTGTCTGTGCACGCTGGTCCTGACCCTGGACGTCAGCGTACTCACGGTCGCGATCCCGCCTCTTGCCCGCGACCTGGGGGCGACCCCAGAGCAGATCCAGTGGGTCTTCGATTCGTACGTCCTGGTGTACGCCGGTCTGCTGATGACCTCGGGAAGCCTCTCGGACCGGTTCGGCAGGCGGCGTGTGTTGCTGATCGGCCTGGTGGTCTTCGGTCTTTCGTCCCTGGCGGCCAGCTTGTCGGCAAGCGTCGACATGTTGATCGCCAGTCGGGTCGCGATGGGTGTCGGTGGCTGCCTGATCATGCCGAGCACCCTGTCAATCCTGATCACCGTGTTCGATGCCGTCGAACGACGCAGGGCCATCGCGATCTGGACCGTGGTGCTCATGGTTGGTGACATCGCCGGACCGACCGTCGGCGGTCTTCTGGTCAGCGCGTTCTGGTGGGGAGCGGTCTTCCTGATCAACGTTCCCGTCGTGGTGGTCGCCATGGCCGCCGCCCTCCTGTGGATGCCGGAGTCCAAGGGGCCGTGGCGCAAGCCAGATCCGCTGGGCACGGTGCTGTCCGTGGTCGGAACGGTGACGCTGACGTGGATGATCATTGGCCTGCCCGGCAGCGGCGTCGACGGCCCGAGAACACTGGGCCTCCTGGCTGTCGCGGTGATCAGTCTCGGCGGTTTCGTGGTGTGGGAGAAACGCACGCGCGTGCCGATGGTCCCGCTGGCGCTGTTCGGTGACCGCAACTTCAGCGGCGGCAGCCTCGTGGCGGTGCTGATGCAGGTCGGGAGCAACGGACTGGTGCTGGCGTTGCCGCAGTTCCTGCAGTTCGTTCTCGGCTTCACGCCGGCCCAGTCCGGACTGGCGATGGTCCCCTATGCGACGGGCATGATCGTGAGCGGCATTCTCGGCAGCAGGATGGGCGGCAAGCTGGGCAACCGCCCCATGATCGTCCTCGGTGTGCTCATCGCGGTCTGTGGGCTCGGTGTCCTCGCGATCGCTTCCCCGGTCAGCGGTTACGGGCTGATCGCCGTCAGCCTGACCCTTTTCGGTCTCGGCGGCGGATTCTCGGCACCCGCGGCCAGTAACGCCTTGATGAGTGCGGTGCCTGAAGAGCGAGCCGGGGTGGGATCCGCTCTCAACGACACCGTGCAGCAGGTCGGCGCCGCGTTCGGGGTTGCCGTCCTCGGCAGTGTCCTGGCCGCCGGCTTCAGTGCGGCCATGCCCGCGTCCGCGCCTGGTGAGGCCCGCGCCTCGATCAACGGCGCGCTCGCCGTGGCGAACCGCACCGGCGACGCGGCGCTGGCCCACGCCGCCCGCGATGCCTTCGCCAGCGGTATGTCCGTCACGGCTCTGGCCGGTGCCGGTGTCGCGCTGATCGCGGCCATTGTCGGCTTCGTCCTCGTACGGGACCACAAAGGCTCCCGGCAACGGCCGGCTGAGCCTGTCGCCGAAACGGCTCTGAATGGAGAGTGCTCGGAAAGCAGCCATAGCGCCCGCATGATCACAAGGTTGGACGCTGTGTGAACCAATCAAAAGGAGAACAAGTCAGTGAGTGCCGAAACCGAACGCCGTCAACTGATTCACGACTTTGTCGACGACATAGTCGCTGGAACCGACTGCGGGCCCGATGTCCCCGCGGGTTTGTATGCCAGCATGCCGGATCCGAGAGTAGAACAGCCCGAGGCGTGGTCCGAAGTAGTGACGATGCTCCGAGACGGCGGCTTCAGGGACAGTATGCGGCGTTCTGTCGCTGCCCAGGCCGCGTTCGGCTCCGCGGTTGGCGGCGCGGCGTCAACCAAGACGGAGACGCAGCTGGTGGTCTTGCTGCAGTACCTGGAGAAGAAAATCAATGCCGGCAAGATATCACCGAGCTCACTGGAGGGTCAGACGCTCGCCGACCAGGTCGTCAAGGATTACGCGAAGAGCCTTGGGCGCGACGACACACCAGAGTTCCGGAAAGATTTACTGAAGCTCCTGGAAAGCAAGGACGAGCAGCAGTTCAGGTTCTGGCAGTTGACGGCCGCGATCAACGGCTGGCCTGGTGTGGGGGATGAGGACAGGTCCACGGAATGGTTCGTCCAGGCGTTGACGGTCTGACGATGTCGTGATGTCACGGGGAGCCCTGACGGCTCCCCGTGATCGCCCAGCGCAACCCATGCGGACATGCCGAGAAGTGAGAGGAAGTCATGTGTTTCCAGGAATTGTCGAGTGGTGTCCCTGATGAGAGGGCGCCGCTTCCCACGCTACCCACGATCCGCGAGGCGGCCTGTCCCTTCGATCCACCGGTGGAATTGGCGCGGATACGTGAACAGGCTCCCCTGTGCCGGTTGCGTTTTCCCGACAGCCACGTGGGATGGCTCGCGACCGGCTATGCCGTGTCCCGTGCCGTGCTGGCTGACCCTCGAGTCAGCTCCCGCTACGAGCTCATGCACTCCCACAGGCCGGGAGTCCGGCTCGGGGAGCTGCCGAGAGCGCTACCCGGTGATCTGACCGGGATCGACCCTCCGGAGCACACCGGCTATCGCAAGAAGCTGACCGGAAAGTTCACCGTCCGCCGCATGCGACTGCTCACCGACCGTGTTCAGCAGATCACCAATGAG
>JAFAZC010000103.1 GCA_019239965.1 Kutzneria sp. | reverse complement strand
GGTGGTTGCCGGGGCTTCGTCGGGCCGTTCCCTCTGCCCCTCTGGATGAGCTGTGTTCAGTTGTGACCAGCACGCTACGACACGGCCGCGGCGACGACCAGCCACGCCCACTATGCGGGAGGCCGCGTGCGACGATGGGCCGGTGAGTGCCACCGTCAGCCCTGATCCCCTCCAGCTCGTGCTCGGCGACGAGGAGCTGCTCGTCGAACGCGCCGTGCGGGCCGCCGTGGCCGCCGCGAGGGCCGCGGACGTGCAAGCTGACCACAGCCGTGTCCGGGCGACCGATCTCACCCCGGCGGAGCTGGTAGAGCTGCTCAGCCCATCGCTGTTCGCCGACGGCAGGGTGGTGGTGCTCGAAGCCGCTCAGGACGGCGGCAAGGAGATCGCCGACGCGGTGCTCGCGTACTGCCGCCAGCCGGCCGAGGGGATCGTGCTTGTCGTCCAGCACAGCGGCGGAGGCCGCAGCAAGGTGGCCAAGGAACTGCCGGCCGCACTCCGCAAGGCCGGTGCCACGGTCGTGGACTGTGCCAAGATCACCAAACCGGCCGACCGCGACGGTTTCATCCGCGACGAGGTGCGCAGGGCCGGCGGCAAGATCGAGGCCGCGGCACTCGCCGCGCTCGTCGAGGCCGTCGGAACGGACCTACGCGAGCTGGCCGCGGCCGCGTCCCAACTGGTCGCGGACACCGGCGGCACCGTGGACAAGGCGGCGGTCCACCGCTACTACCAGGGCCGTGCCGAGGTGACCGGGTTCGCCGTCGCCGACAGGGCCGTACTTGGCGACGAAGCCGGCGCCATCGAGGCGCTGCGGTGGGCGATGCAGCTCGGCGTACCTCACGTCCTCGTCGCCGACGCCCTCGCCGACGGGGTCCGTACGGTCGCCAAGGTGGCCTCGGCGGGACGGGGCGACCCGTTCCGCATGGCCGGTGAACTCGGTATGCCTCCGTGGAAGGTGAAGAAGGCCCAGGGCCAGGCCCGGGGCTGGACGCCGGACGGGCTCGCGGAGGCACTCCGCGTCGTTGCCGTTCTCAACGCCGATGTGAAAGGCGCCGCGGCCAACGCGGACTACGCGCTCGAACGGGCCGTACTGCACATCCTCGCCGCCCAGCGGCACCGCTGACCCACGGTATCGCCGGGCGGCACCGGTCCGGTTGCCGTGGATCAGGCGTCGAGTTGGTTGACCCGCAGCGCGATGGCCGACTTCTTGTTGGCGGCCTGGTTGGCGTGGATCACGCCCTTGCTCGCCGCCTTGTCTAGGCTGCGTGAGGCGGCACGGGCCAATTCCACGGCCTTGTCCTTGTCCCCAGCCGCCGCGGCTTCGCGGAACTTGCGGACAGCGGTCTTGACGCTGGACTTGACCGCCTTGTTGCGCAGGCGGGCGGCCTCGTTGGTCTTGATCCGCTTGCGCTGTGACTTGATGTTGGCCACGTGAACGCCTCTCGATGTGTGTTGGCTGTGCGTCGCACTTCGTTGGCGTCTCACCAGCACGAATCGGGTGAGGTTTCCTCCACTGCGGAATGCCGCACGACGCGATCGCTGAGTCTACAGGGATGGTCGGCCGGGACCCGCGGCCGGCCCGTCCCGGGTGCTGCTGGTGCGGAGCACGCCGGCGCCCGTGGGACGATTGACCATGCCCCTGTCCGCTTGCGCGAGGAAACGCCCCAGTGAGCACGTTCGCCGACACCACGTTCACCGCTCCTGACCTGATCAGGAACTTCTGCATCATCGCCCATATCGACCACGGCAAGTCCACCCTTGCCGACCGGATGCTGCAGCTGACCGGGGTGGTCGAGGAACGCGCCATGCGCGCGCAGTACCTGGACCGGATGGACATCGAGCGCGAGCGCGGGATCACCATCAAGGCGCAGAACGTCCGGTTGCCCTGGCGACTCGACAGCAGGGACCACGTACTGCACATGATCGACACGCCGGGCCACGTCGACTTCACCTACGAGGTGTCCCGCGCGCTCGAGGCGTGTGAGGGTGCGATCCTGCTGGTCGACGCCGCGCAGGGGATCGAGGCCCAGACCCTGGCCAACCTGTACCTCGCGCTGGAGAACGAGCTCACCGTCATCCCGGTGCTCAACAAGATCGACTTGCCGGCCGCCGACCCGGACAAGTACGCCGCCGAACTGGCGCACATCATCGGCTGTGACCCCGGCGAGGTGCTGCGAGTGTCGGCCAAGACCGGCTTCGGCGTCTCGGAGCTGCTCGACGAGGTGGTCAGAAAGGTGCCCGCGCCCGTAGGCGACGACAAGGCCGCACCCCGGGCGATGATCTTCGACTCGGTCTACGACACCTACCGCGGCGTGGTGACCTACATCCGGGTCGTCGACGGCAGGATCACCGCGCGGCAGCGAATCAAGATGATGTCCACGGGCGCCACTCACGAACTGCTCGAGGTGGGCATCATCTCGCCCGAACCCAAGCCGTCGGCAGGCCTTGGCGTCGGCGAGGTCGGTTACCTCATCACCGGTGTGAAGGACGTCAGGCAGTCCAAGGTCGGCGACACCGTGACCAGTGACAAACACGGTGCACGGGAGCCGCTGGCCGGATACCGCGACCCCAAGCCCATGGTGTACTCCGGGCTGTATCCGATGGACGGCTCGGACTACCCCGATCTGCGCGAGGCGTTGGAGAAGCTGCAACTCAACGACGCCGCGCTCACCTTCGAGCCGGAGACCTCCTCGGCGCTCGGGTTCGGGTTCCGGTGTGGCTTCCTCGGCCTGCTGCACCTGGAGATCACTCGGGACAGGCTGGAACGGGAGTTCGGGCTCGACCTGATCTCCACCGCGCCCAACGTCGTCTACCGGGTCATCGGCGACGACGGCACCGAGCATGTCGTGACCAATCCCTCGGACTGGGTCAACGGCAAGATCGCCGAGGTGTACGAGCCGATCACCAAGTGCACCATCATCGCGCCGAGCGACTTCATTGGCGCGATCATGGAGCTGTGCCAGAGTAAACGTGGCCAACTGGGCGGCATGGACTACTTGTCGGAGGACCGCGTCGAGCTGCGCTACACCATGCCGCTCGCGGAGATCATCTTTGACTTCTTCGACTCGCTGAAGTCCCGGACCAGGGGATACGCCTCGCTGGACTACGAGGAGGCCGGCGAACAGACCGCGGACCTGGTCAAGGTCGACATCCTGCTGCAGGGCGAACCGGTTGACGCGTTCAGCGCGATCGTGCACCGGGACGCCGCGTACGGCTATGGCACCAAGATGGCGACCAAACTGCGCACACTCATTCCCCGCCAACAGTTCGAGGTTCCCATCCAGGCCGCCATCGGATCGCGTGTCATCGCACGGGAGACGATTCGGGCCATGCGCAAGGACGTGCTCGCCAAGTGCTACGGCGGTGACATCACCCGTAAGCGCAAGCTGTTGGAGAAGCAGAAGGAAGGCAAGAAGCGCATGAAGATGGTGGGCCGGGTCGAGGTTCCCCAGGAGGCCTTCGTGGCGGCGTTGTCCACTGAGGATTCGGGCGGCAAGGACAAGGGGCGCAAGTAGTCACACGACCAGGCGTAGCCGACCCTCGTGACCCCAGTTTCGGCCCGGGCTTGTCAGTGCCTCCTTGTTGGACTGGACGAGGACCTGACCGACAAGAACCTTCCGGTGGCGCCCCTGCTCGCGGTGGAGATCCTTTCTTCGAGCACCGCGCTGAACGATCTCAACACCAAGAAGGCGGCCTACCAGCGGATGGGAGTGGCCAGTTACTGGGTCGTCGATCCGCAGGATCCCCGGCTCACCGTGTTCGAACTCGACGACGACGGCGTCTACCAGCAGGTTGCGAGGTCAAGGGCGAGGACGCCTTCGAGGCCGAGTTGCCGTTCCCGGTGCGGATCGTGCCGGCCGAACTGCTCGGCCGGCTGCGCAGACCGGACTTCTGACCGGCGTTCGACCCGGACCGGCTACCGCTGCCCGGCGTCGAGTATCCGGAGTGTGGTGTCGTACTTGATGCGCAGTCGTACCCTGGTGGCCGGATCCAGTACGTCGAAGCGAACCGGCGACTGGTTGTCGGCGACGTCGGCCCGTTTCACCGTTACCGCGATGGGGTCGGCGACCACCCGAGCCAGATAGTCGGCCAACGGTTCGCCCGGCGATGTGCTCAACGCCACGACGGCGGAGACGACCCGCGGCGGGCAGCCGGCCGCGAGCAGGTCGTCGGCCGTGACCGGAGTGTCCTCGATGACGTCGTGCAAGACGGCCGCCATCCGCTCGTAGTCGGTCTCGACGCGGTTCATCACCCGAATCGGATGGCCGATGTAGGGCTTGCCGGCCTTGTCGAGCTGTCCGTCATGCGCGCGTGTCGCGAGGCGTACCGCGTCCTGCACCGTGAACGTCATGGGTCTGATACAACCCTGACCGGGCGCGGCACGTCCACCGATGGATGGGTCGCTCGGCGAAAGGGACGGTGTGAGCACCATCGCGACGCAGTGGGACCGGATAATGGGCGGCCAGCCTGACCCGGGACTGGGCCTTGCCCTGGTCACCGGTGTCGCCGCCGCCGTCGCGGTCCTGCCGTGGCGGATCTGGCGGATCAGCCGCACTGTCGTGACGATCGCCCACGAAGGCGGTCACGCCCTTGCCGCCGTGCTCACGGGGCGACGGCTGAAGGCGGTGCGGCTGCATTCGGACACCTCGGGTCTGACGGTGAGCAGGGGTAAGCCACGCGGCCCCGGCATGGTGTTCACCGCGCTGGCCGGTTACGTCGCACCGTCGCTGCTTGGGCTCGGCTCCGCGGTGCTGCTTGCCGGCGGGCGGATAACCCTGTTGCTGTGGCTGGCGATCCTGGGGCTCGCGGCCATGCTCGTGATGATCCGCAACGTGTTCGGAGTGCTCTCGGTCGTGCTCACCGGCGGCCTTGTCTTCGCCGTGTCCTGGTACGCCGACACCGATCTGCAGGCCGCCTTCGCCTATCTGACGGCGTGGTTTCTGCTGCTCGGCGGTGTGCGACCCGTGTTCGAACTGCACCGCAAGCGCCGGGCCGGTCGGGCTCCGGCCTCCGACGCCGACCAGCTGGCCAGGCTCACCGGCCTCAGCGCAACGCTGTGGGTCCTGCTGTTCGGGCTGGTATCCGTCTTTGCGCTGGTTGTCGGTGCCGCCCTGTTGCTGCCGGCAGTACTGTCGATGGTGTGATCGCTGAGCTGCGAGTGCCCGTGGTCGTCGCGCCGATGGCCGGTGGCGTGACCACTCCGGACCTGGTTGCCGAGGTGGTGCGTGCGGGTGGCTTCGGATTCGTGCCAGGCGGCTATCTCTCGGTAGAGGCGCTGGCCGGTCTTGTCGGGCGCACCGAGGAGCTGACCGCCGGCCGGTTCGGTGTGAACCTGTTCGTGCCAGGCCCGGAATCGGCGCCGGACCTGGATGTCTACCGAGCCCGGATCGCAGCCGAGGCGGTCCGGTACGGCGTCGAGCCGGGTGAGGCGCACTGGGATGACGATGATTACCCGGCCAAGCTGGAGCTGGTGCTGGCCAAGCGGGTGCCGGTGGTGTCGTTCACCTTCGGTCTGCCTGAGGTGTCGACCGTGCGCCGCCTGCACGCGACCGGCACGCAGGTCGTTGTCACCGTGACGACCCCGGCGGAGGCGAGCAAGGCCGCCGCCGTCGGTGCCGATGCTTTGTGCGTGCAGGGTTTCGAGGCCGGTGGCCACCGGGGGACGCTGGTCGACGACGGGATCTTTCCCGGAGGCGGTGAAGAGTTCGGACTGCTTGCCCTGCTGTGCAGGATCCGCGCGACGACCGGCTTGCCACTGATCGCCACCGGCGGACTCGTCGACGGTGCCGACATCGCCGCCGTCTTGGCCGCGGGTGCGGTCGCCGCCCAGTTGGGCACCGCGTTCCTGCGCTGCCCGGAGGCGGGAACGTCGGCGACCCACCGGGCCGCGCTGACCGACAGAACCCGGCGAACCGCGATCACGCGGGCGTTCACTGGTCGTCCCGCGCGGGGACTGGTCAACCGGTTCCTGACCGAGCACTCCGCGGTTGCTCCGGCGGCATATCCGCATCTGCACCATCTGACCAAGCCGGTTCGGGCCGCCGCGGCGGCGGCCGGTGATCCGGAGGCGGTGCATCTGTGGGCGGGGCAGACCTACCCGCTCGTCGTCGACCTGCCCGCCGCCGAACTGGTTGCCCGGCTGGGCCACGGGGCCCGGGCGGCGATCCAACGGGCGAACAGCCGCTTCGCCGACGGCTGACAGCCGCCGCGAACCGTTTCAGCGAGTGAAGACGATCTTGCCGGCGACGGTGCCGTCCAGCATCGACCGCATGCCGTCCACCGCCTGCTCCATCGCGAGCTCCGCACCGATCCGCGGCCGAACTCCGGTGAGTTCGCAGAAACGCAGCAGCTCCGCCAACTCCTCACGGGTGCCCATGGTGGAGCCGACCACGCGGAGCTGGAGGAAGAACAGGCGCTGCAGTTCGGCCGAGGAGGCGTCGCCGCTGGTCGCCCCTGAGACCACGACGATTCCGCCCGGCTTGAGCGAGCGCATCGTGTGCGACCAGGTTGCCTTGCCGACGGTCTCGAACACGGCGTCGACCCGTTCCGGCAGTCGCGCACCGGGTTCGAAGGTGGCGTGCGCGCCGAGGGACTCGGCCAGTGCCCGCTTCTGCTCACTCCGACCGGTCACCCAGACCCGGAAGCCGCCGGCGATCCCAAGTTGGATCAGTGCCGTCGACACGCCGCCGGCGGCACCCTGCACCAGCATTGTCTGTCCCGGCCGTAGCCCGGACTTCACGAACAGCATCCGATATGCCGTCAGCCACGCCACACCCATACACGCGCCCTCGGTGAAGGTGAGGCCGGCGGGCTTGGGCAGCACATTGCGGCTCGGCACCACCACGGTGTCGGCGAAGCTGCCTTGGTACTTCTCGGTGAGCAAGGTCCGCTTTGGGTCGAGGGTTTCCTCACCCCGCCACTCCGGGTCGCCGATGACTCCATGCAACACCACTTCCGTGCCGTCCTCCAGCACGCCGGCGCCGTCGCAGCCGAGGATCATCGGGAACCGGTCCGCGGCGATGCCCACCCCGCGCAACGTCCACAGGTCGTGCATGTTCAGGCTGGCCGCACGCACTGAGACACTCACCCATCCCGGCGGGGGCTGTGGGGTGTCCCGTTCACCAACGACCAGTGCGGACAACGGATCACTCGGACACGGCTGGGTGGCATACACGGCGAACATGCTGGCAACCTACCGATTCGCGTCGGAGCGTGCCGGTGACACATGTCACTCACGTACAGTGAGGAGATGCTCCAATGGCTGGCCGACACCTGGGACGCGGTGGAGCTGTGGGTTGCCCAGCTGTGGTTTCCGGTGCAGTTCGCGTTGGTCATGGTGGTGTTGCTTCCGGTGTGCCTCGGCGTCGCGTGGCTGATCGACCGGGTGGTGGACAGGCTGTCGGCCCTGCTGGCTCCCCGCTATCGCGCCGAACCGACCCTGTGGGGACGCGATCCCGAGCAACAGGGCGACGACAATCGGGCCGCGGGGAAGCGGCCGGATTCCCCCTCGTAAGCTCGACGGATGACCTCTCGGCGACGCATCACGCTCGCCCTGGCCGGCCTGATCATCCTTGTGGTGGTTGGCTGGCTGGTCAGGAACGGGCTCGCGGCGGACTCCGCCCGGCCCGCCCCGGCTCCGACGGTGTCGGTCGCACCGCGGCACATCTAGCGTCGCGGCACCCAGGATGGCTTGCGCTTCTGGGCGAACGCGGCGATGCCCTCCTGGCCTTCCGCGCTGCCGAAGTGCACGGTCGACAGGGCGAGCATGTCGGCGAAGTCCCTGTCCACGTCGCCGGTGCGGGGCCGGCGCAACATGGTCTTGGTGGCTGCCAACGCGTTCGGTCCGCCGAGCGTGAGCATGTCGGTGTAGCGGCGTACTTCCCCATCGAGTTCTTCCGCCTCGACCACCGAATTGAGCAGGCCGATCCTGGCAGCGCGTTCCGCGTCGAACGTCTCCCCGGTCAGGAACAGCTCGTGGGCGGCACGGGGCAACAGACGGGGCAGCACGGTCACCGAGATCACCGCGGGCACCACGCCGATCCGTACCTCGCTGAACGCGAAAGTGGCCTGCCGTGCCGCGATGGAGATGTCGCATGCGGCGACGATGCCCACCCCGCCCGCTCGTGCCGGCCCCGCGAGCCTGGCCACTACAGGCTTTGGGCTGGTCCAGATCTCGGTCAGGATCGCGGGGAACTCGGTGACACCTCGGTCCGCCGTGCCGGCGGTGCCCGCTTCCTTGAGATCCATTCCCGAGCAGAACACCGGGCCGGTGTGGGTGAGCACGACCACCCGTGCGGCGTCATCGTTGAGCGCGGCGGTCAGGTGGTGTCGCAGTTCGGTACGCAGTTGTGCGGATAGGGCGTTGCGGTTGTGCGGAGAGTCCAGAGTGATCGTCGCCACGCCCTGCTCCACCGTGTAATGCGCCAACTCAGCCATGGCTGCACCGTATCCGGTCGTGCGGGCCGGCGCCGCCGTGCCGTGGCCACCAGCGGGGTCGGGGCCACGACACAGCGGCTGTATCAGGTGATCGTCCCTGTCAGGTGATCGTCGTTGTGGTGAGTGTCGGAGACGGGTTGGGATAGCAGGCCGTCGGCGCGTCAACGGGAATCACGACAAGGACGGTCGCGGTGAAGGTCAGGCCGGGATCGTTGAAGCTGGTGCCGCCGAGTGTGCTGGTGATGGTGCCCGATGTCCCGGCGGTGAGGTTGAGTGTCAGCTGCGGCAGCTGGAAGGTGGAACCTCCCTTGATCGGACCGGGCACGTGCATGACAACGGCGTTGTCGGTCTTGGTGAGCGTCGGTGTGCTGTTGAGTCCCGAGCCGCCGGACAGACTGGACGAGACGTAGCTGGAGTTGGCCGGGATCGGGATGGTCAGGGCGGCATCCTTGAGCGACTGAAGGGTGTGGCCGCCTGCCTGGGTCGGGAGTGTGCCGACGGCGGGGGTGAGCACGACGCTGAGCGTGCCGCCGGCCTTCACTGTCGCGGGCGCCGTCGCGTCGAGAGTTTGGGTCAGTGTTCCGCCGCCGGTCTGGCCGGCCGCGGAGGACTGACACGCGTAGTTCACCGTCAGGGTGGCCGCGGAGGCGGATACGGCAATGCCGAACAGCGGGACGAGCGCGAGGGCCGCTGCGGCAGTCAGCCGGGGGAGTGACCTGGACATGGAGTCGTACCTCGCTTTCAATGCGGGGAAGCGAGTCATGGTGACCAGAAATGTGTTTCCGATCACAGCCCTTGATGTGTTTGGCTGCAAGCCTTAACGGTTCACATCTCAGGTGAGACAAGGGCATTTCGGTCATCCCGGTAGCCCTTACGCGGATCGAGGCACCCGTCCGCCGGCCGCCGCCTCCGCGTAGCGGTCGAGCACCAGTCTGGCCACATCGAGGTCGGCGCCCAACGGAGCGGCGATCAGGGGAACGGTGCTCGCGATCCCGTCGGCCGCCGCGAGGGCCTGTCGCGCCACCCGATCGGACAGCAGGCCAGGCGCCAGGAACCAGGAGCCCACCGCGATTCGGCGGGCGCCAGCGGCGCGCAGCGCCGAGATCGCCGTCGCGACAGTGTGGTTGGCCGCTGCGGGATGACTGGCCGTCGTGGCGAACGCTGGCATCACCCCGGCCCACGTCGTTCCCGTGCCCAACCGGCGAGCGGCTGCCGACACCAGGTCGTTGGCTGGTGCGTGCGACGAGCCGGCCGCAGCCAACACCACGCCGAGATTGGGGTCGTCCGGGCTGGCCCCGGCCACCCTCAGCCGGCGCAACGCGGCCGAGGCCAGCCGCGGGTCCGGGCCGAGCACGTCGGCCAGGTGTACGCGAAGGTGAGGCGCGGTGGCCTCGGCGATCGCGTTCGGCACGTCGACCTTGGCGTGATAAGCGCTGCCCAGTAGCAACGGCACGACAACAACCTCGTGGTAACCCTCCGCGTGTATCGCGCCGAGCACGTCGGCCAGCCGCGGCACCGAAAGGTCCAGGAATGCCGCACGGACGTCAAGGTCGGGCCGCAGCATGCGCACCACGGCGAGCAGTTCGCCGATCACCGTTGCCGACCGCGGGTCGCGGCTACCGTGTCCGACCGCCAGCAGCGGGATCCCGCTCATCGGATGGCACCGCCCAGCCCTGCTTGAGTCCGGCAGGGCAGCCAGGCAGCGCGACCGGCTGTTCGGCTTCCGCGTTGTTCGCCAGAAGCCCTGTCCGCTAACGACTTCAGCTCGGTGCTCACCGCCCCACCGCCAGTCCGACGAACTTCACGGCGAACACCCGGCAACAGCGGAGGCAACGCCAGGCGCCGTGCGGTTCCTCCTCCGGGCGGAGGTCCTCCTCGCCGCAGTAGGGGCAGTACAACGCGACGGCACGTTCACTCATCGCAGATCCGCCTCCTCCGCCCTGGCCGCCCACTGGGCGAACCGCTCACCCTTGATGCGCTGCTCGACGAACCGGCGCACCACCCGCTCGACATAGTTGGCCAACTCGTCGGCGGTCACCTTGTGCCCGCGCAGCTTGCGGCCGAATCCGGAGTCCAGGCCAAGACCGCCTCCAAGGTGGACCTGGAAACCTTCGCCCTGCACCCCGGTGGCGTCGGTGACGATCTGACCTTTCAGGCCGATGTCGGCGGTCTGGATACGGGCACACGAGTTCGGACATCCGTTGATGTGCACGGTCACTGGCTGTTCGAGGCTGGCATTGACGTCGGCGAGCCGCTCGTCGAGTTGGGTGACAAGAGCGGCCGCCCGTGCCTTGGTTTCGACGATGGCCAGCTTGCAGAACTCGATTCCGGTGCAGGCCATGGTCGCCCTCCGCCATGGTGACGGGTTGGCGTGCAGGCCCAGCTTGGTCAGATCAGTGACCAAGCTGTCCACTTCGGACACTGGCACGTCGAGGACGACGAGTTTCTGCTGCGGGGTCAGCCGCACACGCCCTGATCCGGCCCGCTCGGCGGCCTTGGCCAGCGCCACCAGAGTCGAACCGGAGATCCGGCCGGCGACAGGCGCGACGCCGACATAGCGCCTGCCGTCCTTCTGGCGGTGCACGCCGATGTGATCGTGAGGCGTCGCCGACACCGGTGGTGCGGGACCGTCGACCAGCGGCCGCCGGAGGTACTCGGTCTCCAGTACCTCCCGGAAACGCCGCGGTCCCCAGTCGGCGACGAGGAACTTGATCCGGGCCCGGTGTCGCAACCGGCGGTAGCCGTAGTCACGGAAGACCCCGACCACACCCGCCCACACGTCGGCGACCTCGGCGAGGGAAACCCAGGCTCCGAGTCGCTTGCCCAGCATCGGGTTGGTGGACAGGCCGCCGCCGACCCACAGGTCGAAACCGGGGCCATGCTCGGGATGCACCACGCCGACGAAGGCGACGTCGTGGATCTCGTGGGCGACGTCGGGCAGCCCCGAGATCGCCGTCTTGAACTTGCGTGGCAGGTTGGCATACGCCGGATCGCCGAGATAGCGGCGAGTGATCTCCTCGATCGCGGGCGTTGCGTCGAGCACTTCGTCCTCGCAGATGCCAGCAACCGGTGAACCGAGCACCACACGCGGGCAGTCCCCACAAGCCTCGGTCGTGCTCAGCCCGACCGCCTCGAGCCGTTGCCAGATGGCCGGCACGTCCTCGATCCGGATCCAGTGGTACTGGATGTTCTGCCGATCGGTGATGTCGGCGGTGTCGCGGGCATAGGTCTGCGAGAGCTCCCCGACCACCCGCACCTGCTCGGTGGTCAGGGCGCCGCCGTCGATGCGGACCCGCAGCATGAAGTAGCGGTCATCGAGATCCTCCGGTTCCAGTACGGCCGTTCTCCCGCCGTCGACACCCGGCCGGCGTTGGGTGTACAGGCCGTACCAACGAAACCGGCCGCGCAGGTCGGCAGGATCGATCGCGTCGAACCCGCGGTGGGCGTAGATCGATTCGATGCGGGCGCGGACGTTGAGTGGGTCGTCGTCCTTTTTGGCCCGCTCATGGGGATTGAGTGGCTCCCGGTAGCCGAGTGCCCACTGACCTTCGCCGCGACGGACGTGACCGCGCGTGCGAGGCGCTGCTGGCGAAACCATGGCAGTCCTCCGGAAGGGAAGCGGGCCGCGAGCGGAGCCCCGGAGGAGGAAGGCAACGGGAAACCTCGCCCAGCACGCCCATGCCGGTCGAGGAGTGGAGGATCGGATGCGACGGCGACGGTCTAGCGGTGGGGAAAGCCACACATCGCGCTGCAGACACGCTGAAGATCCACGTGGCGGCGTACCACCAGACGGAGCTTGAACGCGTTCATGGCCTCAGCGTGGCACGGGTCCCGGACGCGGTCCATCGCCAACCGCATGGTGGGACGCGACGGCCAAAGCGCCGGTGGGATCGTTGCTGGCATGCCCTCCGCCCTTCCGGTCGCCGACAAGGCCCCCGCCGACGGCTCGCTGCCCGACGCCGCGCTTCGCGAACTCGGCGCCCGCCCCTTCGGGGTGTACGTGCACGTGCCGTTCTGCGCGGTTCGCTGCGGGTACTGCGACTTCAACACCTACACGCCGGGCGAACTCGGTTCGTCGGCCTCGCCGGCGACCTGGCTGGACGGGCTGCGGCGGGAACTCGCCCTCGCCGCCGAGGTGCTCGGTGGACCACCCGCCGCCGACACCGTGTTCGTCGGCGGCGGAACCCCGTCCTTGCTCGGCGCCGACGGCCTCGGCGCGGTGCTGGACGCGGTGCGTGCCCACATCGGGCTCGCACCCGGCGCCGAGGTAACCACGGAGGCGAACCCGGAGTCCACCTCGGCGGCATTGTTCGCCGGAATCCGCGCGACCGGCTACACCCGGGTCTCGCTCGGCATGCAGTCCGCCGCCGCGCACGTGCTCGCGGTGCTCGACCGCCGGCACACCGCCGGCCGGCCCGTCGCCGCCGCGAGGGAGGCGCTGGCGGCCGGATTCGACCACGTCAGTCTCGACCTGATCTACGGAACACCGGGGGAGCGCCCTGCCGACCTCCGTGCGTCCCTCGACGCTGTGCTCGATGCCGGTGTCGATCACGTCTCCGCCTACGCACTCATCGTCGAGGACGGCACGGCACTGGCCCGCAGGATCGGCCGGGGTGAGGTGCCGGCGCCCGACGACGATGTGCTCGCCGACAGCTACGAGACGGTGGACCTCGCACTGCGTTCGGCGGGACTGCGGTGGTACGAGGTGTCCAACTGGGCGTCCTCGGCGCAAGCCCGCTGCCGGCACAACCTCGGATACTGGCGCGGCGGTCACTGGTGGGGCGCGGGACCGGGGGCGCACAGCCATGTCGGCGGGGTCCGCTGGTGGAACGTCAAGCATCCGGCCAGCTATTCGGCGGCATTGGCCGCCGGGCGGTCGCCAGCGGCGGGCCGCGAGACGCTGACCGCCGAGGACCGCAGGACCGAGCGGGTGCTGCTGGAGATCCGGCTGGCCGAGGGCCTGCCGGTGGACGTGCTGGACGAGGCCGGCCGGGTCGAGGCGGCCAACGCCGTCGCCGACGGCCTGTTGGTGGACCAGGCGCTTGCTGGCGGGCGGTGCGTGCTCACCGACCGGGGGCGGCTGCTCGCCGACGCACTGGTCCGGCGCCTGCTGCCCTGATCCCACCCGGTCGCCGGTGCCGGGTGCCGGAGGTCTTGGTGTACCCGCCACCACCCGTAAACTGGACGGCAGACGTGCCCGGCCGGAAGGGGGACGCAGGTGAACGCGGACGAGCGCCGTTTCGAGGTGCTTCGCGCGATCGTGGCCGACTACGTGGCCAACCAGGAGCCGGTCGGGTCCAAGGCCCTCGTGGAGCGGCACAACCTCGGCGTGTCCAGCGCCACGGTTCGCAACGACATGGCCGCCCTGGAGGACGACGGCTACATCACCCAGCCGCACACCAGCGCCGGCAGGGTGCCGACCGACAAGGGCTACCGGCTGTTCGTCGACCGTCTCAGTGAGCTCAAGCCGATGTCGCCGGCGGAACGCAGGGCCATCCAGAGCTTCCTCGAGGGCGCAGTCGACCTCGACGACGTGCTGCGTCGTAGTGTCCGGCTGCTTGCCCAGCTGACAAGGCAGGTCGCCGTCGTGCAGTACCCGACGCTGACCCGGTCCACGGTCCGCCACGTGGAGGTGGTACAGATCACCCCGGCGCGGCTGATGGTCGTGCTCATCACCGACACCGGTCGGGTGGATCAGCGCATGGTCGACCTGGGCGACGTGGTCACGGAGGATTCAGTCGGCCGCATCCGCACGGTGCTCAATACGGCGTTGACCGGTCAGCGTCTTGCCGACGCCAGCGCCGAGGTCGCCGAGCTGCCGGACAAGACGCCGGCGGACCTGCGGGATGTCATGATCAGGGTCTCGACGGTCCTCGTCGAGTCGCTGGTGGAACATCCCGAGGAGCGGCTCGTGCTCGGCGGCACCGCGAACCTCACGAGGAACGTCGCGGACTTCCCCGGCTCTCTGCGTCAGGTGCTCGAAGTGCTCGAGGAGCAGGTCGTGGTGCTCAGGCTGCTCGCGGCGGTCCGCGATCCGGGTACCGTCACGGTACGCATCGGCGGCGAGAACGAAGAGGAAGACCTGCGGAGCACCTCAGTGGTGTCCATCGGATACGGCGGTGGGGGAACCCTCCTCGGGGGGATGGGCGTTGTCGGGCCGACGAGAATGGACTACGCCGGCACCATGGCCGCCGTCTACGCGGTGGCCAACTACGTCGGGGACATCTTGACCGGACGCTAGCCGGCGTCCAGGCGAGGAAAGGCCGTGTGCCGGTTGGGGCTCCCACCGGGACACGGCAGGAGGACTGGAAACGGTGGCCAGGGACTACTACGGCACACTCGGTGTCAGCCGAGACGCGAAGCCTGAAGAAATCAAGCGCGCCTACCGCAGGCTCGCCAGAGAGCTGCACCCCGACGTCAACCCCGACGCCAAGGCCCAGCAGCGGTTCCGTGAGGTGACCACCGCCTACGAGGTGCTGTCCGACCCGGAGAAGCGGAAGATCGTCGACCTCGGCGGTGACCCGATGAGTGGCGGCGCCGGCGGCGGCATGCGTGATCCCTTCAGCGCCGCCGGTTTCGGGCTCGGTGACATCATGGACGCGTTCTTCGGCGCCGCGACCAGCAGTGGCGGTGGGCGGGGTCCACGCAGCAGGACGCAGGCCGGTTCGGACGCGCTGCTGCGGATGGAGATGACCCTCGAGGAATGCCTTTCCGGAGTGAACCGGGAGGTCACCGTGGACACCGCGGTGTTGTGCGACCGCTGCCAGGGTGACGGCTGCGCCCCAGGAACGGCGCCGCAGACCTGTGACACCTGCAACGGCCGCGGTGAGATCCAGTCGGTGCAGCGGTCGTTCCTCGGACAGGTTGTCACGGCGCGGCCCTGCCCGGTGTGCCGAGGCTTCGGTGAGGTCATTCCCGACCCGTGCCAGCACTGCGGCGGCGACGGCAGGGTCAGGTCCCGTCGGACGATCGCGGTAAAGATTCCCCCTGGAGTCGCGGACGGCATGCGGGTGCGACTGGCCAGCCAGGGAGAGGTCGGCCCCGGTGGCGGCCCCGCCGGCGACCTCTACGTCGAGGTTGAGGAGCTGCCGCACGACACGTTCGAACGGGAGGGCGCGAACCTGCATGCCACGCTGCGCATTCCCGTGACAACCGCGGCACTGGGCGCCGTCGTGTCGCTGACGACCCTGGACGGCGTCGAGGAGCTGCGTATCGAGCCGGGCACCCAGCCCAACACCGAACTGGTGTTGTCCGGGCGGGGCATGCCCAAGCTCCGGTCGTCGGGTCGGGTCGACGGCCGAGGCGACCTGTACGTGCACCTTCAGGTCGAGATACCGACCAAGATCGACACTAGGCAGGCGGAGCTGCTGCGCGAACTGGCCGCCCTCCGCGGCGAGCAGGAGCCGGAGCTGGCCACGGTCAACGGCCATGGCCACGGCCTGTTCTCCCGGTTGCGGTCCCCGCGTGGTGGGCGATAACAGGGTGTCCGACGGGGTGGACCATGCCGAGCAGGGGGCGACGTCGGCGCCGGTCTTTCTGGTCGACCGGGTGCCGGCGGAGGGCGCCGCGGTGCTCGACGGCCCGGAGGGCCATCACGCCGCCACGGTCCGCAGGCTGCGGGTGGGCGAACACGCGGTGCTCGCCGACGGTCGGGGCACCCGGGCCGTGTGTCGGATCGACGGAGTGGACCGGGACACGCTGCGGCTGGCGGTGCTGCGGCGGGCCGTCGAGCCGACGCCCGCGCCTCGGGTCGTGGTGGCGCAGGCGCTCGTCAAGGGGGACGGCGGGGAGCTCGCGGTGGAGCTCGCCACCCAGGCCGGAGTGGACGTGATCGTGCCGTGGCGGGCGTCGCGCTGTGTGACTCGGTGGCAGGACGGTCCGCGCGCGGACAAGGCGCTGGCGCGTTGGCGTGGTACCGCGCGTGAGGCGGCCAAGCAGGCTCGCCGTGCCTGGGTTCCTGACGTGCGTCCGCCAGTGGACACCACGCAGCTCGCCGAGCTCGTCGGCCGGGTGGCCAAGGCGGTGGTACTCGACGCCTCGGCGCCGGCCCGGCTCGGCGACCTGCCGAAGGAGGGTGACCTGCTGCTGGTGGTCGGCCCGGAGGGCGGGATCAGCGCGCAGGAGCTCGCCGTGCTCACGGCGGCCGGCGCCGTCGCGGTTCGGCTCGGGCCGCAGGTGCTGCGCGCGTCGAGCGCCGCGGCGGTGGCGCTTGGTGCGATCGGTGTGCTGACCGACCGGTGGACGTGACCGGCCACCGGATAACCTGCCCGGCATGACCGCGGACTGCCTGTTCTGCAAGATCGTCGCCGGCCAGGTTCCGGCGACCGTGTTGTACGACTCCGAGCGGACACTGGCCTTCCGCGACATCAACCCGCAGGCCGTCGCCCATGTGCTCGTCGTGCCCAAGCAGCACCACGAGGACGCGGTGTCACTGGCGACCGATGCCGCCGGGCTGCTGGCCGAGCTGGTCACCGCCGCCGCCGCGGTGGCCGAGGCCGAGGGCATCGTCGACAGCGGTTACCGGCTGGTGTTCAACACCGGCCCCGATGCCGGCCGCACCGTCTTCCACGCCCACCTGCACCTGCTCGGCGGAGAGCAGCTGGGGCCGTTTGGCCGCCACTGACGGGCCAACTTCGATGCGAGGTGCCGGTCCGCGCGGCTAGCATGGCGATGTCCGCCACCACCGAGGAGCATCAGCGCTCAGGAAGCAGGCCCGAGACTACGTGACCGGCAGTACGCGGGGCGGAGCCGCCCGATCCGAGGAACCGACGTCGCACACCGTTTCCAGCAGCCGAAACGGTTCATCCAAGACCCAGACGATGGTTGCGGGCGAGGCTCAATCCCGATTCACCGTGCCGGGCACCGCGATGCTCGCCCTGCTCGGTTCCCGCGACGAGAACCTCAGGACAGCCGAGGACCTGCTCGCCGCCGACTTGCACGTGCGGGGCAATGAGGTGACGCTGTCGGGCGAGCCGGCCGATGTCGCCTTCGCCGAGCGGGTGTTCGCCGAACTGGTCACCCTGGCCAAGGGTGGGCAGCAGGTCGGCCCGAACGAGGTCCGCGGCATCGTGACGATGCTGTCCACCGGTGTCGAGGAGTCGCCCGCCGAGGTACTCAGCCTGGACATCCTGTCCCGGCGTGGGCGCACCATCCGGCCCAAGACGCTCAACCAGAAGCGCTACGTCGACGCGATCGACGCGAACACGGTGGTTTTCGGCATCGGGCCGGCGGGAACCGGCAAGACCTATCTGGCCATGGCGAAGGCGGTGCAGGCGCTGCAGGCTAAGCAGGTCAGCCGCATCGTGCTGACCAGGCCTGTCGTCGAGGCTGGTGAGCGGCTTGGGTTCCTGCCGGGCACCCTGTTCGACAAGATCGATCCGTACCTGCGTCCGCTGTACGACGCGCTGCGCGACATGGTCGAGCCCGAGTCCATCCCTCGGCTGATGCAGTCGGGCACGATCGAGGTGGCTCCGCTTGCCTACATGCGCGGTCGCACCCTTAACGACGCGTTTATCCTGCTCGACGAGGCGCAGAACACCACGCCCGAGCAGATGAAGATGTTCCTCACCAGGCTCGGGTTCGGCGCCAAGGTCGTGGTGACCGGCGATGTCACCCAGGTCGACCTGCCTGACGAGCAGCGCAGCGGCCTACGTGTGGTCCGGGAGATCCTTGGCGGTCTCGACGACGTGTACTTCGCCGAGCTGACCGGCCACGACGTGGTCCGGCACCGGTTGGTCAGGGACATCGTGGACGCCTATGACCGCTGGCAGGCTCACCAGGACAGTGGA
Source organism: Kutzneria sp. (assembly GCA_019239965.1). Classification (GTDB taxonomy): domain Bacteria; phylum Actinomycetota; class Actinomycetes; order Mycobacteriales; family Pseudonocardiaceae; genus Kutzneria. The sequence goes on along the minus strand of JAFAZC010000103.1, from coordinate 4,012 downwards.
CCCGGTGTGCGGGTCGGACAGCGCCGGCGGGGACGATAGCCGCTGTGAGTATCGAGATCGCCAACGAGTCCGGCGTCACCCTCGAGGAGCCGACGATCGTGGCCGTTGCCCGGTTCACGCTGGACCGGATGGGGATCAGCCCGCTGGCTGAGTTGTCTGTCCTGCTCGTGGAGCTGGACGTGATGGCCGACTTGCACGAACGGTGGATGGACCTGAGCGGTCCGACCGACGTGATGGCGTTCCCGATGGACGAGCTGGACTCGGCCCGGCGGCCCGACGCGGCCGGGGTCGGCCCCGCGCTGCTGGGGGACATCGTGCTGTGTCCGGCCTTCGCCGCCGAGCAGGCGGACAAGGCTGGACACAGCCTGCTTGACGAGCTGCACCTGCTGACCGTGCACGGTGTCCTGCACCTGCTGGGCTACGACCATGCCACCCCGGCCGAGGAGCGGGAGATGTTCACCCTGCAGAACCGCATTCTCGGCGACTACCGGACAGCCAGGGACGAGGCCGCCCAGCGCAGCGCCGACGACAGGCTGCTCGGCGCGGTCGGGCTGGTCCAGGATGCGGGCACGGACGCACCGGAGGACAGTTCCGGGCCTGCCCGGGGCAGTGCGGCCTCCGGCGCCGAACCGCCTGGTTAGCCTGTCAACCGGAGTTATGCACAGGCCCTTGGCTGTCCACAGGAGACCCGCCATCAAGATCCACTTGCGTTTGCCGCTGGTAGACTGGACTCGGGGTCGCCCCCCTGGGTCTGGGTGGGGGCTGCGGTGAGTCGCCCGAACAGTGCCCGAACGGGACGGACACAGCCGCCATGATGTTGGTCTTCGCCATCCTCCTCGTCCTGGCGGCAGGTCTCTTCGCGTGCGCCGATGCCGCGCTCAGCTCGGTGTCGGGTGCACAGGTCGACGCACTGGTGCGTGAGCGCCGGGCCGGTGCGAGGCAGCTTCGGCTGCTGCTCGCCGATCGCCCACGGCACATCAACCTGTTGTTGCTGCTCCGGTTGGCCTGCGAACTGTCGGCGACGGTGCTGATCACCGCGTTCTGCCTGCGCGGCGTCGACAAGGCCTGGCTGGCGCTGCTCGTCGCCGGGCTAAGCATGGTGGTGGTGTCCTACGTCCTGGTTGGCGTCGGGCCGCGCACGATCGGCCGGCAGCATCCCTATGGGGTGTCACTGCTGGCCGCCGGGCCGGTGCGGGTGCTCGGCGGTCTGCTCGGCCCACTGAGTCGGCTACTCATCGTGGTCGGCAACGCCATCACCCCCGGAAGAGGGTTCCGCGAAGGTCCGTTCGCCACCGAGGTGGAGCTGCGGGAACTGGTCGACCTGGCCGGTGAGCGCGGCGTTGTCGACGACGGCGAGCGCGAGATGATCCATTCCGTCTTCGAGCTCGGCGACACCATCGCCCGGGAGGTGATGGTGCCGCGCACTGAGATCGTGTGGATCGAGCGCACCAAGACGGTCCGCCAGGCGCTGGCCCTGTGCCTGCGCACCGGATTCAGCAGGATCCCGGTCATCGGCGCGAGCGTCGACGACATCGTCGGTGTGGTCAACATCAAGGATCTGACCCGGTGCGCCGTCGACGGATCCGGGCAGGTGACCGGGTCCGGGAACACCATCGCCGACCTGATGCGCCCGGCCAGTTTCGTACCCGACTCCAAGCGGCTCGCCGACCTGCTCAGGCAGATGCAGCTCTCACGCAACCATCTCGCCATCGCGGTCGACGAGTACGGTGGCACCGCCGGGTTGCTGACCATCGAGGATATTCTCGAAGAGATCGTCGGCGAGATCACCGACGAGCACGATCGGGACGAGCAGCCGCCTGTCGAGCAGCTTGACGACGGTGTGGTGCGGGTGAGCGCGCGGTTGCCGGTCGCCGACCTCGCCGAGCTGTTCGGTGTCGAGCTGGACGACTCGGACGTGGAGACGGCCGGAGGGCTGCTCGCGCATCGGCTTGGCAGGGTGCCGCTGCCCGGCGCCGAGGCCGAGATCACGGGCCTGCGGCTGCGCGCGGAAGGCGGCAAGGACCCGAGAGGACGGATGCGGATCACCAGGGTGCTGGTGTGGCGCTCGGGGCAGGCCGCGCCGGAGCGCGGTGACCGAGACAAGGTGGACAGGAGTGCCGACCGTGGCTGAGCTGGATCCAGAGGACGCCAAGATCGTGACCCTGGCCAGGTCCGTGCGGGCCAGGATCGGAGCGGCCGAAGGCGCGGCGGTGCGGGACATCGACGGGCGCACCTACGCCGCGGGCACGGTGCGACTTCCGTCACTGCGGTTGACCGCTTTGCAGGCGGCCGTCGCCGCCGCCGTGGCCAGCGGCGCCACCGGGCTCGAAGCGGCCGCCGTGGTCACCGCCGCCGTCGAGGTCGACGGTGAATCCGTCGCGGCGGTGCGGGACCTGAGCGCCGCGGCTCCGATTCTGCTCGCTGATTCGACCGGGGCGGTCCGCGCCGTCGTGCGGTGAGCGGACCCGGCCGAACGGCGGTGCCTCCTGCCGCGACAATGGTGCGATGGCCAGCAGTCATCGCTCCGGGTTCGCCTGTTTCGTCGGTCGCCCCAACGCCGGCAAGTCGACGTTGACCAACGCGCTGGTCGGCACCAAAGTGGCGATCACGTCGAGCAAGCCGCAGACCACAAGGCACACCATCCGTGGTGTCGTGCATCGGCCGGACGCACAGCTGATCATCGTGGACACCCCTGGCCTGCACCGTCCCCGCACCCTGCTCGGCCAGCGGCTCAACGACCTTGTGATGCAGACCTGGTCGGAGGTCGACGTGGTCGGACTGTGCGTGCCAGCCGACGAGAAAGTCGGCCCCGGGGACCGGTTCATCGCCGCGCAACTGGCCAAGATCGCCAAGAGGACGCCGGTCATCGGGATCGTCACCAAAACCGACCTGGCCTCGCAGCGGCTCATCGCCGAACAGCTGCTCGCTCTGCAGCGGGTGATGGACTTCGCCGAACTGGTACCGGTGTCGGCCGCGGACGGCTACCAGCTGGAGGTGCTCGCCGACCTCCTCGTCGGCCGGCTGCCCGAGGGGCCGCCGCTGTATCCGGACGGAGAGCTGACCGACGAGCCCGAGGCCACCCTTGTCGCCGAACTGATCCGGGAGGCCGCACTGGAAGGCGTGCGCGATGAGCTTCCCCACTCCATCGCCGTCGTCGTGGAGGAGATGCTGCCCCGCCCGGACCGTGACGATCTCGTCGACGTCCACGCCAACCTCTATGTGGAGCGCACCAGTCAGAAGGCGATCGTGCTCGGTCACCACGGCGAACGGCTCAAGCAGGTCGGCATGACCGCGCGCAAGCACATCGAGCGGCTGCTCGGTACGAGGATCTACCTCGATCTGCACGTGAAGGTGGCCAAGGACTGGCAGCGCGACCCCAAGCAGCTGCGTCGGTTGGGGTTCTGAACGGCATCGATTGGGCCAGTATTCGGCCATTCAGCGGGCGATTCGCACCTGTCACGCCTATAGTTCCACGCGCTGTAGCGGCACCAGAAGATCCAGGAGCGCCTTGTGACCACACCCCCTTCCGGCACCGATCCGCAGGGTCAGCAGCCGGCCGAGCAGCAGCCGCCCGGTCAGCAACCCGCGGGCCAGCAGACACCGCCCCCAGGCTTCGACCAACCCGGATACGGGCAGCAGCAGCCCTACGGTCAACCTGGTTACGGTCAACCTGGATATGGCCAGCAACAGCCTTACGGCCAGCCGGCATACGGGCAGCAGCCCTATGGTCAGCCCGGGTACGGTCAACCCGCTTACGGACAGCAGCCCTACGGTCAGCCTGGCTATGGCCAGCCCGCGGCGCCCGGTTATGGCCTTGACTACGTCCAGCTGCCCGGGGTGGGCACTGTCCGGATCGCCTCGATGGGCCAGCGTTTCCTCGCCCGTCTGCTGGACTGGCTGATCGTGGGTATCCCAACGGGGATTGTGGCCGTCATCATCCTGATCGCCTCGGGTGTCGCGCTCTTTGGATCTTTGCCGACCGATGAGTACGGCAATTACTACGACGATCGGG
>JAFAZC010000044.1 GCA_019239965.1 Kutzneria sp. | reverse complement strand
CGCTGATCTTCGGGCACTTCGTGCTTGCCGCGGCGGGCCTCGTGCTGTGGATCATCTACCTCTTCGCCGACAGGGAAAGCCTTGCCTGGGTGGCCTTTGCGCTGCTGGTTCCGGTCGCGCTTCTCGGCTTCGTGATGCTGGCTCGCTGGATCCCCACCTATCGCGCGCGTGCCACGGCGACCGTTGGTGGTGCCGGTGCCTCGACCGCGGCACCCGCCGAGAAGCACTTTCCCGTGGCAATCGTTGGCGGCCACGGTCTGCTCGCGGTCGCCACGGTTGTGCTGGTGTTGTTGACCGCGCTCGGTGTCGGCGGGAGCTGAACCAGGCGCGTCAGGTTCCTATCCGCTATCACAGGTCCCCGTCCCACCGGTGGTCGACTCACCGCCAGCGGGACGGGGACCTGTGATGCCGACGCCTCGATTGATGGCCATCGGACGTCGACTCAACGGTGCAAGACTCCTACTGACACACGTCAGCTCGCCTTGTCGCCCAGCGATTCCAGGAGATGGCGGAGCCTGTCGGCGAGCTCGCCTCGTTCTGGCTCGGTGAGCGCGGCGAGCAGCCGGCTCTCGGTGGCGACATGGTCGGGAAGGGCCTTGTCGATGAGTGCCCGGCCCTCATTGGTGAGAGCCACGTCGTAGCTGCGACCGTCGGACTGACTGGGGGCCCGGGTCACCAGACCGCGATCCTCGAGACGATTCAGGCGTTGCGTGATGGCGCCCGAGGTGACCATCGCCGAGCGCATCAGCTCGCTCGGGGTCAGCCGGTGCGGCGGCGCGCTGCGACGCAGGGTGGCGAGCACGTCGAACGATGCGGCGTCCAGCCCGTGCGTGCTGAACGTATGGCGCAGTTCAATGCCGATCAGCTGGTGCAGCCGCGCGAGGCGGCCAATCACCGCCATCGGCGACACGTCGAGGTCGGGGCGCCGCGTACTCCATTGGTCCAACACATGGTCGACGTGATCCGCCACAACGGCAGTCTAGCCAATTCCTTAGCGGTGAGGTATTTTACCTTAGTGCTAAGCAATCGGATCGCGGTCATCGCGGTAACCGCCCTGGCCCCTGCGGTCTGGGGCACCACCTACCTGGTCACCACCGAGTTACTGCCACCAGGACGTCCATTGCTGGCCGGAGTGATCCGTGCCCTACCAGCCGGTCTCCTGCTCGTCGCGCTCACCCGTCGGCTGCCAACCGGAGTCTGGTGGTGGCGTGCTCTCGTACTCGGCACCCTCAACATCGGAGCGTTCTTCGCTCTGCTGTTCGTCGCCGCCTACCGGCTGCCCGGCGGGGTCGCCGCCACCCTTGGCGCGCTGCAGCCCTTCGTGGTCATCGGTCTTGCCGCCGGTCTGCTTGGAGAGCGCCCCTCCCCGCGCACCACGCTCGCCGCGGCAGCCGGTGTCGCCGGGGTCAGCTTGCTCGTGCTCCGCGCGGACGCACGGCTGGACGGCATCGGTGTCGCCGCCGCGATCGGCGGAGCGGTGGTCATGGCCACCGGAGTCGTCCTGAGCAAACGATGGCCGTCGCCCGCGCCCCTACTCGCCACCACCGGCTGGCAACTCGTCGCGGGCGGCATTGTTCTGCTCCCTGTCGCGCTGGTCGTCGAAGGAACACCGCCCACGACGTTGAGCGTGGCGAACCTGGCCGGCTACGGCTACCTCGCGGTCATCGGCTGTGCCCTCGCCTACGTTCTGTGGTTCCGCGGTATCCGCGTCCTGTCCCCCACCAACGTCACCTTCCTCGGTCTGCTCAGTCCCGTTGTCGCCACCGCCATGGGCTGGCTCGTCCTCGACCAAAAGCTCACCCTGGTGCAGGCATGCGGCGGCGCTGTCACGCTGGCCGCCGTCGTCGCGGCGCAGGTGTGGAACAGGCAGGGAGCACGGCGGGCGCGGATTCCCGTACCCGCGGCAAGCACTACCGTGTAGCCACCTCGGCCACCGCGCGAACGAGCCGTTCGACGTCCCGCTCGGTGTTGTAGCCGTGTGGTGAGATCCGCAACCCGCCCGCTCGCGGCGACACGGCAACACCACGTGCCCGCAACTGCTCGGCGAGCAGCGGCATGGGCGGCCCGTCGAGCCGCACCATCACGATCCCTGACCGGCCGTGCTGCGACCGGTCGGAAAGCACTCTTGCTCCGACCTCGGTGAGCCCGGCACAGATCAGGTCGCACAGGTGGTTGACGTGCGACCAGATCGCCGGCACTCCGGCCGCCAACAGCAGATCCATCGAGGCACCCAACGCGGCGATGCCCGTGACGTTGGGCATGCCGCCCTCCAACCGGCGCGCGCTGTCGTCGAAGGTGAGGTCGAGGTTGTCCCACTCCTCACGGTGCCTAACCGAATTCCAGCCCGGCTCCAGGGGGCGCAGCAGGTCAAGCCGGGAGCCGCGTACGTACAGCACCCCGGTACCCTCCGGGCCCAGCAGCCATTTGTGCCCGTCGGCCATGGCGAAGTCGACACCCCACTCCTCCAGTCGCGCCGGTACCACACCCAGTGCCTGGATCACGTCGACACACAGCAGCGCGCCTACCTCGCGGCAGAGCCGGCTCAGCTCGGCGAGATCCACCCGCCAGCCGCGGCCGAACTGGACCCAGCTGGTGGCGACCAGCCTCGGCGGTGGCCCAGCGGTGATCCGCTCCGCGAACGCCGCGATCTCGAGCCGGCCACCGGGTCCAATCGGCCGGACCCGGTCGATAACGACGCCGCGGTCGGCAAGCGCGAGCCAGGGGTACAGGGTGGATGGAAACTCCAGGTCCGGCACGACAACCCGGTCGCCGGGCGTCCAGTCCAGTCCGTTGGCGACGAATCCGAGCCCCGCGGTGGTGTTCCTGACAAACGCCACGTCGGTGGCTGGCACATCCATCAGCCGTGCGGCCGATAAGCGCACCCGCTCTATCTCATCGCGGTGTGCGGCGTAGCTGAACTCGCCATCCCGGGCTACCTCGGTGGCACGCAGATGCATGGCGTCGACGGACGGCTGTGGCATCGGCGCGATGCCCGCGTGGTTGAGATAGGTCCAGCTGTCGGTCACGGGAAAGTGCTCGCGGTTGAGCGGTGTCATGTCAGCACCTCGATGTCGACTGGGCCAGATGGACGCGGTGTCCACTTCGTCGGATCGACCCTACGGTGGAAGTGGTCACAGTGTCCACTTATGTCGTAGAGTGTGGCCATGACCAAGTCGCCCGAACGCGCGGACGCGGCACACAACCGCGCGCGGGTGCTCGCGGCCGCCGAGGAGCTGTTCGCCGACCGGGGGGCGCGCGGGGTCACCATGGCCGATGTCGCACAGGCCGCCGGCGTGGGTCGCGCGACCCTCTATCGCCGGTACCCCGACCTCGCCTCCATCGCGACCGCCCTGCTCGACAAGCACGAACGGGAGCTACAGGTCAAGCTGATGGGCGGCCGACCGCCACTTGGCCCCGGCGCCGAACCCGCCGAGCGGCTCGCCGCCTTCTACCGTGCCATGGTCGACCTGCTGGAACGGCACCACCAGCTCGTGCTGGGAACCGAGATCGGACAGTCTCGGTTCACCACCGGCGCCTACGGCTTCTGGCGGGCGCATGTCCACTCGCTGCTCGCGCAGGCCTCGGCCGAGGATCCCGACTCCATGGTCGACGTGCTGCTGGCGCCACTGGCACCCGACGTCTATGCCTACCAACGCTACGAACGAGGCCGGACCGTCCGGCAGATCGCGGCCGCACTCGGCCGTCTGGCCACGGGCGTGCTCTCGTGAACTCCAGGAGGACGACCATGCCATGGCTGTTACTCGTCGGTGCCGGCCTGTTCGAGGTGGCCTGGGCACTGAGCCTCAAACCGACCGACGGCTTCACCAGGCTGTGGCCGACCGCGCTGTCGATGGCACTGCTGTTGGCGGCCGTCTTCCTGCTCACCATCGCGGTGCGCACGCTGCCCATCGGCACCGCGTACGCGGTGTTCACCGGTATCGGCGCGGTGGGCACGGTGACGGTGGGCATCGTGGTGGCCGGTGATCCGCCGACGCTGAACCGGCTCGGGCCGATCGCACTCATCGTCTCCGGCGTGGTGCTGCTGCGTCTGTTCGCGGAATGATTTCACTGGTGCCTTCGAGGGATTCGGTCCCGCTCGATCGTGTGCAAACCGCGGCCGAGGACTTGGCCCGCTGTGCCCTGTCTGCTTGCCTGCCATGAGTCGAACCCGCCGCCCCGCGGCGGAGGAGGGACAGGTGCCTGTCGTGCGGCCGTTCGAGCTTCCCGAGTTCTACATGCCTTATCCGGCGAGGCTGAACCCGAACCTGGACCGCGCGCGAGAGCACAGCAAGGCCTGGGCCCGAGCCATGGACATGATCGACGTGCCGCAGGACGGCGTCGCCATCTGGGACGAGAACGACTTCGACTCCCACGACTACGCGCTGCTGTGCGCCTACACCCATCCGGACGCTCCCGGGCCAGAGCTCGACCTCGTGACGGACTGGTACGTCTGGGTCTTCTACTTCGATGACCACTTCCTCGAGCTGTACAAGCGGACCCGCGATATGGCCGGCGCGCGGCGGTACCTGGAGCGGCTGGCGGCGTTCATGCCGGTCGAGGGCGCGATCACCGAGGAACCGACCAATCCGGTCGAACACGGCCTCGCCGACCTGTGGACCCGCACCGTTCCGGCGAGGTCGGCCGACTGGCGGCGGCGGTTCGCCGAGAGCACGAAGAACCTGCTCGACGAGTCACTGTGGGAGCTGGCCAACATCAGCGAGGGTCGGCTGGCCAATCCCGTCGAGTACGTCGAGATGCGCCGCATGGTCGGCGGGGCACCCTGGTCGGCGAACCTCGTGGAACACGCCGTCGGCGCCGAAGTGCCCGCGGAGATCGCCGCGTCCCGGCCGATGAAGGTGCTCAGGGACACCTTCTCCGATGGGGTGCACCTGCGCAACGACCTGTTCTCCTACCAGCGGGAGGTGGAGATTGAAGGCGAGCTCGCCAACTGCGTGCTGGTCTTCGAGAAGTTCCTCGGGTGCGGCACGCAGCAGGCCGCCGACGCCGTCAACGACCTGATCACCTCCCGGCTGCACCAGTTCGAGCACACCACCCTGACCGAACTGCCCGCGCTGTTCGCCGACCACGGCCTCGACCCGGCTTCACAGGCCGACACGCTCGCCTACGTCAAGGGGTTGCAGGATTGGCAGTCCGGCGGCCACGAGTGGCACATGAGGTCGAGCCGGTACATGAACGACGGCCTGCGGACCGACCCGGTCGGCGTCCTCGGCGGTCCGACCGGTGTCGGCACGTCGGCGGCCCGAATCGTGCCGTCACTGCTCAACACCGCACCGCAGCGGCTGAGCCGGCACGGCTATGTCCCGCACCGAGTCGGGCCGATCCGGCGGCCCGACTTCCTCATGCCGTTCACCACCCGTCTGAACCCGCACCTGGACACCGCACGCGAACAGAACCTGGTGTGGTCGCGCCGAATGGGCATCCTGGACGGCGCCATCTGGGACGAGCACCGGCTCAAGATCACGGATCTGCCACTGTACGCCGCCGGGATCAATCCGGACGCGACAGTCGACGAGCTCGATCTGGCCAGCGGGTGGCTGACCTGGAGCACCTACGCCGACGACTACTACCCGGTCGTGTTCGGCCGAACCCGCGACATCGCCGGCGCGAAAGCGTGCAACGAGCGGTTGGCACAGTTCATGCCGATGGAGCCGGGTGCGCCGATCCCGGTGCCGGCCAACGGCCTGGAACGCGGACTCGCCGATCTGTGGGCACGAACCGCCGGCCCGATGACCGCCAGCGGCCGCACCGCGTTTCGCCACGCCGTCGAGGTCATGCTGGAAAGCTGGCTGTGGGAGCTGGGCAACCAGGCCCTCAACCGCATTCCCGACCCGATCGACTACATCGAGATGCGTCGCACGACGTTCGGCTCCGAACTCACCATGAGCCTGTGCCGGATCGGACACGAGTCCTTGGTGCCGCCCGAGATCTTCGCCAGCCGCCCGGTCAGGGCCATGGAGAAGTCGGCGATGGACTACAGCGTGCTGATGAACGACGTCTTCTCGTACCAGAAGGAGATCGAGTTCGAGGGAGAGGTGCACAACGCGCTGCTCGTCGTGCGGCACTTCCTCGGTTGCGACCTCGATCGCGCTATCACGGTGGTCAACGACCTGATGACCGCGAGGATGCGCCAGTTCGAGCATGTCGTGTCCACCGAACTGCCCGCCTTCTTCGAGGACTTCGAACTCAGCGCCGAGGTGCGCGCGGCCCTCCTGGAGCACGCCGGTCGGCTGCAGAACTGGATGGCCGGGATTCTCACCTGGCATGAGGGGTGCCCCCGTTACGAGGAGGACGAACTGCGGCGGCAGCTGGTGGCGATGCCGGAGGCGGCGTCAAGCGGTCTCGGCGCGCTGACCGGGCTGGGCACCTCGGCGATGCGGATCGAGTCGCTCTTCGGCGGACCGATGGCGGCGACGCCGACCGGCTGAACGGCACCGCTCATCCGGCGGACGTGCTCAGCTCACGCTGCATCAGCACGGTGTCAACCCACCGGCCGTGCTTGTGTCCCACCTCGCGCAGCCGACCAACGAGAGTGAACCCTGCCGCGTTGTGCAGCGCGAGCGAGGCTGGTTCACCGGTGTCGGCGATGACCGCGACGGCTTGCCGCAGACCGGTCGCGGCGCACCGGGCGAGCAGCTCGTCGAGCAGGCGCCGTCCGTACCCACGGCCGGTGTGTGCTGGCGCGAGGTAGATGGTGACCTCGATAGTGTGCCGATAGGCCGGTTTGGGTTTCCACGGTGCCGCCAGGGCGTATCCGAGCAGCTC
>JAFAZC010000100.1 GCA_019239965.1 Kutzneria sp. | reverse complement strand
GAGGTTCTCATGCTGGCCGTCATCGGCGTCCTGCTCATCATCTGGCTGGTGATCACCGTTCTCGGTGCGCTGCTCAAAGGCCTGTTCTGGCTGGCTATCATCGGCGGCGTGCTGTTCGTCGCCACGGCGGCCTACGGAGCCATCAAGAACAAGTCCGGTACGTGATCACTGGATCCCGAACTCACCCAGCCGCTGCCGCATCTCGGTGGCGTTCAACCACCGTTCCGCGCGCAGCCCGGCCGCCCGCGCACCGTCCACATTGACCTGGCGGTCGTCCAGGAACAGGCAGTCCTGCGGCGTGGTGCCGAGCCTGTCGACCAGTGCGGACCAGATCTCCGGATCGGGCTTGGCCATCCCGACGTCACCGGAGAACATCAGATGGGTGAAGTGGGCGGCCCATGGCTGGCGCTCGGCGGCCCGGCCGAACGAGCTCGGCGCGTTGGACAGCAGCGCCAACCGCGCTCCCGCCGCACTGAGATCGCGGAGTAGATCCAGTGTGTCCTCCTCGACGGCCAGCCAGCCGTCAACGTCGATGGCGGTCAGGTCTCGCGACATCTCGTCGTCGACCTCGACACCCAGCTGCCCACCGACGGCGGTCCAGTACCTCAGATCGGTGCAGCCGCGGTCGTAACGGTCCCGCGCCGCCCAGTAGGCCGGTTCGAAGTCGGCAAGAGTCACGCCGCTGCGACTGGCGAGCAGAGGCATGGCCGCCGTCCGACGACTGATCACTTCGCCGTAGTCGAACACCAACCAATTCATGTCTCGCCTCTCTTCAGCTGGCGCTGGAAATACGGTGCAACGCCTCCTTGACGTCCGCTGTGCCGGCGTTGCGGTGAGTGACGAAACGCACCTGTCCAGCCATGGGAGTCGCGAGGATACCGAGCCTGGCGAGTCCTTTGATGGTACTGCGCACGTCGGGAACGGCGGCCAGCACGATGTTGGTCTCCGGGCTGCGTACGCTCCACCCCAGTTCGGCGAGCCCTTCGGCGAGCACCGCGGCGTTGACGTGATCCTCGGCAAGCGCATCGATGCGGTCGAGCGCGACGAGGCCGGCCGCGGCAAGCACTCCGCCCTGCCGGACGCCGCCGCCGAGCATCTTGCGGACCCGGCGTGCCTCGGTGACGAACTCGGCGCTTCCCCCGATCAGGGAACCGACTGGGGCGCCAAGCCCCTTGCTCAGGCACACCTGGACGGTGTCCGCGCCGACGGTGAGTTCCGATGGGGCAACACCGAGCGCGACCGCCGCGTTCCACAGGCGGGCGCCGTCGAGGTGCACCAGCAGCCGGCACTCCCTTGCCGCGGCGATCAGTTGTACGTGAATGTCCAGCGACAACACGGCACCACCAGCCGCGTTGTGCGTGTTCTCGATACACAACAGTGTGGTCCGCAGCCCGTCGTAGCCAGGCTCACGGCCGGCGACCTCGTGGATTGCGCGTGCCGACATCCAACCCGGCCCGGCGTCCCAGTCCATCGGATGCGGCAGCCCCCCCGCCAGCCACGCCGCGGTGCCGAGTTCGTTGTCGAGCACGTGCGCACCGAGCGGGGCGAGGAAGCGGTCGCCCCGGTTCAGATGCAGGAACAGGGCGACGAGGTTACCCATGCTGCCGCTGGGCACCCAGAGTGCCGACTCGGTGCCGATCAGGTCGGCGACCCGGTCCTCGAGTTCGCGCATGGTGGGATCGTGATCGAGCACGTCGTCGCCCACCTTGGCGCCGGCCATTGCGGCGCGCATCCGCTCGTCGGGCTTGGTGACGGTGTCGGACCTGAAGTCGAGCGGCGGCTGGGGCACGGTCGGATCACACCACATGCCTGGGCGGCGCCCGCCACCCACCCGTTCAGCGCATCGTGGCCGGGGGTGGCGCTTGCGATGTTCACGGTTCGTGCAACCGTAGAAGGGGGCGATTACGTCCGACAGGTGCAGCACGACGAGCAGAGAGAGCACGCGTGGACCAGCGCGATGAACAGGAGTTCGCGGAGTACTTCACCGCTCGACGGGATGCCGTACGGCGAGCCGCCTACCTGCTGTGCGGCGACTGGCATCGGGCGGACGATCTCGCCCAGACCGCGTTCGTCGCGGTGCACCGCAGATGGCGCAAGATCCGTGATCGGCGGGCCCTCGACGCGTACGTCCGCAGGACGGTGGTGCGCGCGGTGATCGACGAGTCGCGGCGGCCGTGGCGTCGGGAACGGTTCACCGACCAGGTGCCCGAGGTCGCGGTCGCGGACGACATCGGGGACTCGGTCGCGACCCGCGAGGCGTTGGTCGACGCGCTGCGCAAGGTGCCGCCCAGGCAGCGGGCGGTGTTGGTGCTGAGGTTCCTCGAAGGACTTGACGTTGCCTCGTCGGCGAAAATCCTCCGATGCACCGAGGGCACCGTGAAGAGCCAGACGGCGCGCGGTCTGGAGAGCTTGCGCGCGCAGTTGGGTGATGCACTCGACGACCTGCGTTCGGCGTCGTGAGTGAGCGAGCTTGCGAGGTGGACCTAGTGAACAGTGGCCCGAGGAGGTGGGAAAGGTGGACGAAACCAGGCTTGCCGAGGTGTTCCGTGCCGCCGTGGCCGACGCGCCACCGGCGGGCTTCGACGGTGCGGACGTGCGGGCTGAGTCGGCTCGGCTCGCCGGGCGTGCCCGTGAGCGGGCCAAGCTGGGCGCCGCGCTAGCCGGCGTGGTGGCCCTGATCGGTGTCGGAGTCGCGGCTGGGCTCACATCGGAACCGACGAGCCAGCCGGGGCAGCTCGCCGAGGCGCCGCTCAGTGGTAACGGAACCGGGGGGCCGGGCTCGGTGCCGCACGAGGCCGCGCCCACCGACCCGTCGCGACAGGAACGCGGATCGACCGGCACCGCGGCGCCCAAGTCGGAGTACTCGCGACAGGGATGCGGCGCCGCCGACCGTGAGCTGGCCAGTGCGCTGGCCGACGAGCTGCCCGCCGTGTCCGGCGCGGAGGCGTCGTCGGCCGACCTCGGCTGCCCTGTCGGCGCGCGTGGCGTTCGGTTCCAGGTCAGCGACGGCACCAATTCGGGGGTTCTCGAAGTGGTTCTGGTGCCGGCGACGGCGCCCGCGGACCCTGCGACTGGTCGACTTCCGCTGGTGGCACCCTCCGACGACAAGGGTGCGGCGGCAGTGACGGCGACCACCCGCGCCGGTGGCGCGATGACGCTGGTCAGCAAGCCGGCCACCGGCTCGACCGGTGCGCCGTTCGCCGAGCAGCTCTCCGACATCGCTGCCCGACTCGCCGCGCGGTACTGACCACCTGGCACCATCGCTGGACATGACGGCAGCCAGTACCGCGAAGGGGGAACGTCGACGCCATGCGCTCGTCGCGGCGGCCGCGCAGCTGCTGGCCGAGGGCGGCTTCGACGCCGTACGACACCGGGCGGTCGCCGAGCGCGCGGGGCTGCCGCTCGCGTCAACGACGTACTACTTCGCCTCGTTGGACGAACTGGTCGAGGCTGCCGTCGAGCACCATGCCGTCGGTGAGCTCGCCGAGGTCAGGACCCGTCTGCGCCGAGCGGGCGAGCACGTCAACGTGGTCGAACTCGTTGTCGACATGCTGCTTGGCGTCGGCTCGGCGCACGACTTCGACGCGGTCCTGCTGCGCTACGAGCGGTTGATCGGCACTGGCAGGCGGCCCTATCTTCGGCCGTTGATGCGTCGGCTCGGCGCCGAATTCCACGGCCTCTTGCTGGAGATATTCGTCGCTGGCCGTATTCCTGTCGACGCCGCACGTGTCGACCAGATCACGGCGCTGGTCGACGGCGCGGTGGTCAACGCGCTGATCGAGGTACATCCGGATCCGCGGGGAGTGGCGCGGAAGATGCTGCTTTCGGTGATGCCGGAACTGGACCGGTAGGCTGGCCAGACGTGATCTCGAAGCCGTTCGTCCCCAATGTGCTCGCAGCGAGGTACGCCAGCGCCGAGTTGGTCAGGCTGTGGTCGCCTGAACACAAGGTCATGTTGGAACGCAAGCTGTGGGTCGCGGTGTTGCGCGCGCAGTCCGAGCTCGGCGTCGACGTGCCGGCCGCGGCGATCGCCGACTACGAGGAGGCGCTCGACCAGGTCGACCTCGCCGCGATCGCTGCGCGTGAACGGGTCACCAGGCACGACGTCAAAGCCCGCATCGAGGTGTTCAACGCACTGGCCGGTCACGAGCACGTGCACAAGGGCATGACGTCGCGGGATCTCACCGAGAACGTCGAGCAGCTGCAGGTTCGTCGATCGTTGGAACACGTGCGTGGCAAGGCGGCCGCCGTGCTGGCCAGGCTCGCCCGTCTTGGGCTCGAGCACACCGAGCTGGTCATGGTGGGTCGCTCGCACAACGTCGCGGCGCAGGCCACCACCCTCGGTAAGCGGTTCGCCACCACAGCCGACGAGCTGCTCGTCGCCTTCGACAGGCTGGAGAGCCTGATCGCCCGGTACCCGCTGCGGGGAGTGAAGGGCCCGGTCGGCACCGCCCAGGACATGCTGGACCTGCTCGACGGTGACGCCGGCAGGCTGGCGGAGCTCGAACGGAAGGTCGCCGGCTTCCTCGGCTTCGAACGAGTGCTGACCAGCGTCGGCCAGGTGTATCCGAGGTCGCTGGACTTCGATGTGCTTGCCGCGCTGGTGCAGCTGGCCGCCGCGCCCTCGAGTCTTGCGACCACGATCCGGCTGATGGCAGGACACGAGCTGGTCACCGAAGGGTTCCGTGCTGGACAGGTCGGCTCGAGTGCGATGCCGCACAAGATGAACACCCGGTCCTGTGAGCGGGTCAACGGCCTCATGGTTGTCCTTCGCGGCTACCTGTCGATGACCGCTGAACTGGCGGGGGACCAGTGGAACGAGGGTGACGTGTCCTGCTCGGTGGTGCGCAGGGTCGCGTTGCCCGATGCGTTCTTCGCATTGGACGGTCTGCTCGAGACGATGCTGACGGTGCTCGACGAGCTCGGTGCCTACCCGGCCGTCATCGCCCGCGAGCTGGACCGCTACCTGCCGTTCCTGGCCACCACCAAAGTGTTGATGGCCGCTGTTCGGGCCGGGGTCGGCAGGGAGACGGCGCACGAGGTGATCAAGGATCATGCGGTGGCGGTCGCGATGGACATGCGCGAGCGCGGTGCCGAAGCCAACGATCTGCTGGACCGCCTCGCCGCCGACAATCGGTTGCCCCTTGGCAGGGAAAGGCTGGCCGAACTGCTTGCCGACCGGCTCTCCTTCACCGGCGTCGCCAGCACCCAGGTGGCCGTGGTCGCAGATGAGGTCGCCAAGATCGTCGACCGGTTTCCCGACGCGGCGGAATACCGGCCGCGGCCGATCCTGTAGCCCGACTCCCGGTCCCGCAGCCAGGGGCACACTAGGCTCGTTTCCGTGCCTGAACTCGCTGACTACCGCCAGGTGGCCGCCGGAAAGGTCCGCCAGCTCTATGCCGTCGACGAGCGGCATCTGCTGCTGGTCGCCTCGGACCGGATCTCCGCGTACGACTGGGTATTGCCCACCGAAATCCCGGACAAGGGCGCGATTCTGACCGCGATGAGTGTGTTCTGGTTCGACCAACTCGACGATGTCGTGCCCAACCATGTGGTCACCAGTGACGACGACCGGATTCCCGCGGAGGTCAGTGGCCGGGCGCTGCTGGTGCGCCGATTGACCATGCTGCCGGTCGAGTGCGTCGCCCGCGGCTACCTCACCGGATCTGGGTTGGCTGACTACCGGCGCACGGGTTCGGTCTGCGGGGTGTCGTTGCCAGCTGGACTTGACGAGTCGGCACAGCTCGACCAGCCGATCTTCACACCGGCGACCAAAGCGCCGATCGGTGGGCACGACGAGAACGTGTCGTTCGCCGCCGTCGCCGACCGGGTCGGCGACGAACTGGCCGAACGGTTGCGCGAGCTGACGCTTCGGGTCTACTCGGCGGGAGCCCGGCTCGCGGAGCGGTCCGGGTTGATCCTGGCGGACACCAAGCTGGAGTTCGGTGTCGACGAGGCGGGCGAGCTGGTGCTCGGTGACGAGCTGCTCACGCCGGACTCGTCCCGCTACTGGCCGTCGGCGTCCTATCAGCGCGGCCGTGTCCAGCCGTCCTACGACAAGCAGTACGTGCGGGACTGGCTGACGTCACCGGACTCCGGATGGGACCGTGGCTCCGGTGCGCCGCCACCACCGTTGCCGGACGACGTGGTGGCTGCCACGCGGGCCCGCTATGTCGAAGCCTACGAGCGCATCACTGGACTGAGGTTCGAGAGTTGACGCGTAAGGATCTGCTTACGTATAATTCGTCCGTGGGCGGCGGTGACGTGTACCAGGCGATCGCCGATCCGACCCGCAGACGGATCCTCGACCTGCTCGCCGAGTCCGAACACTCGGTCGGAGAGCTGGCCGAGCCGTTCCAGATGAGCCGACCGGCGATCAGCCAGCACCTCAAGGTGTTGCGTGACGCGGGACTGGTTAGCGAACACAGACAGGGGCGGCAGCGGATATACCAGCTCCAGCCGCAGCCGCTGCACGAGGTCGAACTGTGGATGCGCAGTTACCGGCGATTCTGGCGGAACAAGATGCACGCGCTCGGCGAATACCTTGACAGTCAGGAAACGGACCAATCGTGAGCACCTCGATCGTCAACGAGACTTTCTATCCCTATCCGGCCGACAACGTGTGGCGAGCTCTGACCGACCCAGCGGCACTGGGGGAATGGCTGATGCCCAATGACTTCAAGCCAGAAATCGGGCACAAGTTCACCTTTCGCACCGACCCAGCCCCGCCGTACTTCGATGGAATCGCACACTGCGAGGTTGTCGAACTGGATCCGCCGTGCGTGCTCGCCTACAGCTGGCGCGGTGGCCCCTTACCTAATACGAAGGTGAGATGGCTGCTCACCCCTTCAGAAGGCGGGACTTTGCTCCGCCTCGAGCATTCCGGCTTCGATCTCGGCGATCCGGGCCAACGCGCGGCGTTCAGCAGACTGGCCGGCGGCTGGGGCGGCAAGATAATCATTCGATTCACCGCGGTACTGGAAGGAATGGCGTGAAGATCAAAGTTGTCTCGGTCCCAGTCAGCGATCAGGACAGGGCCAAGGAGTTCTACGTCGAGAAGTTAGGGTTCGGTGTCGTCTTCGACAATCCGCACGGGCCTGACAAGCGCTGGGTCATGCTCACCCCGCCGGGTGGCGGAACGGCGATCACATTGGTCACCTGGTTCCCGACGATGCCGCCCGGATCCATGAAGGGGCTGGTCTACGAGGTGGACGACGTCGACGCCGTCCATGCGGAACTGAGCGGAAAGGGCCTCGCGGTGTCCGCGGTGGAGACAGCTCCATGGGGACGGCACGCCACGCTGGACGACCCAGACGGCAACGGGATCGTGCTCCAGGAATACCCGAAGTCCTGACCGAAGCCGGTCTGGGACTACAACTCGGCCGATTGGCCGCGAGGCAGCGGCCGAATGTCGCTTCCCGCGGGTTTGGTTCGCTCGAACCAACCGACCGTCAAGTTCACCGCCTGCTCGGTCAATACGGCCTCGTGAATCGGCACGGCGAGGCGTGGGCTTACCGCGTGCAGATAATCGATCGCTTCCGACAATTTGAGCCAGGGCGCGGCAGTGGGCAGCCCGAGCACGTCGACATCGTGCTCGGGCACCACAAACGAATCGCCAGGATGCAGAAATGCACCCTCGTCGACAAGATAGCCGACGTTGGGGACGCCGGGCAGATCGCCATAGATGGTCGCGTGCTCACCACCGACCACCTCAACGGTGGCACCGGCGATCCGAAGCTGATCGCCGGGCGTCGCGACGATGTGCCTTGCGCCTATTTTCTCCACCGTGGCAACGGTTCCCGAGTCGACGATCAGCTCGGCATCGGCGTTGGCGGCCAGCAGGGCTGGCAGCCTGTCCGCGTCGACGTGATCGACGTGCTGATGGGTGAGCAGGATCGCGTCGAGCCCCTCGATCGACTCGAATCCTGTCGAAAACATACCCGGATCGAACAGCAGCCGAGCGGAACCGGTGTCGATCAGAACACAAGAATGTCCATAATGGACTATCTGCATCTGCGTCTCCTTCGCGACGAACCGATTCTATCCCAACAGGGCTGCCTCCTCGGCCCGAGTGAGACCAGCCTTGCGTGGCCGGCCGAGACCGAGTTCACGTTCCCAGGCGAGCGCTCCGGTCACCGCGTCAGCGAGTGGACGCTGGCGCAATCCCGCCGCGAACGAGGCCGACACGTCGTGCGAGCAGAATCCGTGGTAACCGGGTGGAGCCCAGAGCGGCAAGGACTTCGGGCCGGCCCATGGGATGACTCCGTTCGCCACGAGTACGTCCGCTGGCACCTTGACGAGTTCGGTGTCCGCCGGTCCCACCGCTCTGGCGATACCGTTGAACAGTTCGCCCAACGGCTGTGCCGGCCCTATCCCATTGAAGGTCCCGCCGAGCCGTCGCTCGCCGGCGTCGATGATCCACTCGGCGAGGTCGCGCACGTCGATGTACTGGATTGGCTGCTCGTCGGCGTCCGGCACGGCGACCCGGCCACCGTGCGATATCCGCGCCACCCAGTAGCCGAACCGGTCGTGCTCGTCGCGGGGACCAGTGATCAGGCCAGGGCGTACCACGAACGCCCGGTCGCCCATCAGGCCACGGACCGCGTTCTCACCGGCGACCTTGATCGCCCAGTAACGCTCCGGCGTCCGGTCCCCGCCACCCGCCAGCAGGTGCTCCCGCACTGGCGCCGCCGTGGTCTGCCCCATGGTCTCGACGTCGGAGTACACGTTGACGGTCGACACGAAGGTCCAGTGGCCAGCAGTGGGGCCGAGCGCCCGTAGTGCGTCGCGGACCCACGGATAGGACATCGTGGCCGTGTCGACAACCGCGTCGAACTTCTCGCTGACCAGGGGTGCCAGGCCGGCCGGATCGTCCCGGTCGGTGCGGACGAGTTCGGCGCCATCAGGGGCCGCGCCGCTGACGCCGCGTGCCGCACACCACGTCGTGACCGCGGCGTACCGCCTCGGCCGCGACCGTCCAGCCAAGAAAGACCGTTCCGCCGAGTACCAGTGTCCGCATTTCGCCACTGTGGCCAGCCGAGGTGACGTCCGCCACCGTTCTCGCTGAGAGCGGACACCACGGTGCGGTGGCTTCACCCAGGTCAGGTACGCTCCCTGCGTACCGCCGCCCCCCTCGTACCGGGAGCATCCAGCAGTGGCCCGAGTCGTCGTCGACGTCATGCCCAAGCCCGAGATCCTCGACCCCCAGGGACAGGCCGTGGCCAATGCGCTGCCACGGCTCGGTTTCACCGGAGTCGGCAGCGTCCGCCAGGGCAAGCACTTCGAGTTGGAAGTCGACGACGACGTCGACGACGCCACGCTTGCCAGGATCGCTGAGACATTTCTCGTCAATCCCGTCATCGAGGAGTGGGTCGTGCGCCGGGTGACGCCGTGAGCGAGCTTGCGACCGAACCACGTCGGCGCCGTAGCGAGCTTGCGAGCGAGCAAGACAGTGCGGTAGCGGATGATCACAGGACACGCCGCAACGGGACGGTGCAGCCGTGACCAAGATCGGTGTCATCACGTTTCCCGGTACACTTGACGACGCCGACGCGGCCCGCGCGGTCAGCAGCGCGGGTGCCGACGCGGTCGCGCTCTGGCACGCCGATGCCGACCTTCGAGGGGTCGACGCGGTCGTCGTGCCCGGCGGTTTCTCTTACGGTGACTACCTGCGCTGCGGCGCCATCGCCCGGTTCGCTCCGGTGATGGGCGAGGTCATCGCCGGAGCCAGCAAGGGGATGCCGGTACTTGGCATCTGCAACGGCTTCCAGATCCTCTGTGAGGCGGGTCTGCTGCCTGGCGCGCTGCTGCGCAACGCGAAACTGCACTTCGTCTGCCGCGACCAGTGGTTGAGGGTGGACAACACCGAAACGGCCTGGACGTCGAGGTTTGACCGGGACGCCGAAATCCTGGTTCCACTGAAGAACATCGACGGGCGCTACATCGCCGACAAGTCCACGGTGGACAGGTTGGAGGGTGAGGGGCGTGTGGTGTTTCGCTACGTTCACGGCAACCCCAACGGCTCTGTCAACGACATCGCCGGTGTGTGCAGTGCCAACGGTCGTGTCGTCGGCCTGATGCCGCATCCGGAGCACGCTATCGCGACGCTCACCGGTCCGTCCGACGATGGACTCGACCTCTTCCGCTCTGTTCTCGACGCCGTGGTGAACCCATGACGACCGAACCAGTCGGGTCAGACCTCGACCACGGTCAGCCGGTCGACACAGTGGAGTGTGCGGGCCTGACCCCCGACCAGCGGCAGCCTTACCGCGAGCTCGGTCTGAAAGACGACGAATACCAGCGGATTGTGCGCATCCTCGGCCGCCGGCCGACCGACGCCGAGTTGGCCATGTACTCGGTCATGTGGAGCGAGCACTGCTCGTACAAGTCCTCCAAGGTGCATCTGGCTTACTTCGGCAAGACGACCACCGACGACATGCGCGCGAGGATGCTGGCCGGCATCGGGGAAAACGCGGGTGTGGTCGACATCGGTGGTGGCTGGGCGGTCACCTTCAAGGTGGAGAGCCATAACCACCCGTCCTATGTAGAGCCCTACCAGGGGGCGGCGACGGGAGTCGGTGGCATCGTGCGGGACATCATGGCGATGGGAGCCCGTCCTATCGCGGTGATGGACCAGCTGCGATTCGGACCGGCTGATGCCAAGGACACGCGGCGCGTACTGCACGGTGTCGTCGCCGGTGTCGGTGGCTACGGAAACTGCCTTGGGCTGCCCAACATCGGCGGCGAACTCGTCTTCGACCGGTCCTATGCCGGCAATCCGCTGCTCAACGCGGGCTGCGTCGGTGCGATGCGGGTGGAGGACCTGCACCTTGCGCACGCGTCGGGTGCTGGGAACAAAGTCATCCTGTTCGGCGCCCGAACTGGGCTCGACGGAATCGGGGGCGTGTCCGTACTGGCCAGCGACACCTTCTCCGGTGAGGAGTCCGCGGGACGCCGCAAGAAGTTGCCGAGTGTCCAGGTCGGCGACCCCTTCACCGAGAAGGTCCTCATCGAGTGCTGCCTCGAGCTCTACCGTGCCGGCGTCGTTGTCGGCATCCAGGATCTCGGGGGTGCGGGCCTGTCCTGTGCGACGAGCGAGCTCGCCAGCGCGGGTGACGGCGGGATGCATGTGTGGCTGGACCGGGTGCCGCTGCGGGCCGAGGGCATGACCCCTGCCGAGATCCTGTCGAGCGAGTCGCAGGAACGCATGATGGCGATCGTCCGACCCGATGACATGGACGCCTTCCTGCGGGTGTGCGACAGGTGGGAGGTGCTCGCCACCGAGATCGGCGAGGTGACCGAAACCGGTCGGCTGGTCATCACCTGGCATGGTCACGTCGTCGTCGACGTGCCACCGCGCACCGTGGCGCACGAGGGCCCGGTCTATCAGCGCCCTGTCGAGCGGCCAGCTGACCAGGACGCCCTGCGGGCAGCGGGTCCCGAGTCGCTCACTCGCCCCAGCACGCCGCGTGAACTGCGGGAACTGCTGCTGAGGATGGTGTCCTCGCCGAACCTGGCGTCCAAGCGCTGGGTCACCGAACAGTATGACCGTTATGTGCGCGGCAATTCGGTGCTCGCGCAACCGTCGGATTCCGGCATGGTCCGAGTCGACGAGGAGACCGGTCGGGGCGTTGCGATGTCGACCGACTGCAACGGCCGCTACTGCAAATTGGACCCATACATCGGCGCGCAGCTGGCACTGGCTGAGGCCTACCGCAACGTCGCGACCACGGGTGCGACGCCACTCGCGGTGACCGACTGCATGAACTTCGGCTCGCCAGAGGACCCGGGCGTCATGTGGCAGTTCGAGCAGGCGGTCCGCGGCCTTGCCGATGGGTGCCGGGAACTAGGTATTCCGGTCACTGGCGGCAATGTCAGCTTCTACAACCAGACCGGCGAGGTGGCCATCCTGCCGACGCCGGTGGTCGGCGTACTTGGTGTGATCGACGACGTCGGCCGCCGGGTCCCGACTGGCCTGACCGACGAGCCTGACCAGACACTGCTGCTGCTCGGCGACACACGTGACGAGTTCGGCGGATCCGAATGGGCTCACGTGGTACATGATCATCTCGGTGGGGTGCCACCCACAGTGGACCTTGCTCGGGAGCGACTGCTCGGCGAGGTGCTGGTCGCCGCCTCACGTGCCGGAATGCTGTTGGCGGCCCACGATCTGTCCGAGGGTGGACTCGCGCAGGCGGTCGTGGAGTCCTGCCTGCTCGGCTCGGTTGGCGCGCGGATCGTGTTGCCGGAAGGCTCGGACCCGTTCGTGCAACTGTTCTCTGAGTCGGCTGGCCGGGTGCTGGTCGCCGTGTCCAACGCCGTAGTGCCGGCGTTCACCGAGATGTGCGCGTCCCGCGGCCTTCCGTTGACCGAGATCGGGATCGCGACTCCCGAGTCAGGTATCCTCCACATCGACGGCGTTGCCACTCTCGGTCTCGACGAGCTGCGTGACGCGTGGGAGGGCGCCCTGCCGGCACTGTTCGACTGATCGGCGCATTCGCCCGCACCAGTGTCTGTGCGTCACCCGACAGCCAATGCCTGCAGCCGGTCGTACGCGCCGTTGAAGACGTCCTGGTCGCCAGGAAATGTTCCAGCATCCGCGTATTGCCAGAAGGTGTAGAAGTCCCAAGCGAAAGGTAGCGCCCCGGCATCAGCGGCATACTTGGCCACCCACAGTGGGTTGGTCGACGAGAAGTCGCCTTGGTTGCCGGTGCACTGTTGCCACCAGCCGGTTGTCGTGTAGATCACCGGCCAAGTCCCGGTGCGACCGCGGTACGTGTTGCTGAAGTCGAGGATCCACTGCACCATCTGGCTCGGGGACAGGCCATAACAGCGTGCCCCGTACGGGTTGTACTCGATGTCAAGCACGCCGGGCAGTGTCCTGCCGTCCGGGGACCACCCGCCGCCGTGGTCGACGAAGTAGTTCGCCTGGGTGGCCCCGTTGGTGGTGTTCGGCGCGGCAAAGTGGTACCCGCCGCGGATCATGCCGACGCCGTAGGAGCCGTCGTACTGCTGGGTGAAGTACGGATTGGTGTAGTACGTGCCCTCGGTCGCCTTGATCGACACGAACCGGGCGCCGTTGTTCCATGCCGTCTGCCAGTCGACCGTTTTCTGGTAGCTGCTGACGTCCATGCCGGACACGCGGTCCGTCGAGGCGAAGACGGACGTGTCGGCCTCTGCCGCGTAGCGGTGTCCCTGGCGTCTGGCGACCTGTGAGCCCATCGTGTGGTTGTGCTGGTGATCCTGCACCCAGACCGGTGGATTCATGCCCGAAGGTGTGGCGTCCGCTGATGCGGGGACCCCGAGCAGAGGTGTCCCGGTGGTGATCACGAGGGCCGCGACGAGCAGTCGTTTTCGGCCCGCCAGTGGTGAAGGAGCCATGGTGAACCTCCCGATCTGCCCGCAGGGAAGCGGATCATGCGGCGGCCGCAGATGTCCATTCTGAACGTTTTGTCGTATTCATGCCATACTGTCGCAAATTTCTCACGTGGACGGAGTAACGGTGCCGTGCTGTTGGTGTGCGGGACGGGCTCATCCAGTGGCGAAAGTGCGCAAACCGCTGATGGGACCGTTGAATCTGTTCTGATCGCCAGGAAAGACGCCCTTGTCGGCAAACTGCCAGATCGTCTGGAAATGCCAGCTGTTGGGCAGGGTGCCGATGCTGTCGCCATAGCGTGGCAACCACAGCGGATTGGCGCTGAATCCGTCGTTGTTGCCGGTGCACTTCGACCACCATGTCGTGCTGGTGTAGATCATAGGCGGCCTGCCGGTCCTTGCCAGGATCTGATCACTGAACGCCCTGATCCACGCCGTCATCGCGGCTGGGTCGAGCTGATAGCAGGGCTCACCGTACGGGTTGTACTCGATGTCCAGTGCCGGGGGCAGTGTCCTGCCGTCCGAGGACCAACCGCCGCCGTGGTCGACGAAGTAGTTCGCCTGGGTGACGCCGTCGGACGCATTGGGCAACGCGAAATGGTACGCGCCGTGGATCATGCCCGCTTGGTAGGAACCGTTGTACTGCTGGGTGAAGTACGGATTGGTGTAGGTGGTCCCTTCGGTTGCTTTGATATAGGCGAAAGTCGCGCCGTTGCGGGACGCCGCGTCCCAGTCGACGTTGCCCTGATGGCTACTGACATCCAGTCCAAGGGGGTTGTCGTCGGAGAAATACCCGCCCGAGCGAACGTCGCTTCTTGTGCCTTCGTACCTGGCGATCTGCGCGCCGGCTTCGTCCTGCTCCGGGTGTGTCGGCGTCGCCGCACCGGCTGGTGGTGCCGTGGTCACAGCTGCCGTGGCGACAAGGCCGGCAAGCAGGGCCCGCCGAAGTTGTCGAGCTGCCGACTTCATGTGCGACCCTCCCCTCGGGGCGCTGAACGGACTACAACGATAGTCCGTTCAGTCCAATATTCAGGGAGGATGGCTCGGCGTGTCACGTTCGGTGGCGCTTACCCCTGCGGCCACGGTCGCGGCGCAGATTGCCCTTGCCGTATAGCACGGCCGCGCTGTTGACGAGCGCGAGGTGGCTGAACGCCTGCGGGAAGTTCCCGGTGAATCGCTGGGTGCTCACGTCGTACTCCTCCGCGAGCAGGCCGACGTCGTTGGCCAGTCCGAGCAACCTGGCGAACATGGCTTCGGCCTCCTCCCTGCGGCCGGACAGCGCCAGCGCGTCAACGAACCAGAAGGAGCAGGCGATGAAAGCCCCCTCCTGTCCGGAAAGGCCATCCACATCGGATAGGTCGGTATCGGTGGTGTACCGGTCGACAAGATCGCCATGCTTGAGTTCCTTCTCGACCGCGGTGATGGTCGCCTGCACGCGTTCGTCGTCACCGGGAAGGAAGCCGACCGTGGGGATCAGCAGGGTTGCCGCGTCGAGTTCGGTTCCGCCGTAGTACTGGGTAAACGCTCCGACTCGCTCGTTCCAGGCATTGGCGAGTACCTCAGCGTGCACGGCGTCGCGAAGCTCCCGCCATCGATCGACCGGTCCGGGCAGCCCGTCCTCCTCGACGGCTCGGACCGCGCGGTCGAACGCCACCCAGATCATCACCCGGGAGTGGGTGAAGAACCGGGCTGGTCCCCGAACCTCCCACAGTCCCTTGTCCGGCTTCCGCCAGATCCCCTCCAGGTGCCGCAGCAGCCCACGCTGCAACGCCCACGACTGGGCGCTCTCGGTGACACCACGTTCACGGGCGAGGTGCATGGCGTCCATGACCTCGCCATAGACGTCCAGCTGCAGCTGCCGGAAGGCAGCGTTACCCACCCGGACCGGCTTGGCGCCCTGGTAGCCGGGAAGCCAGTCGACCTCCCACTCCATCAGGTGCCGCTGCCCGTCGATGCCGTACATGATCTGCACGTCCGCTGGATCACCTGCTACCGCCCGCAGTAGCCATGACCGCCAGGCGAGTGCCTCGTCGACGCAGCCGAAGTTGTCGAACGCGAGCAGGGTCAGTGTGGCGTCGCGAAGCCAGCAATACCGGTAGTCCCAGTTGCGCTCGCCGCCGATCACCTCGGGCAGCGAGGTGGTCGGCGCCGCGACGATGCCTCCGGTCGGCGCGTAGGTCAGCCCCTTGAGTGTGACCAGTGAGCGGCGTACCGCCTCCACATGCGGCCCGTCATAGGTGATCTGCGTGGCCCACTCGCGCCAGAACCGTTCGCTGGCGGCGACATCGGCGTCGGCGTCCGCCGGTGGCGGCGGAGCGTCGGGTGTCGCGGTGAACTCCATCACCCACGACAGCCGCTGCCCGGCAGTGACGGTGAACAGCGCCTCATGTGCCCGTTCGTTGTGCACCCGATGAGGCAGTCGATCACCACGCAGCACAACAGCCTGCGGACCGGCGATCGCGAGTATGTGCTCGTTGCCGTCGCGCTTGACGCGCCGCACCCAGGGAATCGAGTCTCCGTAGGCGAACCGCACGACCCACCGCAGCCGGACCTCGACCTCACCGCTGACTCCCTCGAGGATCCGCACCAGACGAGGCTGGTCAACGCCCCCGTCCTCGTGGGGCGGCATGACGTCGATCAGCCGGACCACGCCGTCCTCGGTCTGGAATTCGGTCTCCAAGACCAGAGTCGTGTCCCGGTAGCACCGGGAGACCTCGGTGACCCTGCCTGTCGGCGCGATCTGCCACCGGCCACAGCCGTCATCGCCGAGAAGCCGGCTGAAGCAGGATGGTGAGTCGAACCGGGGAAGGCAGAGCCAGTCGACCGAACCGTCGATTGAGACCAACGCCGCCGATCTGAGATCGGACAACAGGGCATAGTCCTCGATCGGGCTTGGCTCTGAGTCGTGCGCGGTCATCGTGTGAGGTTAACCGGTCGGCATGGAACGTTGTGCGCATGCGGAACCGAATACTGTGGACTGATGCCGTCCCGAGTGGATCCCGACGAGGTGCGTTCCGCGGTGCTCGCGGTGGTTCCCTGGCTGTCGGGCGGGGGCGAGCCGCCAGAGCGCGCAACGCTGGCCGCGGCGGTTCGGCTCAGCCTGCGCATGCTCGCCCAGCTTGCTCCCGGCCGCAGTGTCGAGGTGAGGGTGCCGCCGTTCGCCGCGGTGCAGTGCGCGGGAGGGGTCAGGCACACCAGAGGCACACCACCCAATGTGGTCGAGACGGATCCACGCACCTGGCTGGAACTTGTCTCCGACCGTCTCGACTGGAGCGATGCCGTCGCCAGTGGTCGGGTCGCCGCGTCGGGTAACCGAGCCGACTTGTCGCACTGGCTGCCCCTTGTCCGGTTCCCCTAGTTCGGTCACGCAGATGCACGCCCATCGTGCTTTACCGTGCACCGTGATCAGACGTACCATCCCCTGATGTCTGGTTTCGCACATACGAACGATCCCGGGCTGTTTGTCCTTGTTGGTTCGTTCGATATCGGTCGTTGAGCCTATGCGGAGGCTGCTTTTATTCGGCGCGGGCGCGGTGTGCATCACCGGTATGGTGCTGATCGTCGGTATTTTCGTGTTGGCCGTCACGCCCCGTGAATGGGACGGAGACTTCAACTTCAGAGTGATCCAACTATGCCACGACAAGGACGGCGGCCCGGTCTCCTGCGCGACACTCGAACCGGACAAGGCCCGTTCGGCGGTCTCCCCCTTCTCTGACGGCGCCCCCCTGAGCACGGAGGCCTGGAACCTGCCGGACATGACCAAGATCGGTGACGTGCTGACGTGTCATGTGCACCAGCGGGACCTGCTTACCACTGGCGCGGGTGCCATTGTCGACGTCGACCAGTGCCGGCATCCGAGGCCGCGAGCGGTGCCACGGCCCTGATCGCTGTGGGTTCGGTCACGTGTTCCGGTGGCTGAGGTCACCGGGGGCCGGTTGTTGGTCCTACACTCCAGGGCAGTACGACTGCGTCCGAGGGAGTTCTCGGTGGTCACCGACCGGTCAACCGCTGGAGCCGGATATCACGACCCTGATACGACAGACCGTGAACCACGTGAGGAATGCGGCGTTTTCGGAGTGTGGGCGCCGGGCGAGGACGTCGCCAAGCTGACCTACTTCGGGCTGTACGCGCTGCAGCACCGTGGGCAGGAAGCCGCCGGCATCTCGGTGTCCGACGGCAGCCAGATCGTGGTCTTCAAGGACCTCGGCTTGGTCAGCCAGGTCTTCGACGAACAAGTGCTGTCCTCGCTGCACGGACACGTCGCGATCGGCCACTGCCGGTACTCGACGACGGGATCGACGACCTGGGAAAACGCCCAGCCGGTGTTCCGCACCACGGCGGGCGGCACCGGACTGGCACTCGGTCACAACGGCAATCTGGTGAACACCGCGGAGCTGCTCGCGACGGCCCGCGACGCACGTGTCGACCTGCGCAACGGCGCGACCACGGACTCGGACCTGATTTCCGGATTGCTCGCCACCGCTGTCACCGACATCAGCCTCGAGCAAGCGGCGATGCGCCTGCTGCCGACGCTGCGCGGCGCGTTCTGCCTTGTCTTTGCCGACGAGTCGACGCTGTACGCCGCGCGGGATCCGCAGGGAGTGCATCCGCTGGTGCTCGGACGGCTCGAACGCGGATGGGTGGTCGCGAGCGAGACGGCCGCACTGGACATCATCGGTGCCTCCTTCGTTCGCGAGGTCGAGCCCGGTGAACTGCTCGCTATCGGCGCTGACGGGCTGAGTTCGTCCCGGTTCGCCGTTCCCGAGCCCAAAGGCTGCCTTTTCGAGTACGTCTACCTCGCCCGGCCGGACACCGCCATCGCGGGCCGCTCGGTGTATGCCAGCAGAGTGGAGATCGGTCGTCGGCTGGCTGTGGAGCATCCGATCGAGGCCGACCTCGTCATCCCGGTGCCCGAGTCGGGCACGCCGGCCGCGATCGGATACGCCCAGGCCTCCGGGATCCCCTACGGTTCCGGCCTTGTCAAGAACGCCTATGTCGGCAGAACCTTCATCCAGCCGTCGCAGACCATCCGCCAGCTGGGCATCCGGCTGAAGCTGAATCCGCTGCGCGACGTTATTCGTGGAAAGAGGCTGGTCGTCGTCGACGACTCGATCGTGCGAGGCAACACCCAGCGCGCGCTGGTCAGGATGCTGCGCGAGTCCGGCGCGCTCGAAGTACACGTTCGGATCGCGTCGCCACCGGTGCGTTGGCCCTGTTTCTATGGCATTGATTTCGCCTCCCGTGCCGAGCTGGTCGCCAACGGTCTCGACTTCGACGGAGTGCGACGGTCCATCGGGGCCGACTCGCTCGGCTACGTCTCGCTGGAGGCTCTCGTCGCCGCGAGCGAACAGCCGAGGTCCCGACTGTGTGCCGCCTGCTTCGACGGGAACTATCCGATTCCGTTGCCGGCGGACGAGATGATCGGTAAACATCTGCTCGAAGGCGACGTGGACCCCGCGGCCGGTTACGGTGCGCACGACGCGCTGAGCCGACCTTGAGCCGTTTCCCTACGACGTGGAGCACCGTGACCAGCGACACCAGCAGTCCGAAGGCCACCTATGCGGCGGCCGGCGTCAGCATCGCGGCCGGCGAGGCGACGGTCGAGAGACTCAAGCCATTGGCACACAGAGCCGGTCGGCCGGAGGTGCTCGGCGGTCTCGGCGGATTTGCCGGTCTGTTCAAGTTGAGACTGGACAGGTGGACCGAGCCGGTGCTCGCGGTGTCCACCGACGGGGTAGGCACCAAGATCGCGGTCGCGCAGGCCATGGACGTACACGACACCATCGGCATCGATTTGGTGGCCATGGTCGTCGACGACCTGGTGGTGTGCGGAGCGGAGCCGCTGCTGTTGCAGGACTACATCGCGGTCGGCAAAGTGATTCCGGAGCGGATCGCCGCTGTGGTCAGTGGCATTGCCGAGGGCTGCGTACAGGCCGGCTGCGCGTTGCTCGGTGGCGAGACCGCGGAGCATCCGGGATTGATGGCAGACGGCGTCTACGACGTCTCGGCGACCGGAGTCGGTGTGGTCGAGGTGGATTCGGTGCTCGGCAGTGAGCGGGTGCGGCCCGGCGACGTGGTGATCGGCATGGACTCGACCGGCCTGCACTCCAACGGCTACTCGCTGGCTCGGCACGTGCTGCTGGAGATCGCCAGAATGCCCCTTGAGGGCCACGTCGAGGAGTTCGGCCGAACGCTTGGCGAGGAGCTGCTCGAGCCGACCAGGATCTACGCCAAGGACTGCCTCGCCCTTGCCGCGGAGGCGGATGTTCGGACGTTCGCCCATGTCACGGGAGGCGGTCTCACGGGCAACGTGGCGAGGGTCATCCCGAACGGGCTCACCGCGATTCTCGAGCGGGGGACCTGGACACCGGCTCCGGTGTTCGCCCTGATCGCCCATCGCGGTCGGGTCGAGCGGGAGGAAATGGAGAAGACGTTCAACATGGGTGTTGGTATGGTCGCCGTTGTGTCGGCCGACGACGCCGACCGGGCACTGGCCGTGTTGACCGCCCGCCATGTGCCGGCGTGGATTCTCGGCGAGGTCTCCGCCACCGGTGACGGTGATGAGCGGGCCGTGCTCCGTGGTGAACATCCCCGGTTCTGAATGGCCGCCGACCTTCGGGTGACACCCGCACTGGTGATCGCAGGAGCGGAACTGCACGAACGGTTCTCCCGATCGTCAGGGCCGGGCGGTCAGGGGGTGAACACGTCCGACAGCCGGGTCGAGCTGTCCTTCGACGTGGTCAACTCGGCGTCCATCCCGGAGTGGTTGCGATCCAGGATCGTGGCGCGCCTCGCGTATCGGCTGGTTGGCGGGGTGCTTACCATCGCCGCGAGTGAGCACCGGTCTCAGCTGGCCAATCGTCAGGCCGCGAGGGAACGGCTCGTGGCCCTGTTGCGCTCCGCCTCCGCTCCGCCGCCGGCCAAACGTCGGCCAACCAAGCCGACCCGTGGTTCACAGGAACGCCGACTCGCGGACAAACGCCGGCGTGCTGACACCAAGCGCAATCGCCGTGTCGGCAACGACGAGTAGTCGAACGTCCTGGTCCGGCCGGACGACATGATCAAGGGCGCCGTGAGCATGACCGTGTGGAGAGGGCCAGCACCTCAACCCTGTGGCGCCTCAACCCCGTGGAGGAGGTGGTGCGGTGGTGGCTCTGATGACGAGTGCGGGATGCAACATCTGGTGTACAGCCTCGGAACGTTGCCCGCGTGCCCGTTCCAACAGTGCTTCCGCCGCCAACCGTCCCATCTCGTGACGCGGTTGGTCAACGGTGGTCAGCGAGACATGACGCAGTGCGGCGAGCGAGGTGTTGTCGTAGCCGACCACCGAGACGTCTTGGGGAACACGCAGTCCAGCCTCCTCCAACGCGGAGATTGCTCCGACGGCGTTGAAGTCGTTGGCGGCCACGATCGCGGTCGGCAGTGTTCCGCCGCGGGCGAGGAGGTCCCTGACGGCTCTCGCGCCGCCGCTGTCGGTGTACTCGCTCGGGACGACGAGGGGTTGCAGACCGCGACGGTGCATCGCGGAGACGTATCCCCTGCGACGCGGCGCAGCCTGTGAACCGCCACCGCCGTCGAGGTGGGCGATGCTGCGGTGTCCCTGTTCGGCGAGGTGGCTGACCGCCAGTTCCGAACCGGCCTCACCGTCGTCGTTGACCGTGTCGACGGTTGGCAGCGCACAGGAGTGCGCGACCAGCATGGTCGGTGCCTTGTCGGCCGCGTCGGCAATAGTCGATGACGGCACGACAGGGCCGAGCAGTGCGATTCCCGCGGGGCGGAACGAGAGCAGACTCTGCACAGCCCGGTGCTCGCGGGACGGGTCACGGGCACCCGTGTTGATGACGAGGTCGAAGCCCTCCGTCATGATCACCGAGTCGAGGCCTTCGACGACTTCGGCGAAGAACGCATTGCGCAGGTCCGAGACCATGACGCCGATCACGGTCGAGGTCGCGCTCGCGAGTGACCGCGCCATGGCGTGCGGAGAGTAGCCGAGCTCCGTCGCTGCCCGCAGCACCGCGGTCCTGCGCGCTTCGCCGACCCTGGGCGAGCCGCGCATGACAAGTGAGACGAGTGCGCGGGAGACACCGGCCCTTGCCGCGACATCTTCCATGGTCGGGCGCCTCATTCGGCCTCCACTGGAGGGATTCGGCAATCATAAAGATCATTTCGCCTTGACATCCGTCCGACGCACGTTACAGGGTTGGAGCGCTCTAATGAGTAGAGCGCTCCAACGGTCGCGAGCCTCGTCGGAACGGAGATCCAGGGCATGCGTATCGGAATCGCCGGCGTCGGAAGGGTCGGCGCGATGCACGCCGCCAACCTCGTCGCCCTCGGCAAGGTGCGCCAGGTTGTTCTGTTCGACCCGGTTCCGGGGCGTGCCGCCCAGCTTTCCGCGAGCCTCGGTCCCGACGTAGGTCACGTCGACACCGCCGATGAACTGCTGGCCACGAGCGACGCGATGGTGGTTGCGACTCCGACAACCACGCACCCCGAGCTGCTGAGGCGTGGCCTTTCCGCGAAGCTGCCGATGTTGTGCGAGAAGCCCATCGCCGGTGATCTCGTCACTATGAGTGCCATTGTCGAGGAGATCGAAACGGCCGGCGTGGACGTCGTGGTCGGTTTCCAGCGTCGTTTCGATCCGGCCTTCACCGAGCTGCGGCGACGCATCCGCGCCGGCGACGTGGGAACGGTGTACCTGGTTCGGGCGCTCGGTCATGACGCGCAACCGCCCGACTTCGAGTACCTGCCCACCTCGGGAGGCATCTTCCGTGACCTGTTCGTGCACGACCTCGACGTCGTGCCATGGCTGGTCGGCGAACCAGTCGTGGAGGTGTACGCCTCGGGATCGGTACTGGTACACGAGGCATTCGCCGATGTCGGTGACGTGGACAACGCAGTGGTCACGCTGCGGTTCGCCAACGGAACGCACGCCCTGCTCGCGGGAGGACGGCATAACGCGCTCGGTTACGATCACCGTGTCGAAGTGTTGGGGAGCAAGGATTCTCTGGCCGTCGGTCTCGACCCGCGAACCCCGCTGACCTCACTTGAACCGGATGGGCCGAAAGTCGGCGTTGACGCATACCCGGGATTCCCGGAACGATTCCGCAACGCGTACCTCAATGAAATGGCGGTGTTTGTCGACGTGGTGGCCGGTCGAGTCGAGAACCCCTCCCCGGCAAGGGACAGTCTCGTCAGCCTGCGGCTCGCCGACGCGTGTGAGAGATCCCGGCTGTCAGGTGCTCCTGTGCGGCTACTGGTGGAGGCGGTGTCGTGACGCTCCCCATCCGGGTCGCCGGCGCGCCCATTTCCTGGGGAGTCTGTGAGGTCCCCGACTGGGGCCGGATCCTCCATCCGGACTTCGTGTTGGGCCAGATGGCGCGGCTCGGCCTGCGTGCCACCGAGCTGGGCCCACCGGGCTATCTGCCAGGGCGTCCCGCGGAACTCGCCGATGTCCTTGACCGGAAAGGGTTATCCCTTGTCGGGGGGTTTCTCGCTGTCGTACTGCACGACACCTCTCGAGCCGACGAGACTGTGCACGAGGTGGAGAGATTTGTCGACCTGCTCGCGGCCGCGGATGCTGGCACGGTTGTCCTCGCGGCGGCAACCGGTCTCGATGGCTACGATCGGCGCCCTGATCTCACCGCGGACCAGTGGCGGGCGTTGGTCCGCGGCGCCGCGATGATCGGTGACGTGGCCAAGGACCGCGGCATACGCGCCGTGTTGCACCCACACGTTGGCACGCATGTCGAGCGACGTGCCGAGATCGAACGGTTTCTCGCCGAGTCCAACCTTCCGCTCTGCCTTGATACCGGTCATCTGGTGATCGGTGGGGTCGACCCCGCCGAGTTGGTGGAGCGGCATTCCGATCGAATCGGTCACGTGCATCTGAAGGATGTGCGTTCCGACCTCGCTGATGAGGTGCGTTCCGGGCGAATCGGGTATGCCGACGCCGTCCGTCGGGGTATGTATGTGCCGCTTGGCGACGGTGACGTGCGCATCGACGCCGTTCTCAGACGTCTGTGCGACGTCGGTTACGACGGATGGTATGTGCTCGAGCAAGATGCCATCCTTGGCCAACGCACCACCGAAGAGGATGACAAGCCCCTGCGCGACAATGCACGGAGCATCGCGTACCTCGAAACGGTCCTCGGCGAACCGTGAGTCGACGACCGAACCCCCAGGAGAGGCAATGCTGTCGAAGAGCACCAAGAAATTTCTGTCCAGCCTGCTTGGCGTGGCCTCCGTTGTCTTGCTCACCGCATGTGCGGGGCCGTCGGCACCGGGTCCGGACAGGCCGGACACGAATCTCCCCAACGGGACCGCGATCAGTGGTACCCCCATGCATGTCGCGGTGATCACACACGGTTCGGCCGGCGACGTGTTCTGGAACGTGGTGAAGAACGGCGCGATGGACGCCGGCAAGCAGCTCGGCGTGACCGTTGACTACAGCTCCGATGAGGATGCGCAGAAGCAGGCGGGGTTGATCGAAAGCGCGGTGGCGCGGAAGGTCGACGGTCTCGTCGTGTCGATGGCCAACCCCGACGCGCTGAAGAATGCGGTGCAGAACGCGGTCAAGGCGGGCATTCCGGTGGTGACGATCAACTCGGGACAGAGCCGTAGTGTGGCATTCGGCGCCATCGGACACGTGGGCCAGGACGAGACCATCGCGGGTCGTCAGGCGGGCGAGAAGCTGAAGTCCGCCGGCAGGACCAAGCTGCTGTGCGTAATCCACGAGAACGGCAACGTCGGCCTTGACCAACGCTGTGATGGTGCGAGACAGGGGTTCGGACAGGTGACCACGCTGAAGGTCGACATCAACAATCCGACCGACGTCGAGACCAGCATCAAGAACGCGCTGCAGGGCGACCCGACCATTGACGCGGTGCTCACCCTCAACCCCCAGGTCGCGCTGAGCGCCGCCAACGCCGTGAAGGACGTCAACCCCAAGGTCGTCGTCAGCACCTTCGACCTCAGCTCCGACGTGGTCGCCGCTATCAGGTCGGGGCAGGTGCTCTTCGCGGTCGATCAGCAACAGTACGAGCAGGGCTACCTGCCAATCGTGCTGCTCCGGCTCTACCACGACAACGCCAACACCATCGGTGGAGGCCAGCCCACGCTGACCGGCCCAGGCTTCGTCGACAAGTCCAATGTGGACAAGGTCGCCCAGTATGCGGCCAGAGGCACTCGATGAGCCAGGGTTCGGACCTGGTGGATGAGTCACCCGACAACGCAGCGTGAACACCGGCATCGAGGCGCTCACGGTCGGCAGAGTCGGTGTCGACCTCTATCCGCGGCAGGCAGGGCTCAGGCTGGCCGAGGTGAGCACGTTCGCCAAGTCGCTCGGGGGCACGGCGACGAACGTCGCCGTCGCGGCGGCGAGGCTCGGCCGGCGCACCGCGGTGTTGACCAAGGTCGGTCCCGACGGGTTCGGCGACTACGTTCGGCAGGCGCTCGCCGCGTTCGCGGTCAGTGTCGACTATGTCGGCACGGCGGAGGACCTGCTGACCCCGGTGGTGTTCTGCGAGCTGAATCCGCCCGCCGACCCGCCGCTGCTGTTCTACCGGCTGCCCACCGCACCCGATCTCACGTTGGCCGACGCCGATGTGCCGTGGGATGTGGTCACCGAGGTGCCGCTGCTGTGGGTGACGGGCACCGGGGTGTGCGCCGAGCCGGCGCGCACCACCCAGCGTGACATCCTGATCCGCCGAGCTCGACGTGGGCATGTCGTGCTCGACCTCGACTATCGGCCGATGTTCTGGCCGGACGTGGACTCCGCGCGACGAGAGATCGGGTGGATGCTCGACAGAGTCACCGTCGTCGTTGGCAACCGGGCCGAGACGGAGGTCGTTGTCGGAACCGCAGACCCCGACGTCGCGGCGGATCGGCTGTTGGACCGGGGAGTACGGCTCGCGGTGGTCAAGAAGGGCGCCGACGGTGTGCTTGTCGCGACCGCGAACCGCCGCGAGACGGTTTCACCGCTGCGGGTCGAGGTGGTCTGCGGACTCGGCGCCGGCGACGCTTTCGGCGGTGCGCTGGTGCACGGTCTGCTGTCGGACTGGGAGCCAGTTCGGGCCGCGCGGTACGCCAACGCCGCGGGAGCGATCGTAGCCTCCCGGCTGGCCTGCGCCGATGCGATGCCCGATCATAACGAGATCGAGGAGCTGCTCGGACGTGGTGACTGAACGGTCGGCCGGCACCGGACATCGGCACCGCTCCTCCCAACGAGGCGTCGGCGAAGGCGGTCAGGTGGAGGTGCCGGCATGAGCGCGCTGCATCGGCGTCTTGGCACGTTGTCTGACGGCGACGACCCGGTCCTGCTCACCCCGCGGAGAGCGGGCTGGCATTGGGTGGGACTACGAGTCCTGCGCCTGCGGGCGGGAACCCCGAGGACGGTGTCCACGGGTGACTTCGAGGCGTTCGTGCTCCCGCTGTCCGGCGGCTGCACGGTCGATGTCGACGGCGAGAGGCTGGAATTGGTCGGTCGGGATTCCGTCTTCGCCCGGGTCACCGATTTCGCCTACATCCCCCGTGACGCGGAGGTCACGCTGTTGGCCGTCGACGACGCCGAGCTTGCTCTGCCGATGGCCCGATGCCACCGTCGGCTCACGCCCCGCTACGGGTCGGCCGAGTCTGTTCCCGTCGAGGTCCGCGGCGCCGGAAACGCGACCCGGCAGGTCACCAACTTCGGGGTGCCCGGGGTGTGGGAACACGCCGACAAGCTCAGCGCGTGCGAGCTGATCACACCTGACGGAAACTGGTCGTCGTATCCGCCGCACAAGCACGACGAGGCGAGCGAAGGCGAGGCGGTCAACGAGGAGGTCTACTACTTCCGGATCGCCGGGCCGGACGGCATCACCCCGTCACCTCGGGGATTCGGACTGCATCGCACCTACACCGCCAACGGTACCCTCGAGGAGGAGGCTGTTGTCGGCGACGGTGACGTGTTCCTCGTTCCCCACGGATACCACGGTCCCTGCGTGGCCGCCCCTGGCTACCCGATGTACTACCTCAACGTGCTCGCCGGCCCCGCCGCGCAGCGGTCGATGGCGTTTCGTGACGATCCCGCACACGGCTGGATACGTGACACCTGGGCGACCACCCCACTCGACCCTCGCTGCCCGGTCACCGACGCAGGAGGGCGCGTGCGATGAAAACGGTTCGACTGACCATGGCCCAAGCCCTGGTGCGCTGGCTGATCGCGCAGCATGCCGAGCTGATCGACGGCTCTGAGGCCGTGCTGTTTCCCGGCGTGTTCGCGATCTTCGGACACGGCAACGTGCTCGGTCTTGGCACCGCGCTCGAGGAGCACCGCGACTCGATCCCGGTATGGCGCGGACACAATGAGCAGGGGATGGCGCTCGCCGCGGTTGGCTACGCCAAGGCGACACATCGACGGCAGGTCGGCGTGGTCACCACCTCGATCGGCCCGGGCGCGCTGAACCTGGTTACCGCGGCCGGGGTGGCCCATGCCAATCGGCTGCCACTGCTGCTCTTGCCGGGTGACACGTTCATCAGCCGCGCACCGGATCCCGTGCTCCAGCAGGTTGAGCACTTCGACGACGCGACGGCAACCGTCAATGACGCGTTCCGTGCGGTCAGCCGCTACTTCGACCGGATCACCTCACCCGAGCAGCTGATGGCCACCTTGCCGCAGGTCGCTCGCGTGCTGACGGATCCGGCCGACTGCGGACCCGTGACGCTCGCCCTGCCCCAGGACGTTCAGGCACAGGCCTTCGATTTTCCGGTTGCGCTGTTCGAACCGGTGCGGCACCGGGTGCCCCGCTCACGGCCAGATCGACGGTCGGTGGCGGAGGCGGCCGAGGTACTCCGAAGCGCGCGACGGCCACTGCTCGTGCTTGGCGGCGGCGTCCGCTACTCCGGGGCGGGCGCGTGTGCCGTCGCGTTTGCCGAGCGGTTCGGACTCCCGATGACCGAGACGACCGCGGGCCGCACCGTCGTGCCACACGAACATCGGCTGCACGCTGGTCCGCTCGGGGTCACCGGATCGGCATCCGGCAACGAGCTGGCAGGTCAGGCCGACGTCGTGCTCGCGGTCGGCACCCGGCTGCAGGACTTCACAACGGCGTCGTGGACCGTGTTTCCCGCCGACGTCAGACTCATCACCATCAACGCGGCACGGTTCGATGCGGTCAAACGCGGAGCGACGGCGCTGGTGTGCGACGCCGCGGAAGGCCTCGACGACCTGCGGCAGGCGCTGACCGGCTGGAGCGCCGACCCTTCCTGGACCGGGCACGCCGAAGCCGCGCGGCAGGTTTGGGACGGGTACATCACCAGACTCCGGTCCCCTTCGGACGGCTTGCCCACCTACGCGCAAGTCGTCGGCGTGGTCAACGACCAGTGTGGCCCCGAGGACTACGTGGTGACCGCCTCCGGCGGGTTGCCCGGTGAACTGATCGGCGGCTGGCGGGCGAAGGGGGCATCGACCATGGATGTCGAGTATGGGTTCTCGTGTATGGGATACGAGCTCGCCGGAGCCTGGGGGGCGGCCATGGCGCGTGCCGAGGGCGTGGTGACCGCCATACTCGGCGACGGCGCGTATCTGATGCTGAACTCAGAGCTGTTCTCGGCGGCGTTTGCCGGCCACGGTTTCGTAGCCGTGGTCTGCGACAACGACGGCTACGCCGTGATCGACCGACTGCAGCGTGACCAGGGCGGGGTCGCATTCAACAACATGTATTCCGACTGCAGGACCGCCCGTGCTTTGCCGCCGCCCCGCGTCGACTTCGCCGCCAGCGCCGCGGCTCTGGGCTGTTCGGTGTTTCCCGCGGACGGCCTCACCTCCCTCGCCGAGCAGTATGCGTCCGCCCGGTGGGCGGTGCGGGATGGGCGGCCCGCTGTCGTGACGATCAGGACGCACCCGTCGTCATGGACCGAGGCAGGAGCTTGGTGGGAGGTCGGCGTACCCGAGACCGCGCACCGCGAGGACGTGGAGACAGCCCGTGAACGGCTGCTGGCCGGGAAGGCTGGCCAGCTCCGATTCACCGAGAGGGGCCGTACCAGCTGATCCCGGCCAGGTGGCCAACGTTTTGCGACAGCAGGAACAACCGAGGGTGGTTAGCGAAGTTTCCGCTGGTCCAACCCTCGGTCGTCTCGCGTCGTCAACGACGGTAGTCGTCGTACTCGTCGTCGTAAGGATCGTCCGATTGCTCGTGGTCATGCTTGCCCACGGCCGACCGGTCGCCGGACAGCTCGCGCTGCAGAGCGTCGAAATCGGTGTTGTGGGAGCTGTACTTGAGCTCTCGGGCCACCTTCGTTTGCTTGGCCTTTGCTCGGCCGCGCCCCATGGCTCGACCCCCTTGCACAGGGACGGGGGCGGCCGGGGATCGGCGGCCCCTCTCGTCACGACAACTGGTTCCTGGTAACTACCGTACCGTGTCGACTGGGTTTGGTGCGACGCGGCATCGCG
Source organism: Kutzneria sp. (assembly GCA_019239965.1). GTDB lineage: Bacteria > Actinomycetota > Actinomycetes > Mycobacteriales > Pseudonocardiaceae > Kutzneria. The sequence continues at coordinate 1,775 of JAFAZC010000100.1, read as the reverse complement.
TGCACGATGCGATGTCCTTCGGTCGGCGTCGCCACCATGGCACGATTCCTCTGTGCCTCGCCCGTTTGTCGCCTATCTCCGTGTGTACGAGCCGCTGCCGGCGTTCGGCGACGAACGCGCGGACCGCCTGCGCAAGCTCCTGGAAGCCGGTTCGCTGCCGCGCTCCGCGGCGGGTGATCGGGAGCGTGAACTATGGCTGCGGTCACAGCTGGTAACGCCACCCCGGCTGCTGCCGGGCGAACGGGCCGACGGTAGCAGGGTCGCGACCAGTCCGCGCGACGTCCTCGTCGTCGATCCGGCCGATGTGCCCACCGACCCCGCGGGGTCGGTGGGACCGGGGCCACTGATATGCCCGCTCGACCTGCGGGTGAGGTCGGCGGCCGCGCTGGGGGGCTTCGTGACCATGGCTCCGAGCGTGCTCAGGACGGCTGCTCTCGACGAGCCGCCCGAGACCGTGAAGACGAGAGTGACGTCGGTCATGTCCGAATCGGGCGGTACCGTGCACGTGGTCTCGGCCACATGGACAGTACCGCTACCGTGGTTCGTGCTGGTCGATCCGGAACAGCGGCAGGTTGTCCTCGCCAAGCGAGACGATGGCGAACGACGGGTCAGCTGGCTGGTCGCCATGGCAACAGCCCGCAGAAGACTGGCGCGGGCGTACTCGATCGTCAAAGGCACCCTTGGAGACGCCGGTCCGGCGACCGTGCTTGCCGACACCGGCCGCTGGCTGGAGACCTTCCACCCGCATTCCGCGGTCGAGCTCGACTACGGCGGGCTCGTGCAGCTACTCGACGACGAGATGGTGCTCGCGGACACCTCCGCAGCGGATGTGCACGCCATCGTGGACGCGCTCGAGGCCGGCGACTCCGAGGAGGTGGCCACCCGCTACGAGCGGCTCCGTGAGTTCTGGGATGAATTGGCTGATCACGAGAGGTTCGGTTGAGCAGTGCTCACCGCGCTGGCGGTGGGTCGTCAAGACCGCACGACCGCTCGGCGGCGAGCAGGTCGTCCACTGAGGCACTACCGTGCCGGTACCGGCTGGCGATCTCTGCGTTGAGCCTGTCCACGACGACCTGGACCTCGCGCCGGCGCAGTGAAACAGAGGCCTCCTCCTCGACGAAGGCCCGAAGTGCCTGGTCCAGTTTGGCGTCGCTGAGGGCGCCGACGTCAGAGAGGTCGGCATCGGAGACGAGCGCCTCGACGTGCCGGCGGTGTGCCTGCGCCCTCGACGGCTCGAGGGTCTGGTAGCGGCCGAGCCCTGTGGCGGGACCGACCGCGTTCTCCGCGAGGATCGCGGCGAGCCGTTCCACGACCGGTGCGGAACCGTCCTCCAACCTGCGCTGCTGTTCAGCCTTCACGATGTCGATCCGAGCGTGCAGCAGGCGACGCAGGTAGGAAAGGTCGGTCTCTTCCTGCGCCGCCTCGTCACGTAGTGCGCGCACATGGTCGAGCGGGTGCCGCTCGATGTCAGCGGTGTAATCCGGAGCGAGCACCCGATCGATGCGTCGCCGCCCACCAGGACGGACTTCGATCACACCGCTATCTTGAGGCACATCGCCGCCGCTCGCCAACACTTACGACCGGGTTTCGCCGGACCGTTGCATACCGAACAGTCCGCGGACCTCGTCGGCGGCGAGCGGCGGGCGCTGCGCGATTCTGGCAAGGCCGCTCGCCCTCGCCACCAGCTGGGCGTTGTCTTTGACCCGTTCGCCGCGGGCGTAGGAGATGGTGTCCTCCATCCCGACTCGCAGGTGCCCGCCGGCTGACAGGGACGC
>JAFAZC010000137.1 GCA_019239965.1 Kutzneria sp. | reverse complement strand
GATTCATTGCGCCGCTGCACCGGACAGTGCCGTTTTTCCGGGTGAACACCCTGGGTCAGGCGGCGGCCAAGGCGGCGCTGCGGGCCTCGGCGCAGGTGCGCGAGCGCAGCGCGGCGATTGCCGGCGAACGGGACCGCCTCAGTGACGTGCTGCGGCAACAGGGGTGGGTGGTCCCGCGCAGTGGAGGCAACTTCGTGTGGTTGCCGCTGGATTCCGTCGCCGAGGACTTCGTCCAGTTCTGCGCCGAACGCGGTGTGGAGGTCTTGGCCTGTCCAGGCGGAGGAGTCCGAGTGACCATCGCGGAACCCGCGGCCAACGACACCTTCGCCGACGTGGCATCCGAGTTTCGACGAGCGAATGAGGACAGGTCTTCCGCGGAAGTGCTGTCGGAGCCAATCGCCTGTGAATGATCGGTGGATGCCATGAGTGGAGACGTTTCACAGAAGACAGAACGGTCCGCGGCGCAGCGGGACATCCAGTCCCATGTCAGGATGCTGCGAGCCGACCTGGAGCGTCGGTGGTCGTCGGCATCCGGGCGGGTACACGAGATCTCGCGATACGCCCTGCTTCCCGCGGGCAAGCTGTTACGCCCGCTGCTGCTGCTGGAGTCGGCCAGAGCGGTGGGTGGCGCGTCGCCCGCGGTGGTGTCCGCCGCGCTGGGCGTGGAGTACCTGCACGTCGGTTCTCTGGTGCACGACGATGTGATCGACAACGACGAACTGCGGCGCGGCCGACCGTCGGTGCTGGCACGCAACGGTGTCGCCGACGCGATCGTCACCGGTGACGCGCTCCTGCTGACCATGTTCGTCGCGCTCACCGAATGCGTCGACCACGGCGTGCCGGCCGCGGCGGTACTCGAGGCGGTCCGGGTGCTCGCCGAGGCGGGTGTCGACCTGTGCCGCGGCCAGGCCATGGAGTCGGACATGGTTGGTAACCTGGACTGCGGGCTCGACCGCTACCTGACCATGATCGGGCTGAAGACGGGGGCGCTGTTCCGGGGCGCTTGCCACAGCGGGGCACTCCTCGGTGGCGGCTCACCAGCACAGGTTCAGCTGATGGCCCGTTTCGGCGAGCACCTCGGGCTTGCCTTCCAGATCCACGACGACCTGCTGTCCTACATCGCCGACAGCGAGGTCCTCGGCAAGCCGACCGCGAGCGACGTTACCAACCGTCGGCCGACCTATCCGGTGCTCATCGCCTACCAGGTGGCCGGTCCCGCCGACCGCGCCCGCCTCGAGCTGGCGTTGAGCGGGCAACTGTCCGAAACCGACGCCTACGGGCTGATGAAGGAGTTGCTTGACACCACCGGGGCGCTGGCCCTGACGCGGGAGCGTGCCGCCCACGAGGTGCGGTTGGCCACCGGGTGCCTTGCCGACCTCCCGGGCGAGGACGGTGTCGCCGTACTGGCGGCCATCGCCGAGTCGTCGATCAACCGGGAGCGGTGAGCATGGCGCGCGCGCTCTGGCGGAGTTGTCAGGCCCATGTGCAGACCTGCCGGCCGTACACGCTGTGGTACCCCGGATTGGTCGGGCTGGCGGGTGCGGCGCTGCCTGACGGACCGCACCCGCTATGGCCGATGGCCGCGGCGTGGCTCGTGCCCACCCTGGGTTGGGTGAGCGCCCATTACTGGGGTGACTACTTCGACCGCCATCTCGACGCGATCGACAAACCGCAGCGCCCGATCCCTTCTGGGCGGCTGAGCCCCCGAGCCGCGGTCGTGTCGGGGTCGGTGTGTGCGGCCGTGGCGCTTGGTGTGGTCGTCGTGACCGACTGGCGTGCCGTGGTGTTGCTCGTCGGCGCGCTGGCCGGCGCCGTGGCCTATAGCCGGTGGCTGAAGGCCAGCGGCATCGCTGGCAACCTCGCGCGCGGCACGCTGGGACTGCTCGCCTTCCTGTTCGGCACCTTGATGACCGCACCGTATCCGCCGGCGTGGGCGGTTCCGTTCGCGCTGGTGTTCCTGGTGCACGACACGGCGTCCAACCTGGTCGGCGCGGTACGTGATGTGGATGGCGACCGGACCGGGGGATACCGCACCGTGCCAGTGCGCCGCGGTCCGGTGGTCGCGGCGAGCATCGCCTGTTCGCTCTATGTCGCGTCCATGGTGCTGGCGTTCGGGGTCATGTGGTCGTTGCCGCCGTATGCCGCGGGAATGCCGCTGCTGTTGTTCGCCATCGCATGCGGGGCCGGTGCGTTCGTGGTGCTGTTCAGCCGACAGGGACCGTCCTGTCCGACGGTGGCCCTTCGCGCCCACAGCATCCTGGTGGTCGAACGGCTTGTGCTCGCTGGTGCGGTGCTCGCCGGCGGCGTGGGATTCCTTCCGGCCGCGGCGGTGCTCGTCCCGGCGCTCGCGGTCAGTGTGCTGACGCAGGCGACAATGCGGGAACGGCACGAGTTCCCCACGGGCCTCGACGCGCCCGGGCGGGCCGGTTTGCCCGATCCCAGCACCCCCGATCCCAGCCCTGTCGCCGAATCCGGCAGGAGAGGCTGATGGGCGCCTCCGTGGTGGACGAGGTCAGCGAAACCATCGCGGTCGGGGCCGAAGCCCTGTTCGCCATGCGCAGGCAGGACGGCGTGTTCGACTTCGGTGCGAAGGACTGGACGTCGACCCTGGCCACCGTCGGAGCGATCACCGCGCTGCATTTCGCCGATCCGGCCCGCTCGGCCGGCCTGGTCGAGGCCGGTGCGCGGTGGCTGTGTCGGACCCAGTACGACGACGGCGGGTGGAGCACCATCCCCGGTGTCGCCCCGGAGGCGGGCCCCACCGCGGTGGCCACCGCGGCCCTGCATGTGCTCGCCCCGAGGGCCGCGGAGAAGACGGTACGGGCGGGCTTGGCGTGGCTGGACGCATTCGGGGGCATCGACGCCATCGACCACCGGGACATGGCGGCGGCCTGTCGGCAGTTCTTCGTGCTCGCCGGTTGGCTCGACCCCGCCACCCTGCCCAGGATCCCGGGGGAGCTGGCACTGTTTCCGCCCCTGTTCCGTGTCCTGACCGACTTCCGTGCCCCGATCGTCGGCGCCGCCGCCCTCGCCCAGGCGCGACAGCGGCGGCAGGGGCCGGTGTGCCGACTGGTGAACGCGATGGCGCGCCCGGCGATTCTGTCCGTGCTCAGACAGATCTACGAGCACGAGGGGCGAACCGGCGAGTTCAGCCAGGACCCGTGGGCGTGCGGGCTGATCTGCAGGGCTCTCGTGCGGGCCGGAGCCGCTCCGGACCTTGTGGCCTCCAGCGTCGAATGGTTGCGCTCCCAAGCCAACCCGGACGGCTCGTGGAACATGATCCCCTTGGATCTGACGTGGTCGTCGTACGCGGCCTCGGGTCTGATCGAGGCGGGATACGCGGGTGATGGCCGGTTGGAGCCGGTGAAGGCGATGTTCCATGCCCGTCAACAGCACCGGCCTTTCACCGCTTTCGGTTGCCAGCCGGGCTTCTGGAGCTGGTCCGGTGCTCGTGGCTGGCCGGTGTCGTTGGAAAGCGCCGAGGTCGTCTCCGCGTTGGCGAGGATGCCCGGCGGCCAGGACGACGACGATGTGCGCAGCGGTGTGCGGTGGCTGTCCTCGCAGCAGGACAGCCGTGGTTCGTGGAGCCTGTGTGTGCGCAACACGCGGGTGGACAACTGTGGACCCTGCCCGCACATCACCACACAGGCCGTCAACGCTCTGCTGGATTCCGGTGTGTCCACCGAGGACCGTCGGGTGAGCAAGGCGATCCGGTGGCTGCTGACCACCCAGCGCGGCGACGGTTCGTTCGACTCACTGTGGTACCGCACGTTCACCGCCGGCACCTCGGTTGTCCTGGAGACCCTTGTCAGGACGGGGCTTGCGGCGCATCCGGTCGCGGTGCGGGCCCGTGACTGGTTGATGCGCGCCCAATTGCCGGACGGCTCCTGGAGCACCGGTGACAGCACCGCACCAGGCACGGTGGAGGAGACCGGGTGGGCAGTGCGTGCCCTGCTCGCCGCCGGACTCGGATCCGACGATCCGCGGATCCGGCGGGGCGTCGCCTGGCTGCTGGACGCGCGACAGCCCACGGGCCACTGGCCGGCGGCCGCGATCAGCGACTTTGTCAGGAACGCCTCACGCTATCCCAACGGCGGCCTAACCGACGGGTTGGCTCTGCGCGCGCTCGCCCGGTTCCGGGCCGCCGCGCAACGGCGGGCCGTGTCATGAACCAGGACGTGGTGGTGTGCGGTGCCGGCGCGGGGGGACTGGCCGCGGCCTGCGCGCTGGGCAACCTCGGACTACGGGTCCTCGTGGTCGACAAACGCCGGCAGCCGGCGAACGTGCCGAAGGGAGAGGTACTCCAACCCGGCGCGCTGGCACTGCTGCGGTCCTGGGGAGTGCAGCGCCGCCTCGACGAGCGCGGCGCGGTCCACCTCACCGACCTGGTCGTCCGCGATCCGCATGGAGACCCGTTGCTCAGGCTGGACTACGGCCAGCTTCCCGCCGGGAACCAGTCGCTGGCCACACACGACTACCCCGTCATACTCCAGTCGCTGTCGGACAGTCTCGGACCGAGCGTGGAGCTGCGCCGCGGCGTCGGGGTGTGCGAGCCGTTGTTCGGCACGTCCGGGCGGGTCGAGGGAGTCCGTGTCAGCGACGGCGACCGGCAATACGACGTCCGTGCCGCCATGGTCATCGCCGCTGACGGCCTGTCGTCGAAGCTGCGCCGCGCGGTCGGGATCCAGCCGCGCCGGGCGGACTATTCACACCGCCTGGTGTCGTTCGAGATCCGCGACCCCGCGCAGACGCCGACTGACCTGTCCGCGTACGTGACCGACCGCGGGCTAAGGCTGTGCTACCCGTTGCCGGGGAACAGAATCCGGCTCTACATCCAGATCAGGGCCGATGAGCTGAGGGGATTCGGACCGGCGGAGTTGGCCGCATGGCTCCGGCTGGTGCTGACCGATGTGCCGTCGCTGCGGCCGCTGGTCGAACCAGCGCTCGCCGGCCTGAACAGCAGACAACTACTGGCGGTTCCTCGGTTTGTCGCACCGCACCTGAGCGTGCCGGGCCTTGCGGTGCTCGGGGAAGCCGGCCACGCGGTACATCCGATGGCGGCACAGGGCATGAACAGTTCGTTCACCGATGCTCAGTGCCTCGCGGCCCAGTTGTGTGCGCACATCCTGCGCAACGGCGTCATGGACGCCGACGCGGTCGACGCGGCACTGCGGGAGTACGGACAGCAGCGGGTGGTCAACCTGATCGAGGTTGACCAGATGAGCCACCGGGCCACCACGATGATCACGAGCACCTCGCGCGTCGGCCGGGCCCTGGGGCGCCGGGCGGTGCGCCGGACGACCGCCAATCCGCGGCTGCTGCGCACCGTGACCTACAACATGTCGGGCCTGCACATGCGGCCGTTGTCGATGCTGGACCGCTTGTGCCAGCTCGGCCTGCACGACTTCCGCGCACGCCGACTGCCCTCACCGCCGGCCCGTGCGCATGACGAATCGGCGCGATGGTGCGAGTCATGACCGGCGCGCTCGGGGTGGAGGTCTCAGCTGGCCGCCGCACTGCCCGCCGGCACACACTCCACGAAGGTCAGGCCGTCGTCCCACGTTCGCGACCAGCTGACGGACAACCCCACTTCTCGGGCAAGGGCCCCGAAATCGGCCACCGTCCGCTCCCGCCCGCCGAGCAGTACCAGCATCTGCAGATCGAACGAGGAGTTCTTCTTGGCATGCTCGACGCCGGGCAGCACCTCCACGATCAACACCTTGCCGTTGTCGCCTGCCGCCTGCGCGCAGCGGCGCAAGATCGTGCGAGCGCTGTGGTCGTCCCAGTCGGTCAGCACCCGGGACACCACGTACACGTCGGCGCCCGGCGGAAGCGGGTCAAAGAAACTGCCGGCGACAACCTCGGCGCGGTCGGCGAGACCAGCCTGCGCGAACGCGGACCTGGCGCCGGGGATGGCCGACGGCAGATCAACGACTGTGCCGTGCAGGTGGGGGTGGGCCCGCAGCAGTACGCGGAGCAAGGCGCCGGTACCGCCGCCGACGTCCACGACGCGACGGACTGGTGCCCAGTCGTACTCGCTGGCCAGCTGAGGGGCCGTCTGCCAGGTGTGCGCGGCCATCACGTCGTTGAAAAACTCACTGAACGCCGGCGCGGCGGCGACGTCATCCCAGAACGAGCGACCGTGCACTTGGGCGTAGGAGGGCCCGGCGGTGCGGATGGAGTGGAGCATTCCGGAGAACGCCATGTCCATCTTGGCGCCCGGCCCCTCCAGGTCCAGCCACGCCCGCAGCCAGTTCCTACCCTCGCCGTCGTCCAGCAGCAGGTCGGAGAGGTCGGTCGTGCCGTAGGAGCCGGAGGAGGACCGGGTGAAAAGCCCCACGCCAACGAGGTGGCGCAGCAGGCGGCGCAGGGCGTCGGAGTCCGTGCCGGTCTTGGCCGCCAGATCCGCCAGCTCGGTCGTGCCGGAGGCGATCAGGTCGGGCAGTCCCAGCGTCACGGCGCAGCGCACCGCGAAAGGCGTGACGAGGTCGATCATTTTCATCAACGATGCACTGGAATCCTCGGCAGCCATGTCGCGTCAACTCCCCATCGACTATCGTGGAAGGAGCAGTGCGTTATTCCGCACGGCACATCCGAGTGTGGCACCGGTGGCCGATGGGAGTCAAGGAAAGGCCGCGACGTCAAATCCGATCTCCAGGGGAGAAGGGGAACATGAGTAATAGCACCAGAAATCGCCTGGACGTGCATCCGGTGTCTGGCGCGCTCGGCGCGGAAGTTCATGACGTCGACCTCGCGTCCGTGACCGACGGCGATTTCGAACAGATCCACGAGCTTCTCCTGAAATACCTGGTCCTGTTTTTTCCGAACCAACACGCCCTGACCCCCGAGACACACATCGCGTTCGCCCGCCGTTTCGGTGAGCCGGAGATCCATCCGTTCATCCCCAAGCTGGACGGGCATCCTGAGATCGTCGTTCTGGACTCGAAGGGCGGCTTCAAGGCTGACGTGTGGCACACCGACAACACGTGTGAGCCCAGCCCACCGATCCTCTCGGTGCTGCAGTTGAAGCTGTGTCCGCCGATGGGCGGGGACACCATGTGGAGCAATCAGTACCTGGTTTACGAGTCGCTGTCGCAGCCTCTGCGGGAGCTTCTCGACGGCCTGACGGCAATCCACGTCATCAAGTATCCGGGCGAAACCTCCGAACGACGGACCGAACACCCAGTGGTGCGGATCCACCCGGAAACAGGACGCCGTTCCCTGTATGTGAACCGGCTCTACACCTCTCATATCCCGCAACTCAGCCCGCGTGAGAGCAAAATGCTGCTCGAGTATCTCTTCACCTTCGCCGAGGAGCCTCGATTCGCGTGTCGTTATCGCTGGGCCCCGGAATCTGTGGCGATGTGGGACAATCGCGCCACACAGCACTATGCGGTGAATGACTACACCGAGCAGCGAATCGGTCAGCGTGTGACGATCCTCGGTGACAATCCGACCGGTAATCCCCCGCGGTGGGACAACTACCAGGCAGGGGGCCGAAGCGCGGCGGACTACGCATACCGGTAGAGCGCGACAGGAAAGGACGGGTCGCCGTGGTCGTCCACGAGGAGCCGGTGCCCTATCCGTTCGGCACCCCGCGGGGACTGGAACTGGTGCCCGCCTACCGCCAGGCGCGGGAGGGGGCCGGGTTGACCAGGGTACGGCTCCCGTTCGGGCCGCCCGCCTGGCTGGCCACCCGGTACGAGGATGTCAAGGCCGTCCTGGTCGACCCGCGGTTCAGCCGCGCGGCGGTGGTCGGCCCCGATGAGCCGCGGGTGCTGTTGGCCCCCAACACGCCGGACACGTTGCTGTCCATGGATCCGCCGGAACACACGCGGGTGCGTCGAGTGGTGGCCGGCGCGTTCACCGCACGCCGGGTGGAGCGGCTCAGGGAGTGGACGCAGGGCGTCGCCGAGGAGATGGTGGACGCGGTGCGGCGGCAGGGCCCGCCGGCGGACCTGATCGAGTCGTTGGCCATGCCGTTGCCGATTACCGTGCTGTGCCAGCTGCTCGGTGTGGTCTACACCGACCGCGCGCGGTTCCGTGAGTGGTCATCGACGCTGCTGTCCACTGGGCACCGCTCGCCGGAGGAGGTGGAGGCCGCCGAACGGGAGATCAGGGCCTACGTCAGCGAATTGGTGGCGCTGCGTCGCGACCAACCTGGGGACGATCTGATCAGCGCGCTGGTGCATATGCGCGACACCGAGGACCGGCTGACCGAGCGAGAGCTGGTCGGGCTCAGTCTGGCGATCCTGGTCGCCGGCTACGAGACCACCGCCAACACCATCGTCAACATGAGCTACACGCTGCTGGCCAATCCGGCGCTGTTCGACCAGATACGTGCCACGCCCGAACTGATACCCAAGGCGGTGGAGGAACTCCTGCGGGCCCTGCCGCTGACCGTGCCGGCCGCGTTGTTCGCCCGGATGGCCACCGAGGACGTCCAGATCGGCGCAACACTGGTCAAAGCGGGCGAGTCCGTGCTTCCCGGGTCCATGGCGGCCAACCAGGACGAGGCGGTGTTCCCCGACGCGCGCAGAGTCGACTTCAGCAGGGCCAACGCCGGCGCGCACCTGGCCTTCGGGCACGGTGTGCACCACTGCCTCGGGGCACAGTTGGCGCGGATGGAGCTTCGGGTGGCGATCGGTACCCTCGTCACCCGGCTGCCCGGTCTGCGGCTGGCGGTACCGGCGGAGGAGATCACCTGGCGGTCCGGCACCATAATCCGAGCGATCAGCAGTCTCCCGGTGACGTGGTGACCGGACGAGTCGTCAGAACATCGTGTTGTCGTTCGCGGCGGTCTCGGGCACCGGTTGTATGACGTCCCAGTGCTCGACGATCTTGCCGTCGTCGAATCGGAAGATGTCCACCAGGGCGCTGCCGGGATCCCGCGGTGATGTGGTCATCCGGCTGTGCACGACGACGAGGTCGCCGTCGGCCGCCATGCGCTTGATCTCGACGGTGAGTTGCGGGAACTGGGCGAGGAATTCGGTGAGGAACCGGACGAATCCCGCGATACCGTCCGGAGCCTGCGGGTCGTGTTGGATGTAGGTGGCGCCGACGTACTTGGCCACAGCCTCGGCTGGTCGCTTGTCGTTGAGTACCAATTCGACGAAAGCTCGCGCTGTGTGCTTGTTCTGTTCGAGCTCAGCCATGGTGGCGGTCCTTTCCGGAGTATCGGGCAAGTGTGCTGGGAATGCCATGTCACACGGCCACCGCCGGAGCACCATTGTCGTTGGGCGCGTGAACACGCGGACCCGTCCGCTGGCATCACCTCAGGCGCGTGTTAGCTGGCCAGTTCCTTCAGCGGCCCGCACAGACGGGCCGCAAGCTCACGATCAACCAGCGTGGTCTCGCGGAGCAGAGTGTCGGTGACGACAGCGAACGCGCGGCGCAGCTCGGCCACGTCCACTGTGCGCACGAGCGTCTCGGTGAGCGCGCCGGTGACGTCCCGGGGAAGGCTGTCGACTCCTCGGCCCTGGACGGCGGGCACGCCGTGTCGCAGGCAGATCAGGGCCAGTACCCGCTCGCGCATGCCCTGCCGCGGGCGATACTGGACCGGGCATGCAGCGCGAGAAGCCACCCCATGTCGACCAGGTCGGTGGCGGGAGTCCGCGGTGCCGCCGGGCGGTCGTTGGCGGTTCCGAACAGCAGCCTGAAGGTCGGGGCGGTCACACCGAACTTGGTTTCCGGCCAGAAGGCGATGTCGACCTGCAGCGTGCTGGACAGCAAGAAAACCCGGTATACGGTGGCGCCTCTGACGACGTCCATGTGGTGTACACAGGCGTACTGCCGATACATGCGGTCGGTCCAGTCCGCGATCACCTGTGTCCGGTCCGCTTCGGCGGCAACGCACAGCGCGAGGTCGATGTCCGACCACTGGTCTTCCCGGCCGACCGCGGCGGATCCGGTCAGCGCGGCACCGGTGACGCGGGTGTCGGCGTGCGCCGCGGCGACCAGGCCCTCGCGCAGTCGTTGCCGCTCTTCGGGAGTGAACACGGTCTGGATCCTAGTCGGGGCAGCGGGAAACCCCTGATCACCGCGGGCCCTGGGACGCGTTTGATCCCCAGGGCCCGCGGCGATCTCACAGGGCCTTGGCCAGCCGATTGGCCAACAGGTGCGTGAACCGGGCGGGGTCACCCAGTTCACCGCCCTCGGCGAGCAGCGCCATGCCGTACAGCAACTCGGCGGTTTCGGCCAGGCCGGCCTCGTCGGTGTTCTCGCGGTGGGCGTCCCGCAGGCCACTGACCAGCGGGTGGGTCGGGTTGAGCTCGAGGATCCGCTTGATGCGCGGCATGTCCTGCCCCATCGCCCGGTACATCTTCTCCAGGGTGGGCGTGACGTCGTTGGCATCTCCCACCACACAGGCCGGCGAGGTGGTCAGCCGCGAGGACAGCCGTACCTTCTTCACGTCGTCGGCCAGCTGGGTCGTCATCCACGACAGCAGGTCGGCGAAGTCTCTCTTCTGCTCTTCGCGGTCGGCGTCGCCGTCCTTGTTCTCCTCGTCCGTGTCGAGGTCGACCTGCCCCTTGGCGATCGACTGGAACTGCTTGCCGTCGAACTCGGTGACCGACTCGACCCACATCTCGTCGATCGGGTCGGTCAGGATCAGCACCTCGAGGCCCTTGGCGCGGAAGGCCTCCATGTGCGGGGAGCTCTCGATGATCGACCGGGACGCGCCGGTCATGTAGTAGATGGTGCTCTGTCCGTCCTTCATGCGGTCCAGGTACTGGCGCAGGGTGACTGGGGCCTGCGGGTCATGCGTGGAGGAGAAGGAGCAGATGTCGAGGATCGCGTCGCGGTTCTCGAAGTCGTTGAGCAGCCCTTCCTTGACGGCCGGGCCGAACTCCTTCCAGAACGTCGTGTACCGCTCGGCGTGATCGGTCATCATGGTCTTCACCGTGGACAGCACCTTTTTGACAAGGCGCCGTCGCATCAGCTGGATCTGGCGGTCCTGCTGGAGGATTTCCCGCGACACGTTGAGCGAGAGATCCTGCGCGTCCACGACGCCCTTGACGAACCGGAGGTACTCCGGCATGAGTGCTTCGCAGTCGTCCATGATGAACACGCGCTTGACGTAGAGCTGGACGCCCCGCTTGCGTTCCCGCATGAAGAGGTCCAGTGGCGCGTGCGAGGGAATGAAGAGCAGAGCCTGGTATTCGAACGTCCCCTCCGCCTGGACACGGATAACTTCCAGCGGGTTGTTCCAGTCGTGACTGACGTGCTTGTAGAAATCGTTGTACTCGTCGTCGGTGACATCGTCCTTCGGCCGCGCCCACAGGGCCTTCATCGAGTTGATGGTCTCGGTTTCGCGCGTCGTCTCGCCGTCTTTACCCGCGCGTTCGACGTCCATCCGGATCGGCCAGGTGATGAAGTCCGAATACCGCTGGACTATCTCTTTGATCTTCCACTCGGCGGTGTAGTCGAACAGGTGGTCTTCGGTGTCCTCCGGCTTGAGGTGCAGGGTGACCGCGGTGCCCTGGGACGCGTCGTCGACCGACTCGATGGTGTAGGTGCCCTCGCCGCTGGACTCCCACCGGGTCGCGCTGTCCTCGCCGGCCCGCCTTGTCAGCAGGGCGACCTTGTCGGCGACCATGAAGCTGGCGTAGAAGCCGACCCCGAACTGGCCGATGAGCTCCTGTGAGGCGACGGCGTCCTTCGCTTCCTTCATCTTGCGCAGGAACTCGGCGGTGCCGGACTTGGCGATGGTGCCGATGAGGTGGACGACCTCGTCGCGGGACATGCCGATGCCGTTGTCCCGTACGGTGAGCGTCCGCTGTTCTTTGTCGATCTCGATGTCGATGTGCAGATCAGAGGTGTCGACCTCGAGATCTTTGTCGCGAAACGATTCCAACCGCAATTTGTCCAACGCGTCGGAGGCGTTGGAGATCAGCTCGCGCAGGAAGGTGTCCTTGTTGGAATAGATCGAATGCACCATCAACTGCAGGAGCTGGCGCGCCTCGGCCTGGAATTCGAGTGTTTCGATCTGGGTGGTCACGGGATTCCTTTCAGACGGCCTCGTCACGGTCAGGCTCGAGTCTTTCGTCGCTGGCCGGCGCACACGAGCGGCCGAGCGCCGCCAATCTTATCCGTGGCCGGCCGGCCACGCGGTTCCGGCCGGTCCGAGGGACCTTGACAACAGCCACCCGCTCACCTACCAATACGCGGAACTCAGCGCATCGGAGGAATCATGGTCGACGACGTGGACCCCGTCGGGCCCGGCGCCGGGAGTACGTCCCCGATCGGGGAGGACACACCGGCTCGTCGTCGTCGGTGGTGGCGAGTCCCGGTGGGGGTCCAGGCGGTCGTCGCCGTCGTCCTGGGCGCTGTCCTCGGCACGGTCGCGCCGGCGGTCGGGGAGCAGGTGAAGATCCTCGGGGACGTGTTCCTGAATCTGGTGCAGATGGTGGTCGTGCCCCTGGTGTTCCCGCTGATCGTGCTCGGTATCGCGCGCATGGAGTCGGTGCGGCAGGTGGGCAGGGTCGCCGGCAAGGCGATCCTATATTTCGAGGTCGTGACGACTGTCATCCTGGTCATCGCCGTGACACTCGGGAAGGTGACCGGAATCGGCGTCGGCGCCCCAGTCGGCCAGGCCAGCACGTCATCGCTGACCGGCATCTCCCACGGCATCGATTTCCGCAAACTGCTGCTGGACGCGGTGCCGAAGAACATCCTGGCCGCCTTCTCGGAGGGGAATCTGTTGGCGGTGGTGGTGTTCGCCCTGCTCGTCGGGGTCGCGATGGCGTCGCTGGGGGAGGCCGCCGCTCCGGTCCGCGCGGTGCTCGACTCGTGGTCGTCGATCATGTTTCGGATCGTGGGATACGTCATCAGGCTCGCGCCGGTCGGTGTGCTCGGCTTCATCGGCTACGACGTCGCGCACTACGGTTTCGGGGGCCTGGCGAGCCTGCTCGGGTTCGTCGCCGTGGTCTATGTGGGTCTGGCCATCGTCGTCGGTGTGGTGTTTCCGGCCATCGCCATGATGTTCGGCGTGCCCTATCTGGGGCTACTGCGATCCACTGTGGACCTGATCGGTCTGGCGTTCATCACCCGCAGTTCCGAGGCCGTGCTCGCACCGCTGCTGAGCCGCCTGGAGTCATTCGGCATCGGCCGGTCGATCACCTCGCTGGTGGTGCCGCTGGGATATTCGTTCAACACCGATGGTTCGGCCCTGTACCAGGGCGTGGCATTGGTGTTTCTGGCCAATGCCTACGGCGCCAACACCAGTATCCCCGCCCTGTTGGCGATGACCCTCGTTCTCGTGGTGCTGTCCAAGGGTATGGCCGGGGTCGTGTCGGCCTCGATCGTGGTGCTCATCGCCGCGGGCAGCACCATCGGGCTGCCGCCACAGGGAATCGCGCTGTTGGTGGGCGTGGACTTCATCGTCGACATGGCGCGCACCGCGATCAATGTCGTCGGCAACTCGCTGGCCGCGGCGGTTGTCGCCCGGTCAGAACGGGACTTCGCCCCGGCCCCGGTGGTGGGCGCGCGGCGTGTGATGGTGGGATGAGGACCCGAAGGTTGTCGGTGGTGTTCAGAGTCCGAGCTTGGTGACCGCATTGTCGTCGAGTGGGTTGGCCGTGCGGATGTAGCGGTGCACGGTGCGCGGGTTGGTCCAGCGGCCCTGCCGCATGATCTCGCGGTCGGTGGCTCCGCCCAGCGCGGCCTGCGTGGCGAAGCCCGCGCGCAGCGAGTGCCCGGAGAACAGTGTCGGGTCCAGTCCGGCGCGCGTGGCGTGACGTTTGATCAGATCCGCCACGGCACGGCCGGTCATCGGCCGCTGGCCGAGCCGACCATGTCGGCTAACGGAGGGGAACAGCGGTTGGCGGGGCATGTCCGCCGGGACGTAGGTGTGGCAGCGGTGCACGGTCCGCGGCACGCCCTCAGTGTCGGTGAGCCAGCGTCGCAGTCCCTCATGACCGGACTCGGAGTGTGTCCGCAGCACGTCGGTCCAGTCGGCGAACGCACAGACCGGACACGTGTGCGGGCGTCCACCACGGGGGAGCACGACCTGTTGGTGATGAACGCCGGTCGGGTCGGTCTTGGTGACGCCCAGGTCGACCGTGAGCAGTGGCTCTCCCATGCGGGCGTCGGCGCCTACCTCGACCGCGTCGGTGGTCAGCGCGGCCAACTCCTCGCGGCGAAGTGCGCCCGCGAAACCCATCAGGAGCAGCAGGGCGTCTCGCCGGCGGGCCACCCCGGTCGGCCACCCGTCCTCGGGGCGCTCGGCGAGCAGCGCCTCAAGGGTTCCCAGCAGCACCGGTCGCTTCCGGGTCGGTTGGGCGTTGCGTGCCCGGCGGATACCGCGCAGGGTCAGCCGCACCACGTCAGACCGGGTGGGGGAGGGCAGGCCGTTGGCGGCGTGTATCGCCGCGATCGCGGCGGCCTTGCGGTCCAGGGTCGCCGGGCTGAACGCCGGCCGCGAGACATCGTTGGCGTCGGCCCGCACCGCGTCGGCGGCTGCCGCGAGGTACACAGCGACGTCCAGCGGGTCGGCCGGCAGTGCCGTGCGGCCTTCGGCCACGCACCATGCCGACCACGCCAGCCAGTCCGACCGGTAGGCGCGCACGGTGTTGGCGGACTGGGAAATCCGCAGGTAATGGGCGAGGGACGCTGCCTGCTCATGGTCGAAACGGTCCCGAACCGCATCCAGTGCCGCGGCGTCCACCAGCACACTGCGTGTTCCGTGCCGCAGGGCGGCACTCACCGGTTCGGGCAGCATCGAGTCAGGCACACCCATAGTATAACAGCCCTTATGTAAGGGCTGTTATACTATGCGGATGGCCATGTCGAGCGACCGTGGTGACCCCACGCGTCAAGGCGGCTTGCGTCCGTTGCGGCTGTTGCTCAGCGCCATGGACGATGAGATCGCCCGGCTCTACGACGAGCGGGGGGTGGTCGGTGTACGGCCCCGGCTCACCATGCCGCTGATCCGGCTCGGCCGCGGCGGCTCCCTGACCATTCTGCAGCTCGCCGAAGCCCTCGACGTCACCCACTCGGCGATGAGTCAGACGGTGAACGCCTTGAAACGTGCGGGGTTGGTGAGCACCAGTCCGGGCGCTGACGCGCGCACCCGGGTGGTTGCGCTCACTGGCCGTGCTGAGGCATTGCTGCCGTTGCTGGAAGCCGAGTGGCGGGCGACCGAAGCGGCGTGGGCGGACCTGGAGGCCGAGATCCCCTACCCGCTGAGTCGAGTGGTCACCGATATCGAGGCCGCGCTGACCCGACTGCCGTTGCGGGATCGGATCGCGCAGCATCTGGACGCGGCCGACGGCCGGTCCTGACGTCACAGGATAAGAACCGCATTCTTACCGTTCAAGGCTCTGAAGTACCGATTTGGCCCGTAGCGACCCGGACCTAAGCCTCGATCCACCGATGCGGGTTCTGGGTGGTCGGCGTGGCAGGCGACAGCTGACCGTCGGGTTTCGGGCGTGAGGTAGCCGCTGGTCTGCCCAGCTTTCCACTGTTGTTCCTGGTCGCAGGGACGGGAGGGGCCTCAGGTGG
>JAFAZC010000073.1 GCA_019239965.1 Kutzneria sp. | reverse complement strand
GGGGACTGGTCATCGCCGAGGGAGTCGTTGTGGTGCGCCGGTTGCTGGCCTCGCCGTACCCATTGCGTGGGCTGCTCGGCGTGCCGCACAGAATCGCCGACCTGAAGCACGATCTGGCCGCTGTCGATGTGCCGGCGTACACCGTCTCGCCGGAGATCATGGCCGAGGTGGTGGGATTCCACCTCAACCGCGGCGTGCTGGCCGCCGCCGACCGGGCCCCACAAGCCCGCGCCGAGGAGCTGATCGCGAAATCCCGGGTGCTCGCCGTGCTCGAGGGAATCGGCGACCACGAGAACCTCGGGTCGCTGTTCCGTAATGCGGCTGCGCTCGGCGTCGACGGCGTCCTGCTCGGCGCCGGGTGTGCCGACCCGTTGTACCGGCGCAGCGTCCGAGTCTCGATGGGGCATGTGCTCCGGGTCCCCTTC
Organism: Kutzneria sp.; assembly: GCA_019239965.1. Lineage (GTDB taxonomy): Bacteria > Actinomycetota > Actinomycetes > Mycobacteriales > Pseudonocardiaceae > Kutzneria. The sequence continues at coordinate 49,675 of JAFAZC010000073.1, read as the reverse complement.
GGGTCGTTGTCTCCATGGCCCGCGAGTATCGACCTGTTGCGGCGCAACGGCTTCACCGTTGCCGCCTTGACACCAAGACGAGATGCCCGCGCGCTGAGGGACTGCGACCTGGTTGGTGGGAAGGTGGCGGTGCTGCTCGGTTCCGAAGGGGAGGGGCTGACCGAGGAGGCGATCGGAGCCGCTGACCTCGCCGTGCGCATCCCCATGGTCGACGGTGTGGATTCGCTGAACGTGGCTACGGCGGCAGCCGTTGTCTTCTATACATTGAGGGCCTCGTGAGCGCGCCGGTGGAGCCGGAGCCGGACGAGTCTGCTGAGGAGCCACCCATGGAACTGCGTGCCCGAGCCGGACGTGCGGTGCTGGTCGGGCATGACGGCACCAGCTGGCGGGATGTCGACCCCGCCACGCTGGCGCTCACCGGCGACCTGACGGAATCACTCCACGAATGGGCACAGGTGGCGGGCATCCTGGTCCCACGCGACCACCAGCCGGTCGGATCGACCGCTGGGGACCTGGTGTCACGGCGGGGACTTCAGCTTGCCAGAAGGCTGGCCACCGAGCTCGGCGTCGTTGTCAGCTATGCCGATCCGGTGTCCGGCTCGGTAAGCACGGTCCAACCGGCGCCACCGCGGAAGGCCCCGCTCCCGGCGCGCACGGCCCTGGATGCCGAGGGCTCCGACGAGCCGACCCCATGGGCCACCGGACTCACGGTCACCGCCGCGACAGCGGTCGTCGTCATGATCGCCCTGATCTCCCTTTCCCTCACCCTCGCGCAGGCGAGCCCGCTGGTGGCGACTGTCACCAATATCGTGGTGGCCGCGGGCCTTGCGCCGTCGGTGTGGCTCGCTCGGGGTATCCCGATCTGGCGCTGGGTCGCGCTCGGCGTGGCCGGCGGAATCGTGCTTGCCTGGACTGCCCTGCTGTTCAGCCTGCTCGGCTGAGCGCCCTCGCGCCGGCCGTGCTGTGTCCGGCCGACGCTCAGGCCAGTGACGCCAACCATGCCCGGTGCAGATCGGCGAACCGGCCGGCGCCGCCGACCAGGTCCGCCGGCGCCGCGTCCTCGACGATCCGACCGCCCTCCACGACGAGCACCCGGTCGGCGATCAGGACCGTGGACAGTCGGTGGGCGATGATCAGCGCCGTACGCTCGGCGAGCACGGTTTCCAGCGCGGCCTGCACGGCGCGTTCGGTTGGCACGTCGAGGCTGGAGGTGGCCTCGTCGAGCACAAGCACCGTCGGGTCCGCGAGCAGCGCCCTCGCGAAGGCCACCAACTGCCGCTGTCCCGCGGACAGCCGCCCGCCACGCTTGCGCACGTCGGTGTCGTATCCGTCGGGTAAGGCCACGATGAACTCGTGGGCACCGACTTCGGCCGCGGCCGACTCGATCTCCGCTCTCGTCGCAGAGGGTCGACCGAGCGCGATGTTGTCGGCCACGGATCCGGAGAACAGGAAGTTCTCCTGGGTCACCATGCTCACCGCCGCCCTGAGGTCGGCGTCGGCGACCCGGCGCAGGTCGACGCCGTCCAGAAGCACCTGCCCGCGGGACGGGTCGTAGAACCGGGCGATCAGCTTGGCTAGGGTCGACTTGCCCGCTCCGGTAGCCCCAACCACCGCTACCGTCTGACCAGCCGGTATCAGCAGGTCGAACTCGGGCAGCACGACGGGAGTGTCCGGCCGGTACCGGAATTCGACGCCGGAGAAGCGGATCTCGCCCCGGGCACCGGCGGTCGGCGGCGACACCGGGTGTGCCGGCTCGGCGACCGCCGGTTCCTCCTCGAGCACCCCGGACAGCTTCTCCAGCGCGGCGATGGCGGCCGAGTAGGAGTTGAACAGCATCGCCAGGTCGTCAAGGGGGTCGTAGAAGCGCCTGAGATACAGGGCGAATGCGGCGAGCACACCGAGCCGCAGGTCGCCACCGGCTACGCGCAGTGCGCCCCACGCCAGCACGATCGCCATGGATACGTTGCCAACCAGTCGCACCGCCGCCGTGTAGCGTGCCATCACCTCGAGCGCTGCGAGATTGGCGTTGCGGTAGTCGCGGTTGACCACGCGCATGATGGCCGCGTTCCTGTGCTCCCTTCGGAACGCCTGTACCGCGCGAATCCCGTTCATCGTCTCGACGAACTGCACGATCACCCTGGCGACGGCACTCGTGGTCGCCCGGTAGGCGCGGTGCGAGCGCCGCCGGAACCATCGGGTGAGCAGCACGAGCGGAAGGAACCCGGCAAGTACCACCAGTGCCAACCGCAGGTCGAGGACGAGCATCGTGACCGCGACGCCGACCACCGTGACCAGTGCGCTGAACAGGCCGTCGAGACCCATGTCCATCAGGTCGGCGATCGACTCGATGTCCGTGGTCAACCGGGAGATCACCTTGCCCGACGTGTACGACTCGTGGAAGGACACCGACAGCCGCTGCACGTGTCGGAACACTCGCTGCCGGATGTCCAGCAGCAGGTCCTGGCCGATGCGCCCGGACAGCCGCACGAAGCCGTACTTGGCCGACGCGGACAGCAGACCACAGCCGGCGTAGCCGAGGACACACCAGGCCAGCGTGGCGGGCCGGCCGGCGAGGACTCCCGTTACCCCACTGTCGATCGCCGTCGCGATCAGCAGCGGGCCGGCCAGCTGTGCCCCGTTCTCCACGGCGACGAACGCCAGTGCCACAAGGCTCCACCACCGATGCGGGCGCAGCAGTGACCACAGCAGTCGCCCGGATCTCGCCCGCAGCCTGGCGCTGACGACTTTGTCGATCTCCTCGATCTCCTCGACGGCGACGCCGTGCCAGGACTGCTGGTCGTCTGGTGCCGTCACGGGACAGCCACCTCCTTGTTTTTGTCCATTGTGGACAGAAGGTGGCGATATTCCGAGCTGTTGGCCAGGAGTTCCGAATGAGTGCCGACCATGGCGATCCGGCCACCGGAAAGCAGCGCCACCCTGTCAGCGAGTTGCACGGTGCTCGGCCGATGAGCCACCACGAGCGAGGTCACCTCGCGCAACACCTCGCGCAGCGCCCGCTCCACCTCTCGTTCGGTGTGCACGTCCAATGCGGAAAGCGGGTCGTCCAACACCAGTACGGCCGGCCTGCCGACGACGGCACGGGCGAGCGCGAGCCGCTGGCGTTGGCCACCGGACAGGGACAAGCCCTGCTCCCCGACCCGGGTGTCCAGGCCCCACGGCAACGCGTCGACGAACTCCTCGGCCTGCGCCACGTGCAGCGCACGACGGATGTCGGCATCGTCGGCGTGCGTCCCGTCCAATGCCACGTTCTCCCGGACACTCGCGGAGAACAGGACTGGTTCCTCGAACGCTATCGCCACCACCCGTCGCAGGTCGACGAGTGCGAGGTCGCGGATGTCCACGCCGTCCACGGTGATCCGTCCGCCGGTGACGTCGGCTAATCGCGGAACCAACGCGGTGAGCGCGCTCTTGCCGCAACCGGTCGCCCCGACAAGGGCCACCGTCTCACCGGGCCGGACCTCCAGCGTCACGCCGTTGAGCACCTCGCGGCCGTCGCCGTAGCCGAACCGCACGTCCTCCAAGCGCAGGTGGCCATGGACCGGAACAGGCAGCGGTGTCGGCCTGGCCGGATCGGTGATCGTGTTGACCACGTCGCGCACCTCCCAGTACCGCTCACAGGCCGACGCCGCCATGTTCGTCTCGGCGAGCAGCCAGCCGATCGAGTCGAACGGCCAGCGGAGGTAGGTGCTGACGGTGATGGCGGCAACCAGGGTGCCGACCGTGAGGCTGCCGTCAGCGATACCGAGGCCACCGAGCAGGATCTCGCCCGCGATGGCCAGTTCGGGCAGTGCGACGAGCACCCCCCACAGCATGGCCATCGTCCGCGCCTTCGCCAGCTCGGTGTGCCGTAACTCGCGAGCCTCGGCAGCGAAGGCCCTCGCGAGGTGACTACCACGGCCGAACGCCTTGAGCACCCGGATCCCGAGCACCGACTCCTCGACCGTGGTGGCGAGATCACCGGACTGGTCCTGTGCTCTGCGGGCGATGACCTTGTATTTCGTCTCGAAAAGGTAGGACAGCGCCATCAGCGGCGTGCCGCAGCACACCAGCACGAGACCGAGTGTCGGCGAGAGAACCATCAGTGTGCCGACGCCGATCACGAGCACCAGGCTGTTGACCACCAGGAAAATCGCTGCGAAGGCGATGAACCGCCGAAGCGTGGCCAGGTCGTTGACCGCCCTGGACAGCAGCTGGCCGGACTGCCAGCCGTCGTGGAAGGCGACAGGAAGCCGCTGCAGGTGGTGGTAGATGTCCGCGCGCATCCTGGCCTCGATGGCGGTGGTCGGCCGAATGTTCAGTTTGCGGCGCACGTAGAACAGGCTGGCCTCCGTCACGCCGAGCAGCAGCACGAGACCGATCAGCCACGGCAGTGATGCCAGTTCACCCCTGGCCACGGGGCCGTCGATGATTCTCTGAATGATCAGTGGCACCGTCAGGCCAGAGAGCATCGCGAGCAGTGCCGCGATCGCGGAACCGAGCAGCGCCGTCCGGTGCGGTCGAACGTACGGCCACAGTCGACCCAACGTAGCCAAGGACGAACTCCGAGTAGTCGGGTGACTACCATCGGCACTCATGGAACAAACCCCCTAGTGATTACCCTCGACGATACGGAGCGCGCCTGCCGAGGACATCCGATTTTTCCCAAGGCAAGCAGGCTGCGATGTCAACCGCACACGAGGTCAAGCTCCAGGGCAGCGGTGCCGCGACCGGCCGCCTGGCATCATGAGACGCCATGGACAGCAAGCCACCAGTGCGCTATCTGCGCACCGAAGCCACCATGGCGTTTCCGGACGGCCGCCTGCTGGCTAGCCGGGAGCGAGAGCTGTACCTGTTGTCCGTCGACGGCTGGAGCCGGCTCGGTCTCACGTGGCCCTCGGGCGCCACGCCGCTGACCGAGGCCGAGGCGGCGAACTGGTGTGAGCGTCAGAACGTCGCGTTTGTGCCGTTCGACCCATCGCGGCATGGTGGCTGATATCGGTTTGGCCGTTCGAAGTGCCAGGTTGGGCCAGTGCGAGTAGCTTGCCGCCGTGCCAACTCCCGCAGACCCGGGACAGCCGGGCGCACAGCAACCCATGCCACCCTACTCGGCACCCCCATCCCCGAACGGGGGCATCACCGCGACGCCGACCCCGCCCAACGAGATCATCGCGGCCTTCTGGGCTTTTCTGCTGTCCGCGGCTCTCGTCGTGGTTGGCGGACTCATGGTGCTCGGCCAGAAGCAGGCGATCATCGATAGCCTGCGCGGAGGCCTCGCGTAGGGCGGCACCACCGTGACGCTCACTGACGACCAGGTCGAAGCGGTGGCGACCACGGCGATCGCCGTCGCGGTGGTGGTCTCGGTGATCGTCGCCGCTCTGTACGCGCTGTTCGCGTTCAAGCTGAAGGCCGGCCGAAACTGGGCCCGCATCGTGCTGACCATCATCGCCGTGGTGGCTCTGCTGTCGCTGACAACCGGCGCGAGCGTCTCAACGGTGGTCGGCCTCATCGGCAACGTGGTCGCCATCATCGCCGCCGTTCTGAGCTATCTGCCGAAATCCAATGCCTACATCGCGGCTGTCAAGCGCAGTCGCCAGAGCTAGGAGCGACCGGTCGGACTTGTCCCGCCGGCTTGCGGAGAGACAAGCCCGACCCTGTCATGGCCCCGACCGTCGGTGGCTCAGCGCTGTGAGCGGACTCCGAGCAGGACATCCTCCCAGGACGGGACGATTGGATGGTTCTTCTTGCCACGCCTCGGCGGCGCCTCCGCCTTGCGGCTGTGCTGGTCGGGCTGTGCCGCCCGCGCGGCGGGAGGCTGCTCGGCGGGAGGCTGCTCGGCGGCGGGCGGTTCCGGTTCGATGGCAGGCGGGGGCTCAGTGGCCTTGGGCGTGGTGGAAGCCGGTGTGACCGGCTCCACCGTGATCTCGTCCGGAGTGCTGGCCCGCTGTGCCGCCGTGACCGGTTCGGGCTCGGTGGACGGGGACCGTTCCCCGTCTGCCGCAGGCTCCGGCCTGATGACCGGCTCCGGTTGCGGCGCCTGCCGTGCAGGCTCGGCCGGTGCAGGAGTTGCCTGCCGTGGAGATTGGGCCGGCGGGGTGGCCCGCTCCTGTCGCGCAGGCTGGGCCGGTGCCTTGAGATCCAGTTCCAGCGCCTGCCGCGCGAGCTCGGTGACAGGACGGACCGTGCGCAACGGGCGGTTCGGTGACGGGTCGAGCAGGTCGATGGCGTTGTCATCGATCGCGGACACGGTGCCGCCGTGCGCGCCGGGGTGGAACGTCCAGTGCGCACGGTTCTCCGACCGCCCGGCCTGCCACTGCAGCTGGACGATCCATTTGCCGTCCTCGCCGCGCCAGGAGTCCCACGACGTCTCCGCGGAGTCCTGACCCCGCAGGGTGAAGGCGTGGGTCACGACTTCACCGAGAGTTTGCACATCAGGCCCGTCCTCACGGATCGGGTGGGCCCGCTGGGCCAGCTCCGCGGTGCGGGCGCGCTCAAGCAACACCGGATAGGCGAACCGTTCGATGCGGTGTACCGGCATATCAGCCGCGTTGGCGACCTGTTCGACCGATTCACCGGCGCGAATACGGGCCTGTATCTCTCGTGGGCGCATCTGGGTCTGGGTCTCCGCCGCGATCTGGCCGAGGCGGGCCGCGTCACCGCGGGCCGCCGCGCGAAGTCGTTCGTCACAGGGAATCGCGTAGCGCTCACCACGGACAGGGTCCTCACAGATGACCGATGTGCCGTCGTCGTCGAGCCCGACGACTCGCAGCGCTCGCATCTCGGCCTCCCCGATGTCTCACCTCACCGATGCCACGTTAGGTCGGCGCGCCTGCTTGACGCGGGAGGCGCGCCGAGTCTAGCTGTACTCGACTCTGATCCGGCCGACATTACCTGGATCTTGACGAATTCACTGGATGAGACGCGCGAGGGGGCGTCGGGGTTCACCCGGGAAGGGCGACCCGAACGGAAAGGCCACCGTCGATGCCCGGTTCGGCCGTCGCGGTGCTTCCGTGCGCGGTGGCGACGGACCGGACGATGGACAGACCGAGGATGGTTGTGATCGGTTCCTCGTCGATCGGCGCGACTCGGTCGAGTACTGGACGCGTGCTGTCTTCGACACCGCCCGGATCGGCGGCGCCGCCCACGTCAGCAACCAGTCGATCCGCGGCCTTCTTGTCCGGCTCGGAGCAGGACCGGGTTGGTGGATCGTGCTGTCCGCGGTGGTGGTGGCCCTGGCCGTCGTCGGGATGCGGCGGGCGCGGTCTCGAGCTCGCGAGGTGGTGCTGCTCAACGCCTTCGCCGGCTTGCTGGTGTCGCCCGTGTCCTGGTCACATCACTGGGTGTGGATTGGCAACGGATACGTGTGGTTTGGACTCGCCGTGCTGATATCGGCCGCGGTCGGGAATGGCTGGCCGACAGCCCAGTCCACGCATTGGGTCAGCGTCAGCCGCACAAGCCGCGGATAAGCGCACCGCACCTTGTCGCCGGTCGCGAGAATTTGAGTACGGTATGGGCCTGTGTCACACTGACGACTGGATTACGACGAGTTAGCCACGCACTACCACTTCCGTGACACCCGGCACGCGTCCAGCGATCGATAGCCACCACACGAATCGGATCAGGCTTCCGTCGGAAGGGTCTGTCATGGACGAGAGAATCCAGGTCGCCGACCCAGAGTCTGATGACGACCTGCTGGTGGAAATCGATCCAGTCGAATCGACCGGTGCCACGACCATTCTCTGCCCCTCGTGTCTGCTCGATGACTAGGTGGCGACAGTGACGGACTTCCGACTGGCGGACCTGGTTGCGCCCAGGACGGTCGATGATTTTCTGCACGGCACCTATGCCCGAGCCTGGGCTCGCTACGACGGTATGCCGGGGCGCTTCAGTGGCTTGGCCAGTTGGGAGGTTGTCAACAGCCTGCTGGCGACCCAGGTCTTCGAGACTCCCCGGTTTCGGGTCGTGCGGGAGGGCGTGCTCGTCCCCGCTGACACGTACAGCGAGCCGGCCGACAGGACAGGGGCTACTCCACACCGGAGGGTTGTCGTCGAGCGACTGCTTGATGAGCTGAGGAACGGCGCGTCATTGGTGTGCAATCGTGTCGACCAGGTTCATGAGCCGATCGCGAGGCTGGCCGCGGTACTGGAATCGGAACTGGGAGCGTCGGTCACCTCCACCATGTTCGCCAGTTGGGCGCCTGTCCCCGGTTTCGTCGAGCATTGGGACGATCACGATGTTTTCGTGATACAGCTTGACGGGCGAAAGCACTGGAGGATCTACGAACCCACGCGCCAAGGTTCGGTGTATCGCAGACGTGAGGGCCCGCCGGCCGTCGAGTTCGACCTGACGGCCGGGGATGTGTTGTACCTGCCGCGTCGGTGGTGGCATTCGGTGAGCGCTGTGGGGGAACCCTCACTCCATCTCACCATTGGGATCGATCTTGAGGACGGAATTGATTTCCTGACCTGGCTGGTCGACAGGGCGCGGGCACATGAGCTCTTCAGGAAACGTTTGCCCCGCAAGGCGGACGAACGGCAAAAGCAGGAATACATCGCCGCGATTCGAGCACACTGGAACGAGCTGATAGCGCCGGAAGACATCGTGGACCAGTTCTTGGCTCACGCCGACGGTACAAGTCGCGGCCGACCGCTGTTCGGACTTCCTGGCCTCCTCGACGAAGACTCCGTACTCGACAGCAGGAGCGCCAGAGTCATGCTCCTCGCCACGAGGGCCACGGTCATCCCCGCCAACGACGGCTACATCCTCACCGCGCTGGGACGGCGATGGTCCTTTCCCGCGGCAACCAAGCCGCTCATCGACGCGATCCTTTCGCACAGCGATCTGACCGTGGAACAGCTCCTCGAGCTGAACGTGGGCGTCAGTGCAGAACGATCGGCTCGCGTGATATTCACGCTACTGAAGGCGGGCGTGGTGGCGTTGCGGTGAGAGGCGTTTCGCCCACTGGTCACCGTGAGACGCGAGCGTCGCGACGCGCCTCATGGAACAGGGGGGATGGTGAGCAGGGGTCGGTAGTAGCCGGTGGGGTGGTGTTCTCCGATCGGTTGGCCGTCAACCTGGATCCAAGCGTGGGCGGCGAAGGGGTTGGTGCGCACGCCGGTACACCAGGTTGGCCAGCTGCCACGCGCTCGGCAGTAGAGGCTGGCGGCGATGGACCGCTGCAGACAGCCTTGGCCGGCGCAGCGCAGACTGACCGCGACCACTGCTTCGCGGGCACTGAGCGCCTGCTGAGCGGTGGCGGGCGGGGCGCCGCGGCGGACGAATTCGAGAACCTTGCGCAGCCGGCGGGGACGCAGGCCAGCCAGCGGTCTGGCGACACCGACGGCCAGCAGGGCGAGGAGGCGTCGGCCCACCGGCAGACGCGACTGGTGCTCGAGGCTCATGGGAACGCTCATGTCCGCCGCACCAGGTTCTCCGCGGCCAGGCGGTCGACGATGGCGGTCACGTCGCGGCGGACCCGGTCAGGGTCGATCCGGTAGCGGGTGGCGAGGTCTTCCGCGATGTCGTCGAGCGAGCGGCCGTCACGCAGATCGCGCAGTACCAGCCCCGCGGTGGGATTGAGTTGCCAGTAGCGGCCGGTATGTTCGTCAAGCAGGACCACGCCGTCATCGGTTTCAGCGCTGGTAACGTCATCTCGCAGTCGTATTGGCATGGTCCCTCCCAAGGAGCGGGGCCGCGACGGCGGTGCGCAGCCAGGTTTCACAGCCCAACAGGTCTTCCAGAGCGAATATCACGGCATTGCCGGCCTGCGGGGCCAGCAGCTCACGGCGCAGCAGGTCCGGGTCGATGAAGCCGCTACTGGCCAACGCGGAGTCGGCGAACAGGTCCAGGATCTCGCCGAGGTGACGGCGCAGCCCGACGCGGACATCCTCACCGAACTCGCCCTTGGTGGTGCGCGCGGCGAGCTGCTCCGGCAGGATGCCGCGCATCGCCTCGACCAGCAACGGCTTGTACCGCCAGGGCGTGGTGCGTTCGTGCGGGCGCACCGCCAGCGCGGCCTCGACTACTCGGTCGTCGAGATAGGGCAGCTCCAGCCGTATTCCGGCGGCGGCGAACACCCGCGCCAGTTGCCGGTAGCCCGGCCCGACCGTCCGCAGGAGTGCCACTGCGACGTGTTGCCCGCGATCACCGGCAAGGGGCCGGGCCGTGTCCCCGACCGAGCGTAGGACCGCCCGGGCGGTGTCGAGTGCGGCCGGAGTGACCCATTCCCGCGCCCGCAGCGGGAACCCCCAGTCCAGCCGAGGAGTGCGCTGTAGCAGCGGACCGCTGGTCAGTTGCCGGGCCTGCTGACGCCACCAGGCGCCGAGGTCACCACGGCTGGCCAGGCTCGATAGGGTGGCCGTCCAGGTCCAACGATGCAGCGCCCGATGGCCGCGCACATGGGACACGGCGGTGAGCGGTCGGCGTCGTGATAGCGGGTGCAGATAGGTCGGGAAGGCGTGGAACACCTCGTCGCCACCGTGTCCGGCCACGTGGACGCCGGCGCCGTGGGCGGCCAACAGTCTGGTGGTGTGTCGATAGCGGGCCAAGGTCCGGCCGAACCGGTAGGGCGCCTCGGTGTCGCCGTTGTCGCCAGGATCGGCGAAGTTGCCCGGCATCTCGGTCTGATCGAGCACCACGTGCTCGGCCCCCGGTAGTTCGGCGACGGCCATGGCCGCGAACAGGGCGTCGTCGTTGCCCGCCTCAGCCTCGGCCCGTCGGAAGGTCAGCAGATCGGACACGCCACCTCGGGCGGCCAGGTAGCACAGTGAGGTGGAGTCCAGCCCGCCGGACAGATCCGCGCTCAGCCGTCCGCCGATCGACCTGCGTACGCCGACCGCCGTCGTCAACGCTTGACGTACGACGCCCGCACCGACGCCCAACGGCACCTCGGGCTCTGGCGGACGCCACCAGCACACCTCAGTACACCTATTGCCGGGATCGATCCGCAGGTAGTGATCCGTGGGCAGCGCTCGCACCCCGGTCCACAGGGTGTGTTCGCACACGGGGGGCGGCACCTGGGGCCCGCAGACCACCCGCGTCGCGAGGCTCTGTTCATCGACTCCCGCGCCGGTGATCCACGCGAGTACATCGGCCCGGTCGCCTGCCACCGGGACCCGGCCGAGCCTGGCGTGGAACACCGCGCGCAGTCCGGTCAGGCTGCCCTGCACCCGCACCACGCCGGCTACGGACGCCAGGAGGTGGAAGCAGCCCGGCAACGCCCGGGCCAGCGCGTCCAGCTCGGCCGCCGTACGCGTCTGCGCGACCAGTTCTGTCAGGCGGGTGGCGGTGACCGGGCATGATCCGATCACCGCCACCCGCACTGCCCCGACTGTTGCCAGGATGGCCGTATCGTGACCGAAGTCGCCGACCAGCCACGGATTTCCGGAGGCATGCGCCAGCACAGGCCGCCACCGAGACGGGCACCCGGCAATCACTCTCCGCGCGTCCGGATGGTCGGGCAAGACCACCCAACCCTCGGTCGAGGTGTCCATCTCCCGGCAACTCATCGAGTTCCGCCGCGGCGGTCAACCGCCGTAGTGCTGAATGTCGTCATATGTCCATCCCCCGGCGCCGAGCGTGTCCTCGCCGAACTCGCCCAGCTCCACTACTGCCGGTGGCTGGTAGACGTCAACAGGTACTTGTTCATCCATGATGGTGCTCCTGTCATCGAAACCCCAGTACCGGCCACTCACTCGGCCCGGATTCACAATCCGACAGACACACTGGATGAGCCGGTTCCGCGTGAACGGCTGCACTATGTGGAAATTTCCCCGGGTTAGTAGTTTAGGTGACGAATCGAGATCTAACAAGACAGGATCTGATCGCCTGCATTGTGAAGCGATGGATTTCTGTCGACGTCGGTACCGCGTTCAGAGAGATGCGATCCGGACTTGGATGATGCACCCAGGTAACATCACAGCAGCTCAAGGATGGTGTGGCCGAGTTTGGTCTGCCGACGAGTTGGATCTTTTCCGTCTGGTGGGCCTCGGGTGAATAGTATTTGATCTACGTTTCACAAGGTGATTGGCGATCATGCGTTTCGCCTTCAGGGCCTCACCGGAGTACACGTCCTGGGCTGAGCTGCCAGACCTGTGGAAAGAGGCCGACGACATCGAATTGTGGAGTCAGGCTGGATATTCGATCACCCTACCCGAACGTGGAGCCGACTGGACCCTGCCTCGAATCGTGGACGGTCTGGCCGACGCACTGGCGCCGCCGCACTGAGGCGAGATGGGCCGGTGAGGCCCCAGGGGCCAGCCGAGGTGGCCGACCACCCAGTCCACACACCGGGTGAGCGCGGTGACGTCGTCCGGCTCGATCGCGGGGAACATGCCGATCCGCAACTGGTTGCGGCCCAGCTTGCGGTACGGCTCGACATCGACAATTCCGTTGGCCCGCAACACCTTCGCCACGACGGCCGCGTCGACCGAGTCAGCGAAGTCGATGGTCCCGACCACCGGTGAGCGGTGCTTCGGGTCGGCGACGTACGGCGCGGTGTACTCGGTGGCCTCCGCCCAGGCATACAGCCGCGCGGAGGACTCCGCGGTGCGCGCCGTCGTCCAGCTCAGGCCGCCCCGCTCCAGCATCCACTCGATCTGGTCGGCCAGCAGGAACAGGGTGGCGACCGACGGCGTGTTATAGGTCTGCTCTTTGACCGAGTTGTCCAGTGCCGTAGCCAGCGAGAGGAACTCCGGGATCCACCGGTCGCCCGCGCTGATCTCGGCGATCCGATCCAGTGCCGCCGGGCTCATCAGCGCCAGCCACAGCCCGCCGTCGGAGGCGAAGCACTTCTGCGGTGCGAAGTAGTAGACGTCGAAGTCCTCGGCGGCAACCGGGAGGCCGCCGGCCGCGGAGGTGGCGTCGATGGCGACCAGGGCGCCTTCGGAGCCGGCCGGCCGGGACACCGGCACCGCGACGCCGGTCGAGGTCTCGTTGTGCGCCCAGCCAACAAGATCCACGCCGTGTTGGTAGGCGATAGTGGGTGCGTGGCCGGGCTCGGCCTTGACCACGATCGGGTCGTCGAGGAAGGGGGCACCCTTGGTCACCGCGGCGAACTTCGTGGAGAACTCGCCGAACGCGAAGTGCTGCGCGCGCGACCGCACCAGGCCGAGGGCGGCGGCGTCCCAGAACGCCGTCGTACCGCCGTTGCCGAGTACGACCTCGTAGCCCTCCGGCAGGCCGAACAGCTCACGGAGGCCGGAACGCACACGGCCGACCAGCGCCCGCACTGGCTGTTGCCGGTGCGAGGTGCCCATCACGGCCGCGCCTTCGGAGGCCAAGTGGGCCACCTGCTCCGGCCGGACCTTGGACGGGCCGCAGCCGAAACGCCCGTCGGCGGGCTTGAGGCCGGCGGGAACCATGAGGGTCGTGGGATCGGCGGCCCGTGCCGGGTCGGCGGCCTGTGTCATGTCGGCGTCTCCGGTTGTTCCAGACTATGAGGACGTGACCGGCGCCGTTGCCGGAAGTCTCCAGTCTGGCAGGTCCACGCCGCCGGGCACGGCCGAGGTGTCCGGCGCCACAGGGCGATCCTCACCCGCGTCGGATGCTGTCCCAGCCGACGACCTCCTCGGGCCGGCGTGGACCGGGGCCGACGTACCGCGCGGACGGGCGCACCAGCCGGCCCGTGCGCTTCTGTTCGAGGATGTGCGCGCACCAGCCCGCGGTACGGGCGCAGGTGAACATCGCCGGCATCATGTGTGGCGGCACCTCGGCGAAGTCGAGGATGACCGCGGCCCAGAACTCCACGTTCGTCTCGATCGCCCGATCCGGCCTGCGTTCGCGCAACTCGGCCAGTGCGGCGCGCTCCAGCTCCACGGCGACGCCGTAGCGGGAGGCGCCCAGTTCCCGGCACGTCCTACGCAGCACCCGTGCCCTCGGGTCCTCGGCGCGGTAGACCCGGTGGCCGAAACCCATGAGCCGTTCGTTCCGGTCGAGGATGCCCGTGACGACCTTGTGCGCGTCCCCGACCCGCTCGACCTCCTCGATCATCGGCAGCACCCGCGCCGGTGCGCCGCCGTGCAGTGGGCCAGACATCGCGCCGATCGCGCCGGACAGGGCCGCGGCGACGTCGGCGCCGGTCGATGCGATCACCCTGGCGGTGAAGGTCGACGCGTTCATACCGTGCTCGGCGGCTGAGACGAAGTAGGCGTCCACGGCCCTGACGTGTGCCGGATCCGGCTCGCCGCGCCACCGGGTCATGAACCGCTCGGTGATCGTGGTGCACTCGTCAACGCGCTGCTGGGGCACTGCGGTGTGTCCGACGCCTCGCGCCGACTGCGCCACATAGGACAGTGCCATCACCGAGGCGCGGGCGAGTTGCTCGCGTGCCTGCTCGTCGGTGATGTCGAGCAACGGCCGATAGCCCCAGATCGGGGCGAGCATCGCCAGCGCCGCCTGCACGTCGACCCGCACGTCTCCGGTGTGCACCGGGATCGGGAACGGCTCCGCCGGCGCGAGGCCGGGGCCGAACCGCCCGTCGACGAGCAGCGCCCAGACGTCGCCAAAGGTGGTCCTGCCCACGAGGTCCTCGATATCGACCCCGCGATAGCGCAACGCACCGCCGTCCCGATCGGGCTCGGCGATTTCAGTCATGAAGGCGACAACGCCTTCCAGACCGGCCCGGAAACCGTTGTCAGTGGTTGTTTGCTGCGCGGTCGTCATGAGATCCGTCCTCGTTGACTAGAGCCCTGCATAGGAGCCGCGGTCTTGTGGGCACATCGCGCGAATCGCGGTCACGGGAGGACGTGCTCTCCGCCGGCGGCGTTCCAGCGCGCGGTTGGCGCAACACTGCTCCTTGCCGGCCCGTTCGGCAATCGCCGAGAGCGGTGTGTTGGCTCACTCCGCTGGAGTCCCTTCACCCATTCGGATTTCTGATTCGATTCGGTATCACCCTGTCGCGAAATCGCGGTCCGGATCACGTCTTCGAGTGTTGGGCATCACCTCGCAGGCGGTTTCGATTCTTCTCCGAACCCCGTACGTTCACCGGGACGTCCGTGCGCAACTGCCCTCGGTGCCGTCGGTGTCTGTTGTCGGAGGTCCGCCATGCCGGAAGCCCAGTCCAGTGTCGCCCTGCCGGCGATGCGCGTGTCCTACGAACAGGGTTCCCTCGCGGAGGACCAACTCGCGCCCAGTTGGCACGAACAGTTGCGGTCGTGGCTCGACGACGCCACCCGGGCCGGGCTGGCCGAGCCCAACGCGATGGTGCTCGCCACCGCGGATCCGCAGGG
The DNA here is from genome assembly GCA_019239965.1 of Kutzneria sp. GTDB lineage: Bacteria > Actinomycetota > Actinomycetes > Mycobacteriales > Pseudonocardiaceae > Kutzneria. Next base: position 34,451 of record JAFAZC010000073.1, on the reverse strand, counting down.
ACGACCGTCCTCCCGTACCGTGCTCGCCAAGGGCCTCGACGAACGGGGGCTGGTGTTCTTCACCAACTACACCTCGGCCAAGAGCCACGATCTGCGGGCGACCCGGTACGCGTCGGCGACCTTCCCGTGGTTGGCGATGCAGCGACAGGCCACTGTCCGCGGCACCGTCGAGAAGGTGGATGCCGAGGAAACGGCTGAGTACTGGAACAGCCGGCCACGGGGATCCCAGCTTGGCGCCTGGGCTTCGCCCCAGTCCAGGGTGGTGAGCGGCCGCCAGGCCCTCGACAGCGCACTGGCCAACATTCAGCGGCAGTTCGCCGACGCGGACCGGGTTCCCGTACCGCCGCACTGGGGCGGCTGGCGGATCCGCCCGGACAGTGTGGAGTTCTGGCAGGGCCGCCGGGACCGGATGCACGACCGGTTGTGCTTCCGGCTCGACAGGGACGGGTGGACAGTTGTCCGGCTCGGCCCCTGAGTCCACCTGATCGGATGAGGCGCTGGCTTAGAGTCGTCCTTTGTGACCGCTGAGACCTCCCGTCCGCGCCAAGCCGGCCGCGCCCGTCTTGGCCGCCTGGTTGTGGACATCAGGCCGCTGCGTGTGCTGGCCTATCGACGACTGTGGTCCTCGACCGTCGTCACCGCCATCGGCGGGCAGCTGACCGCGGTCGCCGTGCCCAAGCAGGTGTACGACCTCACCAAGTCCTCGGCATACGTCGGGCTGGCCGGTGCGGTCGCCCTCGCGCCGCTGCTGGTCTTCGGTATCTGGGGTGGCGCGATCGCCGACGCCTTCGACCGCCGCCGGCTGCTCCTGGTGACCAATTCGGCGATCGCCGCCATCTCCGCGCTGTTATGGCTACAGGCCGCGCTCGGTGCCGGTTCGGTCGCCGTCCTGCTCATCCTGCTCGGACTGCAACAGGCGTTCTTCGCTGTCAACATGCCGACCCGTGGCGCCTCGATCGCGCGGCTCATCCCCGCCGAGCTGCTGCCCTCGGCCAACGCCCTCGGCTCGACCGTCCAGACGTTCGGCGCGGTCCTCGGTCCCATGCTCGCCGGGGCGCTGATTCCCGTCCTCGGGCTCCCCATGCTGTACCTGATCGACGCGCTCGGCCTGCTCGGCGCGCTGTGGGCGGTGTGGCGGCTTCCTCCGCTCCCGCCACTCGGCGAGCGCCCCGCACGCGCCGGATTGCGCGACGTCGTCGACGGATTCCGCTACCTGGCCACCCAGCGTGTGCTGCTCACCTCGTTCGCCGTCGATGTCGCTGCGATGATCTTCGGCATGCCCAGGGCGCTGTTTCCGGAAATGGCGGAACGGAGCTTCCACGACCCGGCCGGCGGAGGCACCGCACTGGGCTGGCTGTTCGCTGGCATTCCGGCGGGTGCCCTGTTGTGTGGTCTGCTGTCGGGCTGGCTTTCGAGGGTGAGCCGGCACGGGGTCGCCGTGACCCTCGCGGTCTGCGGATGGGGCCTCGCGATCGCCGGCTTCGGCCTGAGCGGCTCGCTGTGGCTGGCGGTGGTGTTCCTGGCGCTTGCCGGAGCCGCGGACATGGTGAGCATGATCTTCCGCAACGCCATGCTGCAGTCGGCGGCCACCGACGAGATGCGCGGACGGATGCAGGGCGTGTACACCGTCGTCGTCGCTGGTGGTCCCCGGCTTGCCGATACGGTGCACGGCACGGTGGGTGCCGCGCTCGGCACGACGGCCGCCGTTTCCGGTGGCGGTGTGCTTGTCATCGTTGTCGTGCTCGCCACGGTCACCGCACTGCCGGCATTCTGGCGATATCGTGCGCCAACCGCCTGAACCGGCCGGCGCGGCGGTCACCTGTGGCGGCGCCGTGACACTAAACTCAACCGGGTGAGCGGTCCGACCGGTGCCCAGTTCGAGATTGCCTCCGGTGCCGCGCGAGCGATCATCACGGAGATCGGCGCGACCCTGCGGGGCTTCGAGGTGGACGGCCAATGCTGCGTCGAGTCCTTCGACGCCGGCGCCGAACCGCCCATGGGCAGTGGTGCCGTGCTCATTCCGTGGCCCAACCGGACCCGCGGCGGCCGCTGGGAGTTCGAGGGAAGCACCCAGCAACTGCCGATCACCGAACCCGCACGCGGAAATGCCATCCACGGACTTGTACGCCGCGTCCGGTGGCAGGTCATCACCCACACCGGCTCGCTGATCTCGCTCGGGGTCGGCATCAAGGCCCAACCGGGCTGGCCGGTGCCGCTGTGGGTGACGATCAGCTACGCGGTGGACGGCGACGGGCTGACCGTCACCCACGGAGTGCACAACGTCGGCGACCGGCCCGTGCCGTTCGGCGTCGGCGCACACCCGTACCTGAGGGTCGGCATGGTCGAGACCGACGACTGCGCGCTGCGTCTTGCCGCGACAACGCACCTGCCGCTGAGCCCCGAGACGATGACGCCGGAAGGAGTGGCTGTTCCTGTGGCCGGCACCGATCTCGACTTCAGGAGCAGACGGCCGGTCCGCGGCACGCGGTTGGATGACGTGTTCGGGGGCTGCGAACCGGACGCCGACGGGTTGATCCGGCACTGCCTGTACGGCGGGGGCAAGGCTGTGGAGATGTGGACCGACCTCGCCTTCAGCTGGGTACAGGTCTACACGGCGGACAGGTTCCCCGGCCGTGGCAGGGCCATCGCCGTCGAACCGATGACCTGCCCGCCCGATGCCCTCAACTCGGGGACAGACCTGATCACGCTGACTCCCGGCGCGGCATGGTCGGGCCGGTGGGGACTGACCTCACGCTGATCCCTTTCGGCTGATTTCCGTTGGGGCTGAAGAACCTTTAGCGTTGCGCCCATGAACGTGGCAATCACTGGTGGATACGTGGTTCCGGTCGACGGCGACCCCATAGAGGCCGGGACGGTACTGATCACTGACGGCAGGATCGCCGCGGTCGGTACCGAGGCCGACGTGGACGTGCCCGAGGACGCCGAGATCGTCGACGCGGCGGGTACCTGGGTGTTGCCTGGTTTCGTCGAGGCACACGGGCACCTCGGCGTCGACGAGGAGGCCGAGGGCTGGGCCGGGGACGACACCAACGAGATGACCGACCCCAATGGCGCGCGGATGCGGGCGCTGGACGCCATCAACCCCGCCGACCTGGCGTTCGCCGACGCGCTGTCTGGTGGAGTCACCGCGGTAGTGATCAAGCCGGGCTCCGGGAACCCGATCGGTGGCCAGACCGTGGCGGTGAAGTGCTGGGGCCGCACCGTCGACGAGATGCTGGTCCGCGAGCCGGTCAGCGTCAAGAGTGCGCTTGGGGAGAATCCCAAGAGGGTGTACGGCGACAAGAAGACGCTTCCGTCGACACGGCAGGGCGTTGCCGCGGTCATCCGGGACGCGCTGATGAAGGCGCAGGACTACCGTGCCAAGCGGGAGCACGCCGCGAGCGAGAACAAGCCGTTCGACCGGGATCCGACGCTGGAAGTGCTCGTGCGGGTGCTCGACGGTGAACTGCCGTGGTGCCAACACACCCATCGAGCCGACGACATCGCCACCGCGATCCGGCTGTCTGAGGAGTTCGGTTACCGGCTTGTGATCAACCATGGCACGGAGGCCCACCTGCTCGCCGACACGATCGCCGAGCGGAACATCCCTGTGATCATCGGACCCTTGATCACCAGTAGGGCCAAGGTGGAGCTCCGCAACAGGTCGCTGCGCACACCGGGCATCCTTGCCCGTGCCGGTGTCGAGCTGGCGATCATGACCGATCACCCGGTCGTGCCCATCCACTTCCTCGTGCACCAGGCGACTCTCGCGGTCAAGGAAGGACTCGACAGCGAGACGGCGCTGCGGGCGATCACGGCGAATCCAGCGAGGATCATGGGCATCGACGACAGAGTCGGCGCCCTCAGGCCGGGACTGGACGCGGACGTGGTGCTCTGGTCCGGTGATCCGCTCGACGTGATGAGCAGGGCGCTGCGGGTGTTCGTCAATGGACGTGAGGTGTACACGTTCGACGAGAGCCGCGGCGAGGGCATCACCGTCGATCCCTTCTACAAGGAAGACCTGACGTAAGCCCGCCGGCGCGGACCGCTGAACCGCGGCGTTCCCGGTTCAGCCCTGTGCCAGGTGCCTCGCGATGACTACGCGCTGGATTTGGTTCGTGCCCTCGAATATCTGCAGCACCTTGGCCTCGCGCATGTACCGCTCCACCGGGAAGTCCCTGGTGTAGCCGGCACCGCCGAGCACCTGCACGGCGTCGGTCGTGACCTTCATGGCCGCGTCGGTGGCGACGAGCTTGGCGACCGCGGCCAGCCTGCCGAACGGCAAGCCCCGGTCGCGTCGCCGTGCCGCCTCGAGGTAGGTGGCACGGGCGGATTCGACAGCGGCCGCCATGTCGGCGAGAAGGAACTCGAGCCCCTGGAAGGAGATGATCGCCTTGCCGAACTGGCTGCGCCCCTTGGCGTAGGTCACCGCCTCGTCAAGCGCGGCCTGGGCGAGTCCGACGGCGCAGGCCGCGATGCCGAGGCGGCCGGAGTCCAGTGCCGACAGTGCGATCTTCAGGCCGGCGCCTTCCTCGCCGATCCGCCGATCCGCCGGCACCCGCAGGTCCTCCAGCCTCAGTTGGGCCACGGGTGAGCCGGTCAGCCCCATCGTGCGTTCCCTCGGTGCCGCCGACAGACCGGGACTGTCGGACTCCGTGAGCAGACAGGAGATCCCGTTGGCGCCGTCGTCGGAGGTGCGCGTCATGAGTGTGTAGAAGTCGGCGACTCCGGCATGGGTTATCCATGCTTTTGTGCCGTTGACCACGTACTCCTTGCCGTCGAGGACGGCGCGGGTCGTCATGCTCGCCGGATCGGAACCCGCATGCGGCTCGGAGAGCGCGTACCCGCCGAGCAGGTCGCCGCCGATCATGTCGGGCAGCCAGCGTTCGCGCTGGGCGTCCGTTCCGAACGTCGCCAGTGGGTAGCACGCCATCACATGCACCGAGATGCTCTCGGCCACGGTCAGCCAGGTCGCGGCGATTTCCTCGAGGACCTGCAGGTAGACCTCATACGGCTGGGCGCCGCCGCCCAACCCGTGCGGATAGGGCAGGCCGAGCATGCCGACCTTGCCGAACAGGCGCAGCGCCTCGCGCGGAAAGCGGGACTCGGCTTCGGCGGTGCTCGCGTGCGGCGCCAGTTCGCGCTGGCAGAGGTCCCGCGCCAAGGCCACCAGATCTTCGGCCTCGGTGTTGGGCAGCATCCGGTCGACAGGCACGGCGAGCCTCCCTGAGACGTCAGGTACCCCGAACAGTACTCTGGGACGTGCTGTAGTACTACTTCTGCCCGGGTGGTGGAGTGATGTCGGGTTGGACCGCTGTGGCAGTCTCGGACGATGCTCAGTGAGCGGCACAGCGGCGGGGTCCCGCGCATAGCCCGTCACCCGGTCCGCACCGCACGCCAGATGGAGCTGCTCGACCGACTCGAGGCGCTGTTTCTCGCCGAAGGGTTCCTCAACGTCACGCTGGACGAGTTGGCCTCGCGACTGCGCTGTTCCAAGTCAACGCTGTATGCGCTCGCGCCGAGCAAGGAACAGCTCTCGGTGCAGGTCGTCGGGCACTTCTTCCGCAAGGCGGCGAGCCGTGTCGAGCAGCGGATCGCCGGGATCGCCTCGGTCCGTGAGCGCCTCAGCTCCTATCTCGCCGCCGCATCCGACGAACTGCGACCGGCCACCCGCGAGTTCCTTGCGGACATCGCGGCGTTCCCCCCGGCGAGAGCGACCTATGAGCTCAACGCCCGTGCGGCGGCCGAACGGATCCGCCAACTGATCGCCGATGGGGTCAGGGACGGCGAGTTCGGTGACGTGCATGCCACACTCGTCGCCGAGATGGTCAGCCTCACGATCGAGGGCATCCGCCTGGGTACGATCGCCGAACGCACCGGCCTGTCCGATGCCGAAGCCTTTGCCGCGCTGTCGACGTTCCTGCTCAGCGGACTCGCGCCGAACCGATGAGCGGCCTTCGTCGCGGCTCAACACCAATCTGGAGTGGTTCGTGATCGTGGTCGCCGGCGAGGCCCTCGTCGATCTCGTGCCGACCGGTGGCGCCGACGGGGCCTTGGTGCCGATGCTGGGGGGCGGGCCGTTCAACGTCGCGATCACCGTGGGCCGGCTCGGTGTTCCGGTGGCGTTCGTGTCCAGGCTGTCCGACGATTCGTTCGGCGCGGCGCTGCTCGCCCGGCTGCGCGACTCCCACGTGGACGTCGGCCAGGTGCAGCGTGGACGGGAGCCGACCACGCTCGCGGTGGTCGGGATGGGTGCGGGCGGAGCGGCCGACTACACGTTCTACGTCGAGGGCACAGCCGACCGGCTCGTAGCCGACCCCGGCCCACTCCCGAGTCCGGTTGCCGCGTTGTCGCTGGGCACCCTGTCCCTGGTGCTCGAACCGGGTGCCACCGTCTACGAGACGATGTTGCGCAGGGAGTCCGCGCGAGGGCTGCTCACCGTGTTGGATCCGAACATCCGGCCTGCGATGATCACCGACGGCGACGCGTATCGCGGGCGCTTCATGTCCTGGCTTCCCGACGTCGGTCTGCTGAAGATGTCGGTCGAGGACGCAAGGTGGCTGTCCGGCGACGTGCCGGACGCGGAACTCCTCGACCAGGTGCGCCGCTGGCAGCGGGCCGGGCCAGCGGCGGTGGTATTGACAAAGGGCGATGCCGGAATCATGGTGCTGACCGGCGGCGGCGACATTGTCGAGGTGCCGGCTGCGCGGGTAGAAGTCGTGGACACCATTGGCGCGGGCGACACGGTGCAGGGCGCCCTGCTGGTGTGGCTGTACCGGCGGTCGGGGCTGTCGAAGGCGGCGGTCGCGCGTCTTGGCGCCGACGACTGGCACGCGGCCCTGACTTTCGCCGGGGCCGCGGCCGGAATCACCGTGTCCAGGGCGGGAGCGGAACCACCCTATGCCGCTGAATTGGTCCACGGTCCTCGATGGTAATTGTTATCCAATAGTGGCCCCGGAATTATCTCCACCAGTGGTGGTGACACATCCACCACGTGCCGATGGAGGCGCCGAGACCCAGTGCAACAATCATGTCATACCTCCGAGTAGTGACCGGAATCCTTGGCGAGCGGCCGCACCAATCAAATTAGTTCTAGCATTCGGGATTGGTATTCCCTGATGGTGTGGTCGCTTGGTGACGCGACGCGGCGGTAACGTTCCTGGTAGGCGGTGAGCGTCGGCGAACAGCCAGGGGTTTTACTCTGTTCGAATGAATCTTCCACCCGTTTGGCTGGGTGATGGACGCAGGAACGACCCAGCGCGCCGCGACCCGGTCCAGTGGCGCATGCCACGCTCGGTCATGGTCACGCGCAGACGATGCCCGGCAAAAGTTCCTGTGTCGTGTGATACCGGTCCCATCACAGGTAACAGCATGCTCACCATGCTGTCCGAGTGGCCGGCGGGCGACTAGCGTGACGAACGAAAGGGTCCCGGCGGGGTGCCGCCGGATGGTTCGGTGCCTGCGCCGCGATGATCCCTTGATTCCGTGAACCAGCGATACCCCTGCGATGTGAAAGGGACCTCCATGCCCGACGTGCCGACCGCGCTGAATTCCGCACACCGTACCGTCGCGCTGCGCTATACGGGCGGAGAGCATGAGATGTCGGTGTCGCTGCCGACGGAGGGCGCGCCAGGAATAGATGTCGGGAAACTGCTCGCGAAAACCGGAATGGTGACCTTCGATACCGGATTCGTGAACACGGCGTCTTGTTCCTCTTCGATTACCTATATTGACGGTGACGCCGGAATCCTGCGTTACCGCGGTTATCCTATCGAGCAATTGGCCGAGCACTCGAACTTCATCGAGGTGTGTTACCTGCTCGTTTACGGCGAGCTGCCGACCAAGGAGCAGATCGAGGACTTCAGCCAGAAGATCAGCCGGCATACCCTGCTGCACGAGGACCTCAAGCGGTTCTTCGACGGCTTTCCGCGTGACGCCCACCCGATGCCGGTGCTGTCCTCCGCGGTCTCCGCGCTGTCCACCTTCTACCAGGACAGCCTGAACCCGTTCGACGACCACCAGGTCGAGATCTCCACCATCCGGCTGTTGGCCAAGCTCCCGACGATAGCCGCGTACGCCTACAAGAAGTCCGCTGGCCAGCCGTTCCTCTACCCCGACAACTCCCTCGGCCTCGTGGAGAACTTCCTGCGGATGACCTTCGGGCTGCCGACGGAGGACTACGACCTCGATCCGGCCCTGGTGCGTGCGCTCGACCTGCTGTTCGTCCTGCACGCCGATCACGAGCAGAACTGCTCGACGTCCACGGTCCGGATGGTCGGATCGTCACAGGCCAATCTGTTCGCCAGCATCTCGGCCGGGATCAACGCCCTGTTCGGCCCGCTGCACGGGGGCGCCAACAGCGCGGTGCTCGACATGCTCGAGAAGATCGAGCTCGACGGCGGCGAGGTCAGCAAGTTCGTGAGCAAGGTCAAGAACAGGGAGGACGGCGTCCGCCTGATGGGGTTCGGACACCGGGTGTACAAGAACTACGACCCGCGCGCCGCGATCGTCAAGAAGGCCGCCGACGAGGTCCTCGGCAAGCTCGGCGGCGACGACAGACTGCTCAACATCGCCAAGGAGTTGGAAGAGACGGCACTGGCCGACAGCTACTTCGTCGAGCGCAAGCTGTACCCCAACATCGACTTCTACACCGGGCTGATCTATCGCGCGATGGGCTTCCCGACGCGGATGTTCACCGTGCTGTTCGCGCTCGGCCGGCTGCCCGGCTGGATTGCCCACTGGCGCGAGATGATGCTGGATCCAGCGACCAAGATCGGGCGCCCCCGGCAGCTCTACGTCGGTCCCGCCGTGCGCGACTTCGTGCCTGTCGACCAGCGGTGAATCGATTCCTGAACCGGTCATGAGCATCGCCTGAGGGGGACAGGCGGCTCGTGTCGTCGGAGCGGTCGGCGCGGGTGTGGGGCTCAGGCACCTCGAGCCCGGCCGGCTGCCGTGGCCACCTTCAGTCAATCCAGACGGTGGGGTACCGCGAGGGCCGCCACGACCAGTGCGCCGCCCGCCCAGCGCACCGGCTGGAGGCCCGCCGGAGCGGACAGAACACCGTCCACGGTCACCGCGGCGAACAGCACGACGAGGGCAAGTCGTGGACGAGTCATGGTTCGTGGTCCGACACTGCGGGTGGCGGACAAGCTGCAGAGGACGACCGCGACCAGCTGGAGCACCGGAAGCGCCGGCGCGAGCAGCACCAGCGGCCACTGCGCCGGCGGGGACTCCGGCAGCCGGGGCAGATCGGTGAACAGCCCGACCGTGCGGTGCGGATCAAGGACGAAGGCGTCGTCCTCGACCGTGATCAGGTAGGTGAACACCGCGCTGACCAGCGAGCCGAAAAGTCCGAGCACCAAGCCGACCGGCGAGACGGTGTACCGGGTACGCCGGTTGGACAGTGCGGTCCGCAACGGGGTCACCTCCCTTCAGCGCAGCGCAGCGCGTCGCGCAGCCTGACTCGCGCGCCCGTGCGGAGCACCGCGTTGGCGTAGATCCGGCCTCCCAACCAGGAGAACAGCGCGATCGCGGCGAGCATGAGCAGCACGCCGAGCACGACCTGCCAGGTCGGCGCGATTCCGAGCGCGATTCGGCCCGGCATCAGTGTCGGTGTGAACAGGGGGATCAGGGAGAGAACAGTGCTCGTCACGTTGTTCGGCTCGGACACCATCAGGTTCAGTCCGATCACGAAACCCAGTACTGGCAACAGGGTTACCGGCGTGATCACCGACTGCAGCTCCTCCTGGCGCGACACGAGGGATCCCGCCGCGGCCAACAGGGTGGCGAACAGGAAGAAACCCAGCAGGTACCAGCCGAGGGCGCTGAAGATGGAACCGACCGCGAAGTCCGGCAGCGTCAGTGCTCCGCTGCTCCTGGCAAGGCCGAGCCCGACAACGGCGATAACGACCACCTGAAGCAGCCCGGCGACGCCGATCCCGATCACCTTGCCGACCAACAGCTGCCAGGGACGGATCGTGGCAAGCAGTATTTCCACCACCCGGCTGGACTTCTCCTCGACAACTCCCTGTGCGACGGAGACTCCGAAGGTCTGGATGGAGAAGAACAGGACGAATCCGACGATATAGGCGAGGGCGGTCCGCTGTCCTTGCTCAGGGTCCTCCGGCTGCAGCGCCTTCGGCCGCACCGAGACGTTCTCGGCCGCGTCGAGCACGGTCGGCTTGAGGCCGTTCTGCGCCAGCACGCCCTGGATCGCCTGCTGGCGGACCAAGGAGTTCAACGCCGCGAGCACAGTGGGATCCATGGTCGACTTGACGACGACGGTCGGTGCGTCGAGCGCGCCGAGGACGAGCACGTCCAGCTTGCCGCTGAGGAGCTGCTGCTCTCCCTCGGTCTGGTCGCCGACCGATGACGTCTCGACCTGCTTGCCCAGCGCGCTGGTCGCGGTCCTGAGCTGGGTGGCTATCCCTGTGGACTGCCCGCTCAGACCCACCTTCACCGAGCTCGACCGGCCCATGATGCTGAAGAGCAGCACGTAGACCGCGATCAGCACGACGATCAGTACCGTGCTGATCAAGAACGACTTGCTACGCACTCTCGTGGCGAGCTCGCGCCGTGCCACCAGCTGGATCGTGCGTGCCGTACCGGGCATGGTCACGACTTCTTCTCCTCGGACACGACATTGCGGAACAGTTCGGCGAGCGAAGGCCGTTGCCGGGTGAACTCCCTGACCGGCCCGGTGGCCAGTGCCGCGGCGAGAACCATCTGGTCGTCGACACCGTCGTCGATCTCGAGCACGGTTCTGCCATCGGTGGCGTCGAGCTCGCGTACCCCAAGCAGACCGGCCGTCCATCCGGGACCGGCCTGTGGTGCGTTGACAGCAAGCCGAACCGGTCCAGCCGCCCGCAACCGGTCAACCTCGTCGCAAGCCACCATGCGTCCACTTCGAACGATCCCGACCCGGCTGCACAGCCGCTCGACCAGGTCGAGCTGATGACTGGAGAACACAACGGGGACCCCGGCGGCCGCCCTCTCCCTGAGTACCTCGCTCATCACGTCGACGGCGACCGGGTCCAGTCCCGAGAACGGCTCGTCGAGCACGAGCACCCTCGGCTGGTGCACCAGCGCCGCCGCGAGCTGAACCCGTTGCTGGTTGCCGAGGCTGAGCTTCTGCACTTCTTCGTCGCGCCGTGCCGCCACGCCGAGGCGTTCAAGCCAGTAGGACGCCGAACGCCGCGCGTCGGCAGTAGACAGACCGTGTAGCTCACCGAGGTACACCAGTTGGTCGAAGGCCTTCATCTTCGGGTAGAGGCCGCGTTCCTCCGGCATGTAACCGATCTGTCGGCGAGACCGCAGGTTGATTGGTCGCCCAGACCACCGGACCTCGCCGGAGTCTGCGGCGAGCACTCCGAGCACGATGCGCATCGTCGTCGTCTTGCCGGCACCGTTGCTGCCGACGAACCCGAACAGTTCTCCCGCTCGCACGTCGAATGCCATGTCGCTGAGCGCGACGACGTCCCCATAGCGCTTGGAGACCCGGTCGATCTCCAGCACCTCCTCGGCCAAGGGACTCCCCTCTCGTCTCGGCTCGACGACATCCATCCCGATGTCCGCCGTGGTCATGATGACCGCGTGGCCCAAGTTGGTCATGAGGAGCCCAAGGTAGCCACACCGGCCGCACGGCGCGAGTTCGCCCACCATTGTCGACCGATGATCTCTGTTCCCGCGTGCGGGGCGACCTGGTGGATCAGGCGTACCGGACCTATTCGAGCGTCTGTTCAACCAAGGCGGTGACCCGGGGAAGCGCGGCGGCCCGATCGGCCTCGACGAGACCGATTCTCGTCCGCCGGTCGAGGACGTCGTCGGCGTTCAGCGCACCCTCGTGGCGAACAGCCCACACCACCTCGGCGGCGGTGGTGCCGGTCGCCGCCGAGATAACCTCGGGCATGCCCAGGGCGAGGACCTTGCTGGCCTCGGTTCCGTACTTGGCGGCCAGCCGCCGTGGCACGTCCATCGCGAGCGGTGCCTCGCGGGGCGCGGCACCGACAAGCGGAAGGCGGGCGGTCCGCGAGGGGCGAGCGGCGAGCCCACCACGACGTACGACAGCGTCCACCGCGTCCGAGGCCATCCTGCGGTAGGTGGTCAGCTTGCCGCCGACGACTGTGACGACGCCGTCGGCGGACACGAGGATGGCGTGTCTCCTGGACAGGTCGGCACTGTGCGCCACGGCCTTCCCCGGACCTGTTTCGACCAGCGGGCGCAGGCCGGCGTAGGTGCCGAGCACGTCGGTGGTCCGCAGCGGGCGCTCGAGCACCGTCGACGCGACATCGAGCAGGAAGTCCACATCGGACGGAGGAATCTCGGGTACGTCCGGTACCGGAAGCTCGACGGCTTCATCGGTGAGTCCAACGTAGACACGCCCGTCGTGTTGCGGTAACAGAAGGACGAACCGGTTCCCCTCGCCGGGTACGGGCACGGTCAGTGCCGTCGAGGTCAGTCCGACAGTTGCCGCGTCGAGCACGAGGTGTGATCCGCGTGACGGGCGCAGGCGCACCGAGGGCACCAACTGCCCTGCCCATACCCCGGTCGAGTTCACGACAGTGCGTGCCCTCATCCCAAAGCCGGTCCCGGTCACCTCGTCCCGAACCTCGGCGCCATCGCCCGCGAGCGCCGTGGCCCGCACCCTGGTCAGCACCTTGGCGCCCAACCCGGCCGCGGTCCTCGCCACAGCGAGCACCAGTCGGGCGTCGTCGACGAGTTGACCGTCGAAGGACAACAGCCCACCGCGCAGGCCGTGCCGCCGCAGGCCCGGTGACAACGCGAGCGCCTCCCGCGCGCGGACGCGGCGGGGTCCCGGCAGCACGGTCCCCGGCGTGCGGGCGATCCTGCGCATGACATCCCCGGCGCGTAGACCCGTCATGATCGAAGCCTCGGTGAGGCGCCGGCCGCTGTCGTGCAGGGCGACCAGCTGGGGCAGTGCGCGCACCAGGTGGGGGGCTGTCCTCGTCATCAGCACGCCGCGTTCCACCGCGCTCTCGTAGGCGAGACCCACCTCCCCCTTGGCCAGGTACCGCAGGCCGCCGTGGACCAGCTTGCTCGACCAGCGGGAGGTTCCGAAGGCGATGTCGTGCGCCTCGATGAGGCAGACCGACAGGCCCCGCGAGGCCGCGTCGAGTGCGACACCCGCTCCGGTCACCCCGCCGCCGACAACGAGCACGTCGACTACCTCGCCGGCGGCCATCGCGGCGAGTTCGGCAGCGCGCCGGCCACGGTTGAGGGAGGTCGCCGCCGTCACGCCGTCCCCTCCTTCGGCCGAAGGCAGCCGTCCACCAGAGCGGCGAGTTCGGCCGCGAGGTCCTCGGCGGAGACATCCACTGTCGCCGCCCTGCTGGACAGCACGAACGACTGCACGGCGAGAAGCAGTGCCCGCGCCTGCACGACCGGGTCGGCGACCCGGATCGACCTATCCGCATGACCAACCGCGAGCTGCTCGCGGAGAAACTGCTCAGCCAGCCGCTGCGTACTGCCGAGCCGCTCGACAACGTAAGGCAGCAGCAGTTCGGGGTCCAGGTCGAGCACCCTGTTCAACACCGGGTTGGCGAGGAGGTGCTGAACCGACTTCACCACGCCGTCGACCAGCTGCTCGCGCGCTGTCGCTCCGCTGTCGAACTGGCAGAAGAGACTGCTGAACTCCCTGGTCATCAGGGCTGTCAGCAGCGTGCGCACGTCAGGGAACCGGCGGTAGAGCGTCATACGGCTCACCCCCGCCAGGCGGGCGACGTCGGTGAGTGTGGTCCGCCGTACCCCGATGGTCAGGACACAGGATCGGACCGCGTCGAGCAGGACCTCATCCGACACCCGTGTACTGTGACGTTGAGGCAACATATGTCACACTGTATCAGTGGGTTCCAAGGTTCCTGTCACGTCGCGCACCAGGTGGGCGGCTGAGGTGGCACCGCTGCCCGCGCACGCGTTGCGGTGGCTGGACGGTCGCCTCGGGTCGCTGGAGACCCGGCACGAGGCGACCCCCGAGGTGCCTGTCGCGGACTCGCGGTTGCCGACCCGTGCCCGTGCCGAGATCGAAGCCGTCGTCGGTGCGCACAACCTGCTGCTCGATCGTTCCTCCCGGCTCGACCGTTCCGGTGGAATGTCCTATGTCGACCTGATGCGGCGCAGGGGACACGGTAAGCCGGACGTTCCCGACGCGGTCGTGCTGCCCGCCGGCCCCGAGGAAGTACTCGACCTGCTGCGGGTGTGCGCGGAACAGGACGTCGGTGTGGTTCCCTTCGGGGGTGGTACCTCTGTTGTCGGCGGAGTGACGGCGCTTCGCGGCGACAAGTCCGCGGTGGTCCTGCTCGACCTCACGCGGCTGGACAAGCTGGTGTCGGTCGATCCGGTGTCACGGACCGCGGTGCTCCAAGCCGGTGTGCGTGCTCCCGACGCCGAGCGGCTGCTCGCCGGGCACGGACTGACTCTCGGCCATTTTCCGCAGTCCTTCGAGCGTGCGACCATCGGCGGGTTCGCGGCGACCCGATCGGCGGGCCAGGCTTCCTCGGGATACGGACGGTTCGACGAGATGGTGCGGGGCCTGCGGTTGGCAACACCGGTCGGCGAGCTGCGGCTCGGGGTGGCTCCCGCTTCGGCGGCCGGGCCGGACCTGACCGGTCTCGTCGTCGGCAGCGAGGGTGCCTTCGGCGTCATCACCGAGGTGACACTCCGAGTCCGGCCGCTCAGTACCCACCGCCGCTACGAGGGACTGTTCCTCGACGGCTGGGAGCGGGCGACCGACGTGATCCGCGACCTGGCTCAGCACCGGGTGTTCGCCGACGTGACCCGGGTTTCCGATCCACAGGAGACCGAGGCATCGCTGGCGCTGACCGGCGGTACGAAGGCGAAACTGCTCGGCGCGTACCTGAGGGCGAGACGGCTGGCCGAGCCCTGTCTGCTCATTCTCGGCTGGGAAGCCGGATCGAGAGCGGAGCTGGCCGCACGCCGGCTGATGGCTGGGCGCGTGTTGCGCCCACATCACCCTGTGCGACTGGGAACGGCACTCGGCGAGGCCTGGCGCCATGGTCGGTACAACGGGCCGCGCCAGCGTGACGCCCTGCTGGACGCGGGCGTGTGTGTTGAAACCCTGGAGACCGCGACGCAGTGGTCAAAGCTGGCCACGTTGCGTTCGGCCGTCCGCGCCGCGGTAGACGAGGCGTTGCCAGGATCGATCGTGTTGTGTCACGTGTCGCACGCATACGAAACGGGTGCGTCGCTGTACTTCACAGTGCTCGCGCGACGGTCGCGGGAGGACCCGGTCGGCCAGTGGCAGGCCGCCAAGGCCGCGGCGTGCGCGGCGATAGTGCCGCTGGGGACGATCAGCCACCACCACGCTGTCGGCACCGATCATGCCCCCTACCTGCGCGGGGAGATCGGTGATGTGGGAATCGCCCTGTTGTCGGCCGTCAAGCGGACCGTCGACCCGTCCGGTGTGCTCAATCCAGGAAAGCTGTTGTCTGCAGCGGATAGGCGTTAATCTCCCGTGGTGAGCGGCGAGTTACTGATCAGGTCCGTTCGGCCATGGCCGAGCAGCACGGACACCTCTGTGGTCGACGTGTACTGCGATGGCGGCACGATCGTCGCCATGGGCCCCGGCCTCGCCCGGCCGCGGCACGCCGAGGAGGTGGATGGCCGCGGGGGCGTGCTTCTGCCTGCGTTCACCGATGCTCACGCCCGCGTCGACTCGGCCGAGCACCTGATCGCCGCCGTTGCCGCCGGCACGACGCTGCTGCGCGGACGCGTGGTCCTGGACGGCCACGGCGCCGCCGATGACAGCCTCGAGTCGCTGACGCGTGCGCTGTCCGCACGGGACACGGTGCGGGGGCGTGCCACAGTGCAGATCGTGGCTTGCCCGCGCCTGATGTCGGACGGCAGCAGCACGGTGGCCCTGCTCGACTCGGCGTTGGGTGCGGGTGCCGACCTCATCGGCGGAGCGGACCCCGTGACGTCCAGTGACGATCCGGTACGGCTGTTGGATGCCATGTTCGAACTCGCCGAGAAGCGGCAGTGCGGTGTCGACCTCTCGCTGACCGCCTCTGGTGAGCCTGGCGTAGCCCAGCTGGAGTTGGTCTGCGAGCGCGCCGCCGCGCTGGACATGCGCGGCAGGGTCACGGTGACTCACTGCCACGCGCTGGCCGGTCTGGTTCCGGCCCGACGGGATGAGCTGATCGACGCGTTGGCCGACAGCAACGTCGCCGTCGTCACGACGGCGGACGACGCCCATGAGCCGCTACCCCTGCGTGATCTGCGCAGAGCGGGCGTGCGGGTCGGACTCGGGCAGGACGGTGCGGTCGACATGCTCGAGCGCACCTGGCACCTGGTCAGCCGCGGCGGATACACCGCGGACAGCTTGGTCGAGATGTGCGTGGACACCGCGACCCGCGGCGGCGCGGCCGTACTTGGCGAGCGTGATCACGGTCTGGTGGAGGGCGACCGCGCGGACCTCGTCGTGCTGCCCGGTGACACCGTCGCCGACGTGGCCAGCACACGGCCGGCGCGTACCCTCGTCGTGCACGACGGCCGCCTTGTCGGATAGCCACCGACCCCCTCCCACGTGTCGCCGAGAACGGTTGTCCACAGCCGTCGAGTTGTCCACAAGCGACCGGCAACCAAGATCTTCTGGTAGTTGCCGCTGGTAGACTGGGCGTGGGGTCGCCCCCCTGGGAATTGGGTGGGGGATGCGCGGCACGTTTTTCAGCCAGCGCTCTCGCATCGCCGTCAGAAGGTGACCGGAAGCTCGAGCAAACCCCGACTGCGGAACGACGGCCGCCACCGCGGGGCCGGACAGTCCGTGTCCAGGGCGAGGTCCGGCAGCCGGCGCAGCAGGGTACCGATGGCCACTTCGGCTTCCAGCCGGGCGAGCGGAGCACCGAGGCAGTAGTGCGCGCCGAGCCCGAAGCTCAGGTGCTGGCCGTCCTGTCGGCCGAGGTCGAGCAGTTCGGGGGAGTCGAATCGCGCGGGATCCCTGTTCGCGCTGGCGATTCCGAGCAGCACGGTCTGGCCGGCCTGGATCGTGGCGCCACCGATCACGACGTCGACGAGCGGAAAGCGCCTGATAGCAAACTGGTTCGGATCGGCGTACCGCAGCAACTCGTCGACACCCTCGGCCGGCGCCGAACGCATGCGTGGCAGCGATGGAGGATCCGTCAACAAGGCGAGCAGGCCGTTGCCGATGAGGTGCACCGAGTTCTCGTATCCGGCCCACAGGATCAGGAAGGCCAGCGAGAGCAGTTCGTCCTCGCTGAGCCGGTCATCGGCATCCCGCGCCTCGATCATGGCCGAAAGCAGGTCGTCGGCCGGCGCCGCGCGCTTGGCCGCGATCAGCGAGACGATGAATCCGGTGATGCCCGCGATGGCGTTGCGGGCATCGGACGGCTGTGCCGGCGCGAGCAGGTCATTGGTCCAGCCCTGGAACCTCGCCCGATCGGCGACCGCGACCCCGAGCAGGTCGCCGATCACCCTCAGGGGCAGCGGGGCCGCGAACACCGAGATCAGGTCCGCCCTGCCGGCCGGTTCGAACACGTCGATCAACCGGTCGGTTTCGGCCTGTACCGTGCCGCGCAGCGAGACGATCCGCCCCGGCGTGAACGCGGTGGCCACCAGCCGGCGCAGCCTGGTGTGGTCTGGGGCGTCGAGGTTCAACAGGTTGGCGTCCAACGCGGGGGGCAGTGCGAAACCCTTGTAGCCGGTGCCTTTCGAGGCCGTCTTGCTCAGGGAGAGCCGCGGATCCCCGAGCGCGGCCCGTACGTCGGCGTACCTGGTCACCAGCCATGCCGTGCTGCCGTCGGGCAGAGCCACCTGGTGCACCGGAGCCGTCTCGCGTAACCGGTCGTAGACGGCGAAAGGATCACTGATGAACTCGGTATCGAACTTGATCATGGGACCTCGTCCAGAACGGTTGTGACCACGGGCGAACTGGTGAACGCCATGCTGACCATGACCAGCCAATCGATCTCCTCGGCCAGATCGGTACCGCGGTGGTCGACCGGGTCCGCGGCCTGGGCCGGTGACCGACCTGCCTCTTTGGCGCGCAAGGCCACCGCCAGCTGGGTCGCCTGCACGGTCGCGCGCAGCCGGTCGCCGTCCAGGCCGGCGGCGGTGGCGTGCCTGGTCGCGAGCCTTGCGACATCGGGATCCAGGTACGGGCGGAGTGCCAGCTGCCCATCGCGTATCTCGATGGTCCTGCGGTAGAGGCGAAAACGGATGTCGCGAAGCCCGCGCCGGTCGCTGTCGGGATCGAGGACGATGGCAGGAGTGACCCGGTACAGTGCCGCCCAGAGTGGATACAGTCGGCGATAGTGCCGCCAGCGGCCAACCCAGCCGAGCGCCGGTCCCCAACTCGGAATGGTCCAGCCGATCGTGTTGAGGATTGCCCCGACACCGGCTCCGAGTCTGGCGAGCACCTCCCAGCTGGCGGCGTCCAGCCCGAACCGGACGAGGACGACGTCGGCGTATCGTGCGGCGCAGTACACCAGGCCGAGTGCGGCACCAGTACCCGCCAACGACAGGCCTCGTCGCAACCAGGGCGAGGCGACGGCCTTCCGGTAACGCCGGCACAGCCTGACCACCTCGACCTGGCTGACCGCGAACGCGGTGACGAAGACTGCCAGGTAGCAGGCGTAGTACGGCTCGCCGGCATGGTTGACAACGAAGTCGCTTGTCTGCTCGTCGGTGGTCGCCGACGCGGCGAACAGCACAGTGATCGTCACCAGTGCGGCGCCGGCGACCAGCAGCCGAGTCCGGGCCTTGCGCCAGGCGCGATCCGGTGGCCAGAGCCACAGCAGCAGCAGTACCTGTTCACAGGCGCCGAAAACGACCACGCAGCCCTGTGAGAGCAGAGTCGACAGATTCACGATTCCGGTGAACCTGTCGATCGCGCCCCACACTACTGGTGTCGCGACCATGAATATCAGGCCAAGGGCGACCAGGCTCGTGGCAAGCGCGCAACCGGCGTGGTCGCGAGGCCGGCCCCGTAACGCCCGAATCTTGTAGAGCGCGGCCGACCAGCTGACCGCCGCGCACGTCGGGTAGAGAATCGTGATCATCCCTGGTCGCCGAGTGAACGGCGGATTCGGTCGATGGTGTCGGCGTCACGGGCCGAGATCTCCCGAGCGTTGCTGGGTGGGTACCGGCTGGGAGCCCACCGGCTGACCCGTTCCAGGATCAGCGAGGCGATCAGCTCCGCCTGCTGTTCCTCGACCGCGGTGTAGTGCGTACGCTGGAGTACCCGTTCCACGGTGCGCGGATCCAGCGAGGGGAACACCGGTCCGGCTGGCTCGCCGTCATGCGCTGGCGTCATCTGATGGTCGCACAGCAGATGGCCGAGTTCGTGCAGGATGATGTGCTCACGGTGCAGAGTACTGGTGTGTTCCTCGTAGACGATGTAGTCGGCGTTGTCCGTCGACACCCACAGTCCGCACGGACCGCCGGCCGGCATGCGGTACGGGATCAGGTGGATCGGTCGTCCTCTCCGTTGCCCGATACGGGAAGACAGCTCGCGGACATCGAACGGATCGGGGATCTCGACCGTGTCGATCACCTTGGCGCACTGCCGGCGCAGCCGTTTCATGCCCATGCCGTCGAGGTCTCGACATCTGTGCCCGTCATGTCGTCACGATCACTTCGGCATCGCGATGGACGGTTCTGAAAGCTTGTCGTCAAGCGCGATGACCTGGTCGATGATCTCGGTCACCGTGGCGAGTGCCTCGGGAGACAGCTCCAACGCGCGCAACGCCAGCCGGCGTACGCCCAGATTCCCGGCCACCTTGGCCAACTCCAGTTCGGCCTCGGTCCGCGCGGCGGCATCGTCATCGACAAAGTAGTCCAGCGGCACGCCGAAGAATCGAGCGAGCGCGATCAGGATCTCGGTCGAGGGTCGACGCTTCGCCCCGGTCCGCAGTGCCGAAAGGTAGGCGCCGCTGACCCGCATGGTTGGCTCGGACCTCTTGAGAGCCACGGCCACCTCGTCGTTGGTCCACCGTCGACCGTTGCGCCCCTCCGGACGGATGTCGTCGAACAAGCGGTTCAGACGACCCGCGAGCAGCGAACGTCCGTCGCCGTCGGACATTCCACACCTCAACTGTCGGTTGACAACATTGGTGGTACGGAGCTTAGACTAACAAAGCGGAGCTCAACCATTGGTTGAGTGAGGTGCTGGGGGATTGCCGGAGATAATGACCTCGGACCCTGCCCAAGGTCAGGAGGAGCCGCGCTCACGAGGGGGTGCGTTGGCTCCCGCCGGGAAGCCGGGTGTGTGCGGGGGCGTCGATGACCGCGGCGCCTCCGCACACCTCGTTGACACCGTTGTCAACGCCGAGTGATGATCGACTTCTTGCGCAGCGCGTCGGTCAGGTCGTCGTAGGTCCGCCCCACCTCGGCGTCATAGTGGTTCAGTTTCTGGTGTGACGCGGACAGGTCGGCCCGTGGCAGCGGGGTCATCATGAGCCACCGCTCGTGGTAGAGCTCCTTGACGACCGCTTCCCAGTGGGTCCGCACGCCTGCCTTTGTCGCCCGCTCGCGGGCCGCCGCCTCGTCGACAAGGCGTTGTGCGGCGGTCAGCCGCTCGGTCAACTCGGCGACTTTCTCGTTGTCCTGCTCCCGCATCCTCTCCACGGCCTCGTCAACCCAGCCCGCGATTTCCTTGTAGCGCTCGGTGGCGCTGATCGGTTCATTCACCGGTTCGCTCCGTGGCGTCGAAAGGGATCACAACCTCAGGCCTGGAGTGTTCGAAGCGGTCGAAGAACAGTCCACGTCTCGGCCGCGGCGACCAGGTGATCAGTTGGCCGGACGCGAAACCCGTCAGATCCTGTCCCTGGACGTCGAAAGCCACCCAGGAGCCGATATCGTCGGCAGAGGCGCCCATCATCAGCACGCTCTTGAGTCGCTGTGCACTGCGCCACCAACCAATCAGATGAGTTCGGTTCTCCGGTCCGTGTTTGATGACTTGACGCAGACTGTCCACACCAGACAATGAGGTCGCGCGGTCCTTCGCTTCGAGCAGAGCATTGGCCGCATCCATCGCGTAGACGAGCAGGTAGTGCGGTTTTGGCGGCTCCGTCACCGTCGCGGTGAGTCGCGCGGTCAGCTCCGCGGCGATCCCCGACAGGTGCTCCCGAATTCCGTCGAGATCGACGACGGCCACTTCGTGGCCGACCGCGGTGAGCGCGCGTGTCACGTCGTCGGCGAAAGGCCTTGCGTCGTCGATCAGCGGCGCGACGGTGAACACCGCCTCACCCGGCAGATGCTGTCGGGCCAGTGACAACGCGGCGGCCCGCAACACGCTGGTGCTCTCCTCATGCGCCGAACCGAAGACCGCCAGGTTGCGGCCTGGAGCCCTGGCCAGAGAGACCCTTGCCGCATGGTCCTCGACATCGATCACCTTGCCGAGCAGCACGGTCGGTGCTCTGCCTCCGGCCGGCCCGAGCGCATGGAAGCCGGGCAGTTCCTCGAGTACCGGAATCCGGCTTCCGTCGAACAGGCGTGGTTGCGCGAGGCCGGGAGGCCGCAGCTGGAAGAGACTGGCCTGCAAGCGGTCCATCGTGCCGCGGGCGGTGGCGTCCGGGATGCGCGCGACCTCGTTGCCCTGACTCACACCGGATTCGTGGTTGATCACCGCGTGCCACCGGGGTAGTTCGATCGCTTCGGTGTTGCCGTCAACAAGTACCCTGCGTGCCTTTGGCAGTGCTACCCGGACAGTGAACTGCTCGAAAATCGCGGGCTTGCCCCAGAACGCCTCGATGCTGGACACATCCTGACTGGACAGTACGAGGTGAATACCCTGCGAGCGACCCCGACGGGCAAGGTCCTCGAGCAGGGACACCGCTTCCCGCGTGACCGCGTCTTTGTCGGCGAACAGATACTGGAACTCGTCGATCACAGCCACGATGCGTGGCCAGCGCCCCTGCGGATCGTCGGCGCGCAGCTCCTCCAGTTTGGTGACCTCGTGTCGTTTGGCCGCGTCCGCCCTGCGTCGCATCTGTTCGGCGAGAAAGCGCAGCAGGGCAACGCCGAACTCCCTGTCCTGATTGACGTTCACGCCGACTAGCCGAGCATTGGGCAGCCACGTCGGGTCCTTGCGGCCCGGCGCGAACTGGGCGAACGACACGCCTTCCTTGAAGTCGAGCAGGTACAACTCGAGCTCGTCGGGTGAATACCGTGCCGCGAGCCCGCCGAGCATGGCGTAGAGGAAGTTCGTCTTGCCCGACCCACTCGGGCCGCCGATCAACACGTGCGGCGAGGTGTCGCCGATGCTGACCACGACAGGAACACCGTCCCGGTGGCCGACCGGTGTCTGCACGCCAGTGGATGACGTGCTCGACCACAGCCGCTCGGGAAGCAACTCGTCGAAGACGCAGGCTCTGCTCCTGCGTTCCTCGAGGGCGTCCGCGATCATCGCGCTTGCCCTCGGCACCAGTTCCCGTGGCAGCGCGGGGTCGACGTGGAACCTGGCCTTCCGGCCGGACATCGTGGTGGTGCCGGCCAGGTCGTCATTCAGCAGAACGGTCTCCACCGGGCTATTCACCGAGATGGGGCAGTCCACCATGATCAACTGGACGCCGCAGGCCAGGCCGTTGCGGGCGACTCGCTGCAATTTGTGCAGTTCGTCGTCCGGCAGTGTGGTGCCGTTGCCGAAGAACACCGCGATGCGCCAGGGCTCGGTGCGCTCACCTGCCTCACCGACTTGGGACCGCAACGACATGTGCCCGCTGGACAGGACACTGGTGTGCACCTTGCGGATGTGCTCGGTGAGTTGGTCGAGCAGCTCGACCGGGCGGGCGGGGTCGTGCACGGTGAGCAGCCCCGCCCGGGTGAGGGGGTAGAGGCCGGGCAGCGAACCGGTCAACTGGCTGACGTCCCAGACGTGCACGTGCACAAGCCCGGGCTGGAAATAGCTCAGCACGCGCAGCACCAGTGCCTCGACGAGGCTCTCGGCCACCGCGCGACTGGCCGGTGTCGAACCGATGGCCAGATGCGAACGGTCCAACAGTGGTACGGCCACAGGAAACTCCTGCGGAAGCGGAGCGCTGGTGGCGACCGCAGTGCCGATCCGCCACAGCTCGGGGACCGGCCCGCCGCTCCCGACGGTGCCCACCTCGCCCAGCCAGTTCGCGTATGGCTCGGACGCGGCGCCCGGGGCGGCGGCGGTGACGAGTTCGGTCAGGCGCCTTGGGCCCTCCGCTGTCCACTTCGCGAAGACCCGTTCACGATCCTCGATGGCTCTGTCCACCACATCGGTGAACGTTGGGTTGCGCAGTACCCGGGCGTAGCGCGGATCGGCAAGCGCCTTGTCGATGCCGTCCTCACGAAGCACAATCTCGAAGAGGTCCCGTGCGTGCAGCACCCGCGCCTCGTGATGTGCTCGTGCCGCGGCACCGAGCGCGGCGGCTACCGTCCGCCGAAACACGTCGAACGCCTCAGAGATTCGCTGCCGGCGGTCGGTTCGCTTGTTCAACGCCCACCTCACGGATCCACTGCCGGACGCATTGATCATCTTACCAAGAAGACCGACGGTAAGGGATCAAGCCGCTGCTGATCGAGGGAAGCTGCTCACGCCCGGTCGAAGTGGTACCTGTCGACACAGTCATTGCGCCGCTCACAACCGGCCAGCGAATCGTTCAACCGCCTCCATCCCGCTCGTGATCAGCGAGAGCTGCTCGCCAATGTGCTCACATGCCCGCGACAGCTCCGGCGGCACGAGCGACCTCGGATGCAGCCGGCTGGCGGCCGTCAAGATCGCTACAGCCTCGTTGAGCCGCTGCTGGGCGTGGCTCACTTGCTGGTAAGCCGTGCGCAGATGATCCTGTACCTGGTTGAGCGCAGTGTGGACCTGCTCGACCGACGCCATCCGGCTACAGCCGGCCCGCGTACGACTCGGCGTTGCTCATCGCGGCAAGTACGGCGTCCTTGGCCTCGCCGACCTTTTGCAGCGCCGCGGTGAACATGGTGTTGACCTCGCCCGCTTCGGACTGGCTGCTGCCCTGGGCGGCCTCCTGGAAGGCTTGCTGAGCATGCCCGATCTCGGTTTCCGCATCCGCGAGTGCGCGCGCGCCCCGTTCGGCCTGCTCCTTCGCCATGCTGATTTGGCCCCTGACCTGCTCGACGCTTGCCATCTGCCCCTGGTCCCTCTCGACAATACGAGTCCCGACCGTCCAGTCGTTCAACGTCGAACTTAGTACGTTCGCATTCCTGTCCGGCAAGGAGCATCGGCTGATCGGGCGTTATTTCTGTGCATAAGAGTGCATGGCAACACTGCGTGACAACTGATCGACTTTCGGGTTCGCTCGCTACGGTTCGTCCTCGGCCGGCCATGCCACCCCGAGAGCGTCGAGCATCTGGTTGGCCGTCAGCTCCAACCCGATGATGCCTGGCCCCGCACGAAACGGATCGGTCCACGTCAGGACGGCGGTGCGGCCGTCCCAACTCAGCGGAGCCCAATTCGATCGGCCGAGCGCCTCCGCGGCCGCGAGCACAGCCCGGTCCGGGGTTTCGCCATGCCGCCCCAGCTCCAGGTACACACTCACCTCGTCGGGGCGTTCCACTACCTGGGTGATGACGGCGGTGTCGACGACCCTGCTGGTCAGGGCCCGCGCCTGCCACTGTGCCCCAGCCGGATGTCCAGTGGCGACGTCCACTCGCAGTCGCAGTCGCGTTGCCTGCTCGACTGCCGTGGCGGCGGCACTGTTCTCCGCCTGCGGCTGCGCCACGGGGGCGAGCGGCGGAACGCGCTCGGACCAGGCCTCGACCAGTAGGCGCTCCGCGCCGGGCACCAGCTGACCGACCAGGTCTGGATCGTCGAGGACGGTCCACGCGGTCGGCGGCTCGCAGCACACCGTGGGTAGTGGCGTGCCCGGCGCGAGTTCCCGGATGAACGTGCGGACGGTTCTCGCCAGCGTCGCGGCGTCGTTGTGCACCATCACGTCAGGCAGGTCCTTGCCGATGGTGACCGACCAGCAACCGGGTTCCTCGTCGGAGCAATCACCGGACGTCATGATGCTGCCGGCGGTCCGGTCGACGAGGTCACGGCAGGCATCGTGTGCCTGCCGCTCGTCCTCGGCGCTGACCACCACGGACACCAGCAGCTTGAAATCTTGCGTCGCCATTGTGAAATGATTGTCGCCCAAGGCGGTCCGGCCGCGGACAAGGGGCACGGTGATGCCGGCCTGCGCTGGTCGCGGGCCGGCCGGCGGTCTCCGCCGCGCTAGCCGAACAGCACGACGCTGCGCAGTACGTCGCCGCGCCGCATGCGCTCGAAGGACTCCTCGACCTGCTCCAGCGCGATGCACTCGGTGACGAACTTGTCCAACGGCAACCGACCCCGCAGGTGCAGATCGACGAGCATGGGAAAGTCGCGACTCGGCAGACAGTCGCCGTACCAGGAGGACTTGACCGAACCGCCACGCGAGAAGAAGTCCTGCAGGGGCATGTCCAGACGCATGTCCGGAGTCGGCACGCCGACCAGTACAGCGGTGCCAGCGAGGTCGCGGGCGTAGAACGCCTGTTTCCACGTGTCCGGATGCCCGACGGCGTCGATCACGACGTCGGCGCCGACTCCACCGGTGAGGTCGCGGATCCGTTCGACCACGTCACCGTCGGAGGCGTTGACGTGGTCGGTCGCGCCGAACTCCTCGGCCCAGGTCAGCTTGTGCTGGTCGATGTCGACGGCGATGATCTTCGAGGCCCCGGCGAGCACGGCCCCGGCTATCGCGGCGCTGCCCACCCCGCCGCAGCCGATCACGGCGACGGTGTCCCCTCTGGTCACCCCGCCGGTGTTGATCGCTGCGCCGAGTCCCGCCATGATCCCGCACCCGAGCAACCCGGCCACCTCGGGACGGATCCTGGAATCCACCAGCGTGCACTGGCCGCTGTGCACCAGCGTCTTCTCGGCGAAGGCGCCGATGCCCAGCGCCGGGCTCAGCGGTTGTCCGTCCGACAGGGTCATCGGTTGCGCCGCGTTGAAGGTGTCAAAGCAGTACCAGGGGCGTCCACGGCGACAGGCCCGACACTGCCCGCAGACCGCCCGCCAGTTCAGGATGACGAAGTCTCCCGGGGCGATGGTGGAGACACCCTCGCCGACCTCCTCGACCACACCGGCTGCCTCATGTCCCAGCAGGAACGGGAAGTCGTCGGTGATGCCGCCCTCGCGGTAGTGCAGATCGGTGTGGCACACCCCGCACGCTCGCACCGCGACGACCGCTTCGCCGGGACCGGGATCGGGCACGGTCACCGATCGCACGCCGACCGGTTCCCCTTTCCCCATCGCCACGATTCCGCGAACCTGCTGAGGCATCCGCCCACCACCTTCTCGACCTCGCCTGCGAACGTCGTGCCAGCGTGCCACGATCGAGTGAGTATGGCGACCTGCTCGGCGACGGGACACCCCGTCGGCGGTATGGCGGCGACAGAGGCGATCCGGGGAATGGGAAAGCCGGCCAGAGCCGCGCGCGTTGCGCGTCGGCACGGTCCTGACCGGCCCTAGTCCAGAGATCATAGCGGGATCGGTCCCCCTCCAACAGAGGCGATCCGGGGTTAGCAAGAGTCACGATCACATCGTTATCTTGACGTGGTCATATTGGCG
Organism: Kutzneria sp.; assembly: GCA_019239965.1. GTDB lineage: Bacteria > Actinomycetota > Actinomycetes > Mycobacteriales > Pseudonocardiaceae > Kutzneria. Next base: position 7,870 of record JAFAZC010000073.1, on the reverse strand, counting down.
TCGGCGCGGGCCACGGGATCCGTGCCGTGTCCACCGACGCGGGCAGCCGGTCTAGGGAAGCGGCATGCCGTGCGGGGTGATCACGTAGACCACCCCACCAGGACCGTCGCTGACCGACCCGTCTTCGAGGTGGCGCTTGGTCCGCAGCCACACGTTTTCGAACTGGCCGCGCTTGTAGACGTTGCGCACCGCGGCGTCGTCACTCGACGCGGGGTCGTGCGTGATCACGTCACCTGTCCTGGTGAACCCGACCACGACCATGATGTGGCCGGAGGTGCTGTAGCCCGCACCGTCCAGCTCACTGGACAAGAACGACTGCGACGTGATCACCGGGATGCCCTTGCTGATGTACCGCTCCAGCTCGGTCAGCGAGTGCAGCCTGGTGACATGGGCATCCAGCCCATAGCTCGCGGCGTAGGCGGTGTTGAATGGCCAGTTTCCAGCGCCTGAGTAGTCATAGTCGTAGGTCCCGCGGGCGGCGACGTCCACGACCGGGTCCTGGTAGCTCGGGTCCACCCAGGAAAGCTGGTCGGGTGTTGGCTGCTTGCCCCAGTAGCTGATGACCATCGCTGTCGAGGTCGGACTGCACCACGCCTCACCACCCCCGTCGTACTGCGGATACTGGCCGACGTGGATGTTCTGTGAATAGCTCGGAACGGGCAGCTCCGTGCCCCACGCGCCACCGGCCGGGCTGGTGGGCACGGTGAACCGATCCGGGACCGCCGATGTCATCGCGCCGACCATCGTGACGACCGGTGTGTTCGTGCTGCCCTGCAAACGGTACAGGCTCACCCTGAGCTGGTAGGAGTTGAGGGTGGCGGTGCCTGAGGTCTTGAAGGTGTCGACGTCGACGGTTCCGGTGGCGTCGGACTGGCCGGATACGCTGCGGCGCTGGATGTCGTTGTCGCCGGAGGCCCATTGCCCCATGACGTACCAGCCGGTGCGCGCCCCACTCGAGGACTGGCCCCGCATCTCCGCCTGGAGCCACGTGCCCGGCGGCGTCGTCGCGTTCCATGAGGCGATCAGCTCGGTGGCACCGAATCCCGGCGAATAGCCGGGAGAGGTCCAGCGGGCGTACTGGTAGGTCTCCGTGGTGCCCAGGTTCGGCTCGGTTCGGGTGATCGTGCCGACTGGATTGGCGATCACCAGTCCGGTGCCGTCGTCGCGCACTCCCTCGGCCTGGCCCGCGGCGAAGTCGGCACCAGTTCGCCATTGCCGGAAGTCGATCGATGTGTCGTCGTGGTGCCGGCCGGCCGCTGCGGCCGCTTGGGCCGGCGCCATGGCCAGCTGTGCCACCAGCGCGGCGGTGGCAGTGCACAGGACGCCGATCAGTCTTGCCGTTCGCACGCTCATCGACTGCCCTCGATTCCGCTCGGTGGGCTCTCGTGGTGTTCGCGGTCGGATGCGGTGACCGCGTATGTGTGTCGTCCTTGATCGGCGGCACGGTCAGTGAAGCTGGCCAGCGGCCCGTCTGCCCGTATCGTGGCGATGAGCCGGTCGTCGCGGTACACGCCGTAAGACGCCGTCGTGGGAAATCCAATCCACCTCAGCGTCGGCCCCTGAGCGGTCGGCTCTTGGGCGCCGATCGGCGCTGGCCGAGGCGGCGGATGGCCGGGCAGTGTGGCCCTGGCCGGCACGAGTGCGGGCCACTGGTACAGGTCCGTGCGGAGCCGGTCGGCGAATCCCAGTCGGTTGTCGAGCAGGGCGGTGGCGTTGAAGAAGATGTCTCCGCCGATTCCTGGCGTGCTGCGGTCCAGCGCTATGTGGTTGGGCATTTCCCGAGGGTTGTCCCATCCGGCCGGGCTGCTCGACCCGATTCGTGAGGCGGCCTGCCCGATGTAGAGCGCGACGCCGCTGCCAGCAACCTCATTGACCCACCATGGCAACAGCTTCGCGTAGTCGGCGACCGTGAATCCGATGGGCCAGTACAGTTGCGGCGCGATGTAGTCGACCCAGCGGTGACGAATCCACGTTCTCGTGTCGGCGTACAGGTCGTCGTAGTCGTGAACACCGGCCGTCGTGTCGGAACCGGTCGGATCGGTTCGCCTGTCCCGCCACACCCCGAACGGACTCACCCCGAACGCGACCCACGGTTTGACCTGGTGGATCCGTTGGGACAGGTCGCTGATCAGCTGGTTGACGTTGTCGCGCCGCCAGTCGCCCTTGTCGGGGAACCTGCTCGCGCCGTAGGTCTGGTAGGTCCGCTCGTCGGGGAACTGCTCGCCGGCGACCGGATAGGGGTAGAAGTAGTCGTCGAAGTGCACGCCGTCGATGTCGTAGCGCCGGGTGGTGTCCAGGATGACCCGCTCGACGAACACTCGTGCGGCGGGAACACCGGGATCGTAGTAGAGCTGGCCTCCGTAGCTGATCAGCCAGTCCGGGTGCAGTCTGGCCGGATGGGTCGGCACGAGTTCAGAGGGATCGTCGTGCAGGCTGACCCGGTACGGGTTGAACCAGGCGTGGAACTCCAGATCCCGTTTGTGCGCTTCGGAAACGAGAAAGGCCAGCGGATCGTAACCTGGATCTCCACCCTGTCGGCCGGTCAGATACCGCGACCAGGGCTCGAGTTTGGATGGGTAGAAGGCGTCGGCGGTGGGCCTGATCTGGACGAACACGGCGTTGATGTTGAGCAGTTTTGCCCTGTCGAGCAGGCTTACGTACTCCTGACGCTGCTGTGCGGCCGGGAGCCCCTGGCGCGAGGGCCAGTCGATGTTGGCGACACTGGCGATCCACATTCCGCGCAACTCGTGACGGGCCGAGCCCGGCAGCGCGGTGGAGTCGGTGGCGGAGAGCACCAGGACACTGGCCACCAACGCGGCGATCGCCACGAGTCCGCGCGCGGCTGGCCCCCGACCCGATCCGTCGTGACCCCTCATGGTCAGCGATTTTCGCCAGGCGCGTGGGCTGTGTAAACAGGGCACCCCAGAGTTGCGTCCGGCACGACACCGGAATCGGCCGTTCGGTGGTTCGCGGCTCTCCGCCGGGCCCGCTGGATGGCCGCACTGTCGACCACCAGGGCGATACCGGTCACCATACCTATCGCCACACTGAAGCCGCCGATCGTGTCCGACGCGTAGTGATAGCCGCAATCGATCAACGCGAACGCCACAAGGGCAACGATCGCGGCTAGAGACAACGCTGCCATGAGCCGCGCGGTGACGGCGGCCCGTCCGCTGAACAGGGCGACATACAGCACGAGGGAGATCGAGGTGATCGCGGCGGTGTGGCCGCTCGGGAATGCCAGCGTGGTGCCATACGTGCGATGTACCAGCGGTTTCGCCACCAGTTCGGTGAACGACACCGCGCTGCCCGGTCCCAGCACCGCGAGTACGGCGACGTCCCGGCGACCACGCCGCAGCCCGATGATCAGAACCGCGATCAGGGCGCCGAGCACAACGGGTGGATCCGCCAGGTGGAGTGCGTCGCGCAGGAAAGGACTGTCGTGTCCGAACTCGCGGTCGCCCCAACTGGTCACGGCGTCATCGAGTTCGTTCCCGTGTCGCTGGTCGTGCAGTGCCACCCCGAGCACCGCGACGCACGCGGCGCACAGCACCGCGACTGTCACGGCGAAAAGCCGCGATCTGGCGGGCACGAGCCGTTGAGCTGAGGGCACGACAGGAGGATACAAACGCTGAGAAGGACCGCGGTCTACTCGACCGGGCGTCTGGTGAGCACGATCGGCAGCTGCCGTGGACCTCGGGTGTTGGCCGGCCGCCACCGCAGTTCGTCTTCAGTCACCCCGAGTGTGAATCGGTCGAACAACCGCACCAGCGTGCCGAGGCCGACCTGCGCCTCCATCCGCGCGAGAGCTGCGCCGACGCAGAAGTGGGCGCCCCGCCCAAAGGCCAGATGCGTGTTGTCCTTTCGGCTGACGTCGAAGGTGTTGGGATCGGTGAACCGCTCGGGATCGTGATCGGCTGCCCACAATCCCAACGCGACCACCTGCCCTCTCGGCACGGTGACCTCGCCGAACTGGATGTCGTCTGTGGTGAACCGCATTGAGCTGAAGGCGACCGGACCGACGTGCCGCAAGCATTCCTCGACCGCGGCGGGGAGCAGGGTGGGGTCGTGGCGAAGAACGGCCAGCTGGTCGGGGTGGCGGCTGAGCAGGAGCACACTGTTGCCAATCAGGTTGGCCGTGGTCTCGTATCCGGCGATCAGCAGCAGGGACAGCATTGCTCGCAGTTCGGCGTCGTCTGTGACCGGCTCGAGCTCATAACTGGCGACAAGCTGGCTGACCAAGTCCTCGGCAGGCTGTGTGCGCTTACATTCGACGAGTGTGCCGAAGTACTCGTCAAGGCTTGCCGCGCCTTGAGCATATGCCGCGACGGATTCCCGGTCTCCGTGGTCGAAAACGATTGCCTGAGACCACTCCCGAAACTTCTCGCGGTCCTTGGCGGGAACGCCAAGCAGTTCGCAGATCATCATGACCGACAGTGGGAACGCGAAGGAACTGATCACGTCGACGGCCTGGCCGCTGTCAGCCGACACGGCCATGGCTGCGGCCAGCCCGTCGCAGATCTCCTGTGCCCGCGGGCGCAGCGCCTCGATCCGACGCCCGACGAAACTGGGGTTCACCAGCCTGCGTAGCCGGGTGTGCTCGGGAGGATCGGTGCTCAGCAAGGTCTTGGTCCGCCGCTGGAACAAGCTCCCGAAGCGTTCTGGAAGCTCACCACGTGCCACCAGGTCCGCCTGAATCTCCGGAGCGGACATGACGAGCCGGTGGTCGGTGAGTGCGGCCGCGACCTCGTCGTACCGAGTGACGAGCCACGCGTCGATGCCAGTGGTCAGTCGTCCTCGGCATACCGGCCCGATACCGCCAACGGTGATGTCCTTCGCCGTGAGTGGTGCCGGTACCTGGGTGGGATCGCCCGTCGACGATGCTGCTGGCATCCCCATCACCTTCTTGGTTCCTATGGTGTCTTGCGGCCGACGGCGGCCAACACCGCCGCCTGCCAGGGAGACTCGTCGACGGACTGCGGCCCCTCCGGCCGCCAGTTCGATGTGTAGACCAGACCCGGCTCGACGATGTCCAGACCGTCGAACAGGCCGAGGATCCATTCAGGAGAACGCGCGGTCGCCGACGTGGTGAGCGACTTGGTCATCTCCAACACATGGCTGAGTTTCATCGCGTCCTGCTCATGCCGGCCGAGTGTGGCGTGTGACAGCACGAGATAGCTTCCTGGTGCCAATGCCGCCAGGTACCGTTTGACCGTGTTCACCGCGAGATCAGGGTCGGCGACGTAGTACAGCGCGGCGGTGATGATCAGTGCGACCGGCTGGTCGAAGTCAAGCAGGCTCCTGGTTGTGTCGTGCTCGAGGACGTAGTCGACGTCGCACAGGTCGGCCTCGATGATGCCGGTGCCCTTGATGTCAGCCAACAGCAGTTCGCTGTGGGATACCGCGACCCGCTCATTGTCGACGTAGACGACCCGAGATTCCGGATCGATCCTTCTCGCGATCTCGTGGACACTCTGCGCCGTCGGAATACCCGAGCCGAGATCAAGGAACTGCCGTACCCCGGCCCCGGCGCAGAAGGCAACCGCACGGCGCAGGAACGTGCGATTGGAACGGGCCGCCGCGCGAATCCACGGCATCCGCCTGATGGCCTGTTCTGCCCATTCACGATCCACCGAGAAGTTGCAGCCGCCGCCGAGAAGATAGTCGTACACTCGCGATGGACTCGCCTTGAGTCGGTCTACGTCGTCCGGTATCCAGTCAGCCGCCACGGCGGACATCCCACCCTCTTCGCATGATGTCCGGGTCAGCCTACCCACGCCGTCGCCGTCGTCGGCGTGGTCATGCCCCAATCGGCAGAGCGCGCCAGCCAAGATTCATCCGAAAGCGTTGCTGTTGTTCGACACGCCGCCAACGGCTATAGCCTGCACTCCGCGCTCTCCCTTCCCGAACGAGAAAGGATTGTTCAGTGAGACCCCTACGAGCCCCGATCGCCGCCATCCTCACCGGGTGTGCGGTGCTGGTCGGGATGGTCGGCGTGCCAGGATCGGCGTCCGCCGCCGCGCAAGTGACATGCACCGAGGCCGACGTGCCAGTGTCGGCTGTGCTGCTCGGCCAGATCATGCACGGACAGCTGTGTTCCCCCGCCAGTGGCGGGTCCAAGATGGTGCAGGTTCTCCTGCCCGGTGCGACGTTCAACCGGAAGTACTGGGACCTGCCGTACGAGCCGGACCGCTATTCGTACCAGCGGGACATGGCCAGGAACGGACTGGCCACCTTCGCGGTCGACGAACTCGGGGTCGGTCAGAGTTCTCGCCCGTTGAGCGTGCTGGTCACTGGCGCGGGCCAGTCCTCCGCGGTGCATCAGGTGGTCCAGGCCCTGCGTGTCGGCAAGCTAGGCGGGACGAGATTCGAGAAGGTCGTCCTGGTCGGCCACTCAGCCGGATCGGCGATCGCGGTGCTGGAGGCCAGCGCCTACCATGACGTGGACGGCGTGGTGCTCACCGGTATGACACATGTCCCGAACGCGCCGGTTGTCATCAAGGACATGGCTCTCGGTCTGCAGCCGGTGACGCTCGACCCACAGCTGGCCAAGCGGGGTGGCGACCCGGGATACCTGACAAGCAGGCCCGGCGATCGCGATGAGATGTACTTCTCCTCGACTGATGTCGAGCCCGGTGTCGTCCAAGCCGACGAGATGGTTGCCAAGGACCAGGTATCCCTCTCCAGTCTCCCGGAGATCATTGGCCTCGGACTGGCCAGCCCGATATCACGCGGTATCTCAGCCCCCGTGCTGCTCGTCAATGGCACCAAGGACACCGGATTTTGCGGGCTCGTCCGAGACTGTTCCACGGCGGAGTCACTGCGGGCCGCCGAGTCGATGTACTTCGGTCCCGCGGCCAAACTGTCTGTCTACGTCCTGCCCGGCGCGGGACATGCCGTCGCGTTGGCCGAGAACGCGCCGGACTACCGAGATGTCACGCGTGGCTGGCTCCGCCAGTACGTCGGCGTCTAGGACAGATCTGACACAGCGGGCCCCTCATGTGGCCCGCTGTGTCAGATCTGCCTGTCACCAGTTGATGCGGCCATGCCGGGCGTACGCGGGAACGTCCGAAGCAACGCATCAGATATGGGTTTTCTCATCACCCGGCTTGAGGTGCGCCACCGATCATCGCGTTCGCGTAGTGCGGCGGCTGCGGTGCCACCCGGGCGAACTGTTCGTCGACGTGCCTCGAGCGGTCGGCGGTCGCGGTGTGCTCTCGATACGCGTTGTACAGCGCGCCGCCGGAGTGTAATGCCTTCTCCGCATGGAAAGCGAAATCTCTTGATGGTGGCTTTGCTCCACTCTCCACTTTGGACACATAGGAGCGGTCGTAGCCCATCCGTCGCGCCAGCGTGGTTCTCGACAAGCCGCGCAGTGTCCGCCACCTTTTGAGTTCTCCGGCGAAGACGTTCGCGGCGGCCTCGGTGTTGTCGGCCGGGTAGTGGTCAGTCGCCATTGTCACCTCCCCAGTATCGATGGTGGAGGCGTCACAGTACCCTCTGAGTAATCGGTCAGTATACAGTTTTGGGCAGAGTATCCGTATCAAAGATTCACACTTTGGCACGCCCACATGTAGAGATTCACACTTTGACGTTCGGTGGCGGTCGATGCACGTGGCAGCCGGTGCTGGCAGGCGTGTGGCCTCGATGCCGGTGGTGTTCACGGCTCCGTGAGTGTGTACTCGTTCTTGTCAACAGGACGGCTGATCCGAACAGGTCGGCCAGTGCTGGTTGGGGCAGATGTCGACCACGTGCCGAGATCACGATTTCGGGATTCGCGGCGTCGAGGTCGACGTGTTTGCGACAAATCAGACATTGCGTACGCGAGGCGAACTCCCACGCATGGACTAGCGTTGTATCGCTATGTGGG
>JAFAZC010000182.1 GCA_019239965.1 Kutzneria sp. | reverse complement strand
TGACAGGTCGCACGAGAAGCCAACGGCGCACAAGCAGCCAACGGCACAGCCTCGAAGGCACCCCCACCGGCCGCCACCGGTGGGGGTGCCTTCGCGTGTATGGCTCACCGTGTCGGCGCCGACTGGGGGCTACCGGCGCCGGCACGGTGGCTCACCTAACGGGCTCTCCCGATCCCGGTAGGGCTTGCCGAAACCAAGCGTGCCGTGTCCGACACAGTCCGTGCATCGTCAAAATTGGGTAACCGGATAACATGACCGAGGGTTGCCTCGAAGCCCTAGATAGTTGAATCATCATCAAGTGGCCGTTCTCCCGCGGCCAGCGGTGGTTTGTGACCAGGGGGTCGACTGTGTCGGGTCCGGGTGGGTCCTGGTGGCGTGCGTACGGATTCAGGGCGATGCTTCTCATGGTCGCCCTGGCTGTGGTGGTGCTGAACACGCCCGCGGTCCGCGCTCTGCTGCCGGGACGGCAGGTCGAGTCCGTGCTCATCCTCGTCGCCATGGGTGTCATCGCCTGTGCCACCGCGGTCACCTACCTGATCGCGAGAATGGATGGCGGCCGCAAGTTCGCCGGGCTGGCCGCGGCACTGTTCATCTACGGCCTCGTCGTGCTCCCGGCGACCGTGGTGGCCACCAACGGTGGCGGCGCGACCCACGTGATGATGGTGATCAGGCTCACCGGTGCCGCGGTGTTCCTCGTAGTGATGGGCTGCACCCTGTGGCCGCGACAGCCGGGCTTCACCGCTGGCTGGCCCGCGGCGGGGATTGGATTCGTGGTCACGATCGCCCTTGCGGTGCTGATCGTCCAGGTGCCCGTGCTCGACCAGGCGCTCGCGGTGTCCACCACGGCCTCGGTCCTCGTGCTCGGCGGCTGGTGTGCGCTCGCGGTCACCTACTTCGTTGCTGGCATCGTCAAGCGCGAACCGTTGACCTATCGGATCGGAGTCGGGATCTTCGTGCTCTCCGCCTCCCAGCTGATTCGGTTCGTCGACGACGATCAGGTGTTGACCGCCTCCATCCGCCTGGTCGGGGCGTTGGTTCTGGTCATGGGACTGGCCACCCAGTTGCGGACGGCGATGAGAGCCGCGGCCTCGCAGGTGCGGCGCATCGCGGAACTCACCGCCGAACGCGACCACGAGATGCACAACGTGCTGTCCGGACTGGACGGAATGGCTCACGTGCTCGGCCACGGTGGTGTCGACGAGCGTGCCGTGCTCGCCGACGCCCTCCGCGAGGAAATCACTCGGTTGCGTGATCTGCTGGAACAGCGATCCAGCGGCGAGAGTTGCGCCGTGGAACCGGTGCTGAGCCGGCTCGTCACGGTGCGCAAGTCCGCGGGGCTCGACGTGCGGCTGGACGTCGAGCCCGACCTGCACGCGGCCGTTCCCGCCACGGTGCTGGCCCAGGTCATGACCAACCTGCTCGCCAACTGCGAACGGCACGCCCCCGGCGCCAAGGTGTGGGTCAGCGCCAGGGAACGACAGCGGATCGTGCGCATCGAGGTACGCGACGACGGTCCCGGCCTCGCGGCCAGCGTCAGAGGCAGGGCACTGGAACGCGGCGTGCACGATCCCGACCGCGGGGGAAGCGGGCTCGGCCTACACGTGAGTGCTCGGTTGCTCGCCGAGGTCGGCGGATCCCTGCACCTGCTTCCCGGCCAGGTGGGCTGTGTCGCCGAGGTGGCGGTGCCAGCCGGGGAGCCGGTGTGACCGGGCCAGTGCTGATCATTGATGACCACGCGATCGTGGCCATCTCGTTGGCGCTCGCCCTCAAGGCGGAAGGCCTGGAGGCCAGCAGGTGCCCGGTGGACACCCTGGACGGTGTGCTCGCCGAGGCCGGCCGGCTGCCGGCCGGCCTCGCTCTCGTCGATCTCGAGCTGACCGACGGTGCACGCGGCGCCGACCTGGTCGGACCGCTGCGGGCACAGGGCTGGCAGGTGCTGGTGCTCACCGGCACCACCGACCGCACTAAGATCGCCGACGCGGTCGCCGCCGGCGCACTCGGCTGGGTCAGCAAAGCGGCTCCGTTCGCCGAACTTGTCAAGGCCGTGCTCTCCGCCGCGCGGGGACAGTCGGTTCTCGCCGAGACCGAACGGGCCGAGCTGGCTGAACTGCACCGCCGGAGCCGGGCTGAAGCCGATTTGCTCAGCCGGCTCACCGCGAGGGAACGAGCGGTGCTTGACCGGCTGGCCGAAGGCTGGCGGGCGGCCCGGATCGCCGAGGAGTCCGTGGTGTCCCTTGCCACGGTGCGCAGCCAGATCCGGTCCATTCTGGCGAAACTGGAGGTCGGCTCCCAGCTGGAGGCCGTCGCCCTGGCCCGATCGGCTCCGGCCGCGAGGCGTTAGGCAGACTCGTGCCGTGACAAGACCCGTGCCAGCGGCGCTCGAGGCCCTGCTCGCCGAACATGTCGAGCTGGAAAAGCGACTCGCCGATCCCGCGGTGCATGCCGACCAGACGACCGCCCGCAAGCTCGGCCGGCGCTACGCCGAGCTGACCCCGGTCGCGAGGACCATCCGCGAACTCGCCGCCCTGCGGGAGGACATCGCGGCCGCCGAGGAACTCGCCGTCGAGGACGCCGCGTTCGCCGCCGAGGCCGACGAGCTGGCCACCCGGGTGCCCCAGCTGGAGGCCAAGCTGACCGAACTGCTGCTTCCGCGTGATCCCAGTGACGGCTCCGACGTGCTCATGGAGGTCAAGTCCGGCGAAGGTGGCGAGGAGTCGGCGCTGTTCGCCGGCGACCTGGTGCGGATGTACCTGCGCTACGCCGAACGCCACGGCTGGAAGGCCGAGATCCTCGGGGCCACCGAATCGGAGTTGGGCGGCTACAAGGACGCCACGGTCGCCTTCAAGACGAGGAGAGCCAGCGCCGAGGCCGACGGCGTGTGGGCCCGGCTGAAGTTCGAAGGCGGTGTGCACCGGGTCCAACGGGTGCCGGTCACCGAGTCCCAGGGCCGCATTCACACCTCCGCCGCCGGAGTGCTGGTCTACCCCGAGGCGGAAGACGTCCAGATTGACATCGAGGACAAGGACCTGCGCATCGACGTGTTCCGTTCCTCCGGGCATGGCGGACAGAGCGTCAACACCACCGACTCGGCGGTCCGGATCACCCACCTGCCGACCGGGATCGTGGTCTCCTGCCAGAACGAACGCTCACAGCTGCAGAACAAGGCGCGGGCCATGGACGTGCTTCGGGCACGGCTGCAGGCGCTCGCGGAGGAGAAGGCGGAGCTGGAAGCGTCGGCGAATCGCAGGAGCCAGGTCCGCACGGTCGACCGCTCCGAACGGATCAGGACCTACAACTTCCCGGAGAACCGCATTTCCGACCATCGGATCAACTTCAAGGCCTACAACCTCGACCAGGTACTCGACGGTGACCTGGACGCCCTGCTCGACGCGCTCGCCGCGGCGGACAGGGACGAGCGGCTCGCCGCGGCCGGCGATGGCTGACGCCCGGCACCGGCTCCCGCTGCGTCTGGCGATCATGGACGCGGCGCGGATCCTCGCGGCGGCGGGCGTCCCCAGCGCCAGGGTCGACGCCGAGATGATCGCCGCACACGTCATGGGCGTCGACCGGATGAAGCTGCCGATGGTGCCGCTCGTCGACCCTCAGGTTGTCGACGAGGTCGGCAGGCTCGTGCGGCAACGCGCCCGACGGATCCCCCTGCAGCACCTCACGGGTTGGGCGGCCATGGGCACGGTGGTCCTCGAGGTCGGTCCCGGGGTGTTCGTCCCCCGGCCGGAGACCGAGTTGTTGCTGGAGTGGGGAATCGCCCAACTGCGCGATGTCGCACGGCCGGTTGTCGTCGACCTGTGCACCGGCTCGGGAGCGCTGGCCCTCGCCTTTGCCGCCGCGCGTCCTGACGCCGTCGTGCACGCGGTGGAGTCCGAGCCGTCCGCCCTGGCCTGGGCTCGTCGCAATGCGGACAACAGGACGAAAGTCGGTGACTCTCCGATCCGTCTGCACTCAGGCGATGTCACCGAATCGGACCTGCTATCCGAGCTGGACGGTGCGGTCGACCTAGTGTTGTGCAACCCCCCCTACGTGCCCGACGGCACACCGGTGCCTCCCGAGGTCGCGGAGCATGATCCAGCGCGCGCGGTGTTCGCCGGCGCCGACGGGCTCGACGTCATCCGACACGTTGTCGGCTGTGCGGCGAGGCTGTTGCGCAATGGCGGTTTCGTGGCGATCGAACACGACGACAGTCAGGGTGTGTCCGTTCCCGCGCTGCTCGCGGCCCGCCATGTGCTCGGCGAGGTCACCGGTCATCTCGACCTCGTCGGCAGACCCCGGTTCGCGACAGCCCGCCGGAACTAGCGGTGGGCCAGCATGCCAGGATGCGAGGGTGAGCACGGTCTATGACTGCGGTCAGCAGGACAGCCGGGAAGCCGGCCTTGCCGCGGCCACGAATGCGACCCGGTCGGGCCGACTGGTCGTGCTGCCGACGGACACTCTCTACGGCATCGGCTGTGACGCGTTCGACGCGGCGGCGGTCAGCTCCCTGCTCGCCGCCAAGGGACGCGGTCGGGACATGCCGATCCCGGTTCTGGTCGGCTCGTGGTCGACGGTCGATGGCCTGGTGTTCTCCGTTCCGGACCAGGCGCGCAAGCTGATCGAGGCGTTCTGGCCGGGAGGGCTGTCCATCGTCCTGCCGCACGCGCCCTCGCTGACCTGGGACCTCGGTGAGACCAGGGGCACCGTGGCGCTGCGGATGCCGCTGCATCCGGTGGCGATCGAGCTGCTGCGGGAGGTCGGTCCGATGGCGGTCTCCAGCGCCAACCGGTCCGGCCAGGCGCCCCCGACGACGGTCGCCGAAGCCCAGGCGCAGCTGGGTGATTCGGTCGACGTGTATCTCGACGGCGGCACTGTGCGGCAAGGTGTCGCCTCGACCATCGTCGACCTGACCGGACCGCAGCCCCGGGTGCTCCGGGAGGGTGTGGTGAGCCTGGCCTCGCTCAGCGAGGTGCTCGGCGCCGAGGTCGACCTCGCCAACTGAGGCAAGCGGCACGAAATCCATCGACGAAACAAGAACTCCATCAGGGACAGGAACACCGTGGGCATCTCACCCGTACTCCCGTCGACCGGTCTGCTGCCGGTACGGGAGTACCTGCTCGTCGGGCTCACCGCGGCCGCGGTGACCTTCCTGCTCACAGGTCTGGTCCGGCTGGCGGCGTTCCGGATCGGTGCGGTGGCCAGTCCCCGGGCCCGTGACGTCCATGTGGTGCCAATCCCGAGACTCGGCGGGGTCGCCATGTACGCCGGCGTTCTCGCGGCCATGCTGCTCGCCCACCAGCTGCCGACCCTGGGTCCCTCGTTCACCTTCTCCCTCGACCCGTGGGCCGTGGTGTACGCCGGCGGTCTGATCACGGTGGTCGGCGCCATCGACGACCGGTTCGAGCTGGACTCGATCACGAAGCTGGCCGGACAGGTCGCCTCCGCCGGCATTCTGGTGCTGCTCGGCGTGCAGTGGCTGGCGTTCTGGGTGCCGTGGGAGGGATCGGTGCTCGTGCTCGGTCCCAACCAGGGGGCGCTGCTCACGCTGCTGCTGACCGTCACGATGATCAACGCGATGAACTTCGTCGACGGCCTCGACGGTCTGGCCGCCGGCATCGGCTTCATCGCCGCCGCGGCGACCTGCTTGTTCTCACTCGGGCTGTTGGCACAGGCCGGCGGTGACGTGCATTTCTATCCGCCCGCGCTGATCGCCGCCGCGCTGGCCGGCGCCTGCTTGGGCTTTCTGCCGCACAACTTCAATCCGGCCAGGATCTTCATGGGTGACTCGGGCGCCATGCTGATCGGTCTGATGCTGGCGGCAGCGAGTACCTCGGCCTCAGGGCGGATCAATTACACCGTGCTCCGGCCGACCGACCTCGTCGCCCTGTACACACCGCTGCTCGTGGTCGTGGCGGTGCTGTTCGTCCCGCTGCTCGACCTGATCATGGCCGTGGTCCGGCGGACGAGGAAGGGACTGAGTATCGGCCACGCCGATAAGATGCATCTGCACCACCGGTTCCTGGAGCTCGGCCGTTCGCAGCGGCGGGCCGTGGTGCTGATCTACCTGTGGGTCGGGCTGTTCGCGTTCAGTGCGGTCGGGCTCGCGCTGGTGAAGCAGACCGGAGTCATGGTGCTCGGCATCTGTGTCGGGCTGCTCGCCGCACTCGCGGTCTCGGCGCTGCCCTGGATCAAGGAACGGCGCGCGTCCGCGGCGGGCGACAGGTAGATCACTTGCGCCTGCGCGAGTTTGCCAGGGCGCGTAGACTCCGTCGACAGTCGCCTGAGGGTCGACGACCGCAGCCGCCTGCCAATCAGGGCCCGTGGTGGGATAACCCTGTGCCTATGGTACGGTTCGACGTGTCCCCGAAAGGCGGACCTGCCGATCTTCGGTCGCCCATGGCGCGACCGTGACCGAATCAACACTCGGACGGCGCCGCAACGATGAGGAGCTGCCCTTGACTGGCCCGCGCGCGCACCCGGTCTGCACCGGGTAACCCAGGTCATGTCCAATCAGCCGCCCAGCCTGTGGTCAGTCATCGGTTTGGGCTCGGTCATGGCCGGCATGGTCGTCAGCGGACTGGCTCTGGGGTGGTTTGCCGACTCCGTTGCGCATACCTTGCCGCTCTTTGTGTTCATCGGGCTCGCGCTCGGCATGGCCTCGGCCGTTTATTACATATACAAGAAGTTCCGGACGTTCGGTTAGGGAGCGAGGTCACGTGCTGTCAGGGTTGAAAGCGGCCGCCGCGGACGTGCCCGCCGCGACGGTGATCGGTATGCGTCGACCGCTCCTGATCTCCGCGGTACTCGGTGTTCTCGGCCTTGTCGCCGCTGGCCTGCTCGGTCACCTGCAGATGGGCATCCTGGGCTGTGTTGGCCTCGGGCTCGGTCTCGCCAACACCCGCTTGCTGCAGCGCGACGTGGTGAAGGTGATCTCCAGTGAGAACCCGCAGAAGAAGGCCATCGGAATACTCTCGGCCCGCCGGCTGATGTTCATCGCCTTCATCGCCGTCCTGTTCGGCTTCTTCCTCCGCCCCGACGGATTCGGTGTGTTCCTCGGCCTTGCCGCCTACCAGCTCATCAATATCGCGAACACGGTGTTGCCCGTGATGAAGGAGCTCCGCCAGCGATGACGTCCACGTTCCTCGCCGAGTCCAGCATCAGGCCCGGTGTCCACCCCGAATGGCACGTCCTCGGGATGACGTTCAACGCCGACACCATCATCTCGACCCTGCTCGCCGCGGTGATCGTGATCGCCATCGGGCTGTTCGTCCGGGCGAAGGCCACCGCCGGCGTCCCGGGTGGGATCCAGTTGTTCTTCGAGACGGTCACCAAGTTCTTCCGCGACCAGGTGGAGTCCGCGGTTGGCCTGCGTGTCGCGCCACATCTCCTTCCGTTCACCCTCGGCCTGTTCTTCTTCCTCCTGATCTGCAACTGGTTCTCCGTCCTGCCCATGCACACGGCAGGTGGCGAGGTGCTGCCTCCCCCTACGGCGGACGTGAACCTGGTCTATCCGTTGGCGATCCTGGTTTTCGTGGCCAAGCACGTGGCCGGTGCACGCCGCCGCAAGGGAGCCGGCCGCCAACTGGTCCACGTGCTGAAGGGGCATCTGCCGGCGCTGGCGCCGATGTGGGTCCTCGAGGAGGGCATCAGCGTGGTCTCGCACTCGCTGCGGCTCTTCGGCAACATCTTCGCCGGCGGGATCATGATCGCGGTGATCGGATCACTGCTGCCGGCCTCTGTCGGCTGGGCGCTCAACGGCGGCTGGAAGCTCTTCGACATGTTCATCGGGCTCGTGCAGGCGTTCATCTTCGCGTTGGTGACCGTGATCTACTTCGGTCAGTCCATGGAGGTGCGCGACGAGCACCACTGACACGCCGGGCCGGTCGGGGCCGGTATCTCAGCTGATTCGTTTCGGGACCACAGAGAAACACCGTTAAGGGAGAGTCATGGCAGACATGGGTACGGCCATCGCCAATGCTGGTGCCTACATCGGCGGCGGTGTCGCCCTCGGCGTCGGTGCCGCCGGCGCCAGCATCGGTGACGGCCTCGCCGGCAGTCAGCTCGTCGCCGGGGTGGCGCGGCAGCCGGAGGCACAGGGACGACTGTTCACGCCGTTCATCCTGACCGTCGCCTTCGCCGAAGCCAACTTCTTCATCAGCCTGGCGTTCGCGGCCATCATGCTGTTCTCCTTCGCCACTCACCTTAGCTGAGGCCATGGAGACCACACGGCTGGCCAGCAGCATCTTCCTGCTGCCCAACGGCACCTTCTTCGTCGAGCTGATCATCTTCCTGATCGTGCTCGTCGTGTTGTGGCGGTTCGTGATACCGCCCGTCCAGAAGGCCATGGCCGACCGGCAGGAGATGGTGCGCAGGCAGGCGGAGGAGAGCCGGCTGGCCACGGAGAAGTTCGCCGAGGCACAGCAGCAGCACCAAGCCGTGCTGGCCGAGGCGCGCGCCGAGTCCGCCAAGCTCCGCGACACCGCACGCGCCGAAGGGCAGCAGATCGTCGACGAACTGCGCCGACAGGCCAGCGACGAGGTCGACCAGATCATCCGCCGCGGTGCCGAACAGCTCGCGGCACAGCGGGACCAGGTCAAGGCCGAACTGCGCGGCTACGCCGGTGAACTGGCGGTGTCGGTGGCCGGTCGGGTCCTCGGAACCGAGATTCCGCGGCAGGCGGGGCAGACCGCCGTGCTGGACCGTCTGCTCGACGAGGCCGAGCGCGGCGACAGGGAAGGTGCCTGATGGGCGAGTTCATCGCCGACCTGGTCGGGTTTGGCGTCGTGATCGCCGTGATCTGGTGGAAGGTCGCGCCGCCGCTGCGCAAGGCCATGCGCACGCAGCAGGACGCCATCCGCCAGCAGATCGAGCAGAGCAAGGCCGCGAGCGAGCGGCTCGCCGCCGCGGAACGCGCCTACCAGGACGCGGTGACCGAGGCACGCGCCGAAGCGGCGAAGATCCGCGACAACGCCAGGGCCGACGCGGAACGCATCGTCGAGGAGATGCGTGAGCAGGCCGAGCGTGAGGCCGCACGGATCCGGCGGCGCGGCGAGGAGGAACTGGCCAACCAGCGCCTGCAGGTCATCCACGAACTGCGGGCATACCTCGGGCAGGCCACCCTCACCCTGGCCAGCCACTTCGTCCGTGAGCACCTGGAAGAGGCCGCGCATCAGCGGCAGGCCGTCGACAGCTTCCTCGGTGTGCTCGAGGACATGGCGGCCGGTAATGGTGCGTCCGAGCGCGAGACGGTGTTGGCAAGCAAGGGAGAAGCCTGATGCAGGCAGCCAGTCGGGAAGCCATGGCCGCGGCCGAACTGCGGCTGCTCGACGTCGTCGATGGACTCGACGCGGCCGGGTTGGCCGGACTTGGCGACGACCTGTTCTCCGTCGTCAGGCTGCTGGCCAACACGGCGGGCCTGCGCAGGGCGCTCGCCGACGCCTCGTCCGACCCGACCGCACGCGAGGGGCTGCTCCGTGGCCTGCTCGCGGACAAGATTGGCGAGCAGGCGCTGCAGGTGCTCGCCGCGGCGGTCACCGCGCGATGGTCCACCCCGCGCGACCTGGTCGACGGGTTGGAGTCCCTGGCCCGCGACGCCCTGCTGATCAAGGCCGAGCGGGAGGGGCGGCTGGACTCCGTCGAGGATGAACTGTTCCGGTTCGGCCGCATCATCGCCGGCCAGTCCGAACTGGAGCTGCTGCTGTCCTCGCCGACCGGTGACCGCAGGGCGCTGATCGACCTGGTCGACCGGCTGGTTGCCGACAAGGTAGAACCGGTGAGCAGGACGCTCATCCACCAGTTGGTCATGCTCCCGCGTGGCCGCCGCATCGTGGCCGGACTTGAGGAACTGGCCGGGCTCGCGGCCAAGCGCCGGGAACGCTCGGTGGCGCACGTGCGGTCGGCCAGTCCGCTGTCGCAGGCACAGCACGAGCGGTTGGCCGCGGCGCTGACCCGGATCTACACCCGCCCGATCGCGCTGCACGTCGAGATCGTCCCCGATCTGCTCGGCGGAATGACGGTCCGGGTCGGCGACGAGGTCGTCGACGGCAGCGTGGCGGGGCGGTTGGTTGAGCTGCGCCGGCGGCTGGCCGGCTGAGCCACCCCAAAGACTTGCATCGGAAGAACAACAGTGGGAGCAGGAACGACATGGCGGAGCTGACGATCTCGCCGGACGAGATCCGCAGTGCGATCGAGAACTACGTCTCCAGCTACTCTCCGGACGTCAACCGGGAAGAGGTCGGCACCGTCACGTCGACGGGCGACGGCATCGCCTACGTCGAGGGTCTGCCCTCCGCGGTGACCAACGAGCTGCTGGAGTTCACCGGCGGCGTGCAGGGTGTCGCCCTGAACCTGGACGTGCGTGAGATCGGAGCCGTCATCCTCGGCGGCTACGAGGCCCTCGAGGAGGGCCAGCAGGTCAGGCGGACCGGCAAGGTGCTCTCGGTGCCGGTCGGTGACGGCTTCCTCGGCAGGGTGGTGAACCCGCTCGGTGAGCCCATCGACGGCCTCGGCGACATCGTCGCCGACGACACCCGCGTCCTGGAGCTGCAGGCCGCGACGGTCATGCAGCGCCAGCCGGTGAAGGAGCCGCTGCAGACCGGCATCAAGGCGATCGACTCGCAGACGCCGATTGGCCGCGGCCAGCGCCAGCTGATCATCGGCGACCGCAAGACCGGGAAGACGACGGTCTGCGTCGACACGATCATCAATCAGAAGAAGGCATGGCAGAGCGGCGACCCCAAGCAGCAGGTGCGCTGCGTCTACGTCGCCGTCGGCCAGAAGGGCTCCACGATCGCCGGCGTGAAGTCGGCGCTGGAAGAGGCCGGTGCGCTGGAGTACACCACCATCGTGGCGGCCCCGGCTTCCGACCCGGCTGGCTTCAAATGGCTGGCCCCCTACACCGGTTCGGCCATCGGCCAGCACTGGATGTACGAAGGCAAGCACGTCCTGATCGTGTTCGACGACCTCACCAAGCAGGCGGAGGCCTACCGCGCGATCTCGCTGCTGCTGCGCCGACCGCCGGGCCGCGAGGCCTACCCTGGCGACGTCTTCTACCTGCACTCGCGTCTGCTCGAGCGCTGCGCCAAGCTGTCCGACGACCTCGGCGGCGGGTCGATGACCGGTCTGCCGATCATCGAGACCAAGGCCAACGACATCTCGGCCTACATTCCCACCAACGTCATCTCGATCACCGACGGCCAGTGCTTCCTGGAGTCCGACCTGTTCAACCAAGGCGTCCGCCCCGCGGTGAACACCGGCGTCTCGGTGTCCCGGGTCGGCGGCAGCGCGCAGGTCAAGGCCATGCGGAAGGTCGCCGGCTCACTGCGCCTGGATCTCTCGCAGTACCGTGAGCTGGAAGCCTTCGCGGCGTTCGCCTCCGACCTCGACGCGGTCTCCAAGGCGCAGCTCGACCGTGGCGCCCGGCTGGTGGAACTGCTCAAGCAGCCCGCCTACAGCCCGTACCCCGTCGAGGAACAGGTCGCGGCGATCTTCCTCGGCACCCGTGGTCACCTCGACTCCGTGCCCATCGAGGACGTGCGCCGCTTCGAGTCGGAGTTCCTCGACCACCTGCGCCGCAACGCCAAGGGGATCCTCACCGAGATCGCCTCCTCCGGCGACCTGAGCGGGGAGACCGAGGAGCGGCTCACCAACGAGATCGAGGCGTTCAAGGCGCAGTTCGCCGCGTCCGACGGCTCGTCAGTGGTCAACGACCCCGAAGCCAAGGCGATGGACGCCGACAAGGTCGAACACGAGTCGGTCAAGGTCAGCCGTCCCGCTCCGGCCAAGAAGTGACGTGAGGACCCATGGCTGCTGAGCTTCGAGTACTGCGCCAACGGATCAGATCGGTCAAGTCGACGCAGAAGATCACCAGGGCGTACGAGCTGATCGCCACCTCGCGTATTCCCAAGTCACAGGCGAGGATGACGGCGGCACGCCCGTACGCGGAGGAGATCACGAACGTGCTCTCCACGCTGGCTGAATCCTCCACTTTGGACCATCCGCTCGTGGTGCCGCGGGAGCGGCCGAAGCGAGCGGGAGTGCTGCTCGTCACCAGTGACAAGGGCATGTGTGGCGGCTACAACTCGGGTGTCATCAAGGCGGCCGAGGAGCTGCAGTCCCTGCTCCGCGAGCAGGGCAAGGAGCCGGTGCTGTACGTGGTCGGCCGAAAAGGGCTCGGCTACTACACGTTCCGCCACAGGCCGGTCGCGGCGTCGTGGACAGGATTCTCCGAGATTCCGCACTACACGGACGCGGCGACGGTGGGCAAGACCCTCGTCGAGGCGTTCATGGGCGGCACCGACGACAATGCGGACGGTGCCGGCGCCGACGGGGTCGTAGGTGTCGACGAACTCCACGTCGTCTACACCGAATACCGGTCGATGCTCACCCAGACCCCAGTAGCCAGGCAGATCGCGCCGCTCGAGGTCGAATACGGCGTCGAGTCCGACCGCCCCAAGCCGTCCTACGAGTTCGAGCCGGACGCCGAGACACTGTTCGGCGCCCTGCTGCCCAAATACGTCAACACCCGGCTGTTCTCCGCCCTGTTGCAGGCGGCGACCTCGGAGCTGGCGTCGAGGCAGCGGGCCATGAAGGCCGCGACGGACAACGCCAACGAGTTGCTCCGCACGTACAGCCTGCGGGCCAACCAGGCCCGCCAGGCCCAGATCACCCAGGAGATCAGCGAGATCGTCGGTGGTGCCAACGCACTGGCCGCCGCAGGAAGTGATGAGTGACATGACTACCGCTACCGTGACTGGCACCGGCCGGGTCGCTCGCGTCCTCGGCGCCGTCGTCGACGTGGAGTTCCCCCGGGACGCCGTGCCCGAGCTGTTCAACGCGCTGACCGTCAAGGTGGATGCCGCCGGCATCGACCGGACGCTGACCCTCGAGGTGGCCCAGCACCTCGGCGACAACCTGGTCCGCACCATCTCGATGCAGCCGACCGATGGCCTCGTGCGCGGGCACGCGGTCACCGACACCGGCAAGCCGATCTCGGTTCCGGTCGGTGACATCGTCAAGGGGCACGTGTTCAACGCCCTCGGCGACTGCCTCGACCAGCCCGGCCACGCCGCCGATGCCGAACACTGGGGCATCCACCGCAAGGCACCGGCCTTCGACAAGCTCGAGGGCCGCACCGAGATGCTGGAGACCGGCCTCAAGGTCATCGACCTGCTCACGCCGTACGTGCAGGGTGGCAAGATCGGCCTGTTCGGTGGCGCCGGCGTCGGCAAGACGGTGCTCATCAAGGAAATGATCATCCGTGTTGCCAGGAACTTCGGTGGCACCTCGGTGTTCGCCGGTGTCGGCGAGCGTACCCGTGAGGGCAACGACCTGATCCTGGAGATGACTGAGGACGGCGTCATCAATGACACCGCGTTGGTCTTCGGCCAGATGGACGAGCCGCCCGGCACGCGTCTGCGTGTCGCGCTGTCCGCGCTGACCATGGCGGAGTACTTCCGGGACGTGCAGAACCAGGACGTGCTGCTGTTCATCGACAACATCTTCCGGTTCACCCAGGCCGGTTCCGAGGTGTCCACCCTGCTCGGCCGCATGCCGTCGGCGGTCGGTTACCAGCCGACGCTCGCCGACGAGATGGGCGAACTGCAGGAGCGGATCACCTCGACCCGGGGCCGGTCGATCACCTCGATGCAGGCGATCTACGTGCCCGCCGACGACTACACCGACCCGGCGCCGGCAACCACGTTCGCGCACCTGGACGCCACCACGGAGCTCTCCCGTACGGTCTTCGCCAAGGGCATCTTCCCGGCGGTGGACCCGCTGGTGTCCACCTCGACAATCCTCAGCCCGACCATCGTCGGTGACGAGCACTACCGCGTCGCCCGTGAGGTCGTCCGGATTCTGCAGAAGTACAAGGACCTGCAGGACATCATCGCCATCCTCGGTGTCGACGAGCTGTCCGAAGAGGACAAGGTGACCGTCAACAGGGCGCGCCGGATCGAGCGCTTCCTCTCGCAGAACATGTACTCCGCCGAACAGTTCACCGGCCAGCCCGGTTCCACGGTTCCGTTGAAGGAGACCGTCGAGGCGTTCGACCGGATCACCAAGGGCGAGTTTGACCACATGCCCGAGCAGGCGTTCTTCATGTGTGGTGGGCTCGAGGACCTGGAGAAGAAGTACAAGGAACTCACCGGCAAGTGAGTGTGTGATGAGGACGGGGCCGGCTTGCGTCGATCGGGCGAGCCGGCCTCTGCCTTGACGAGGACAAGCGTGTGGAGCGGCGTCGCTGTCGGATTGGCCCCACCGGGGACTGCCAGCCAGTAGACTGCCCACCGACGCCCGACGAAGGAGATGCGTGTGGCCGAGATGTCCGTCGAGTTGGTCGCGGTGGAACGTCGGCTGTGGTCCGGCACCGCCACCATGGTGATCGCCAGGACGACCGAGGGAGAGATCGGCATCCTGCCGCGGCATATTCCGCTGCTCGGCGAATTGATCGAGGGCGGTGTGGTCGAGATCCGCACCAGCGATGGGGAGACCGTGCGGGCGGCCGTGCACGGTGGTTTCCTGTCGGTTACCGCGGACGGCGTGAGCATTTTGGCCGAGTCGGCGGAACTGGCCGGCGAGATCGATGTGAAGCAGGCCCGCGCCGACCTCGAACAGGGTGACGACAAGGCGCGACTACGAGCGGCAGGCAGGTTGCAGGCCGCTGGACAAGCGGTCTGATCCGGCTGGTGGGGCAGCGGCGTCATGGACATGACATGGATCGTCGGAGCTGTCTTGATCCTGGTCGCCGTGGTTGTCGGGCTGCTGGCCTGGCGGCGGTTGCGCCTGCTTCGTGAAGGGGGCGTGCACGTCGCGGTTCGTACGCACCGCAACGGCAACGGCCGCGGATGGCATCTCGGTGTCGGCCGCTACCAGGGTGACGAGTTCGTCTGGTACAGGGTGCTCAGTGTGCGCCCCGGTCCCGATCGGGTGATTCGCAGGGAGGGGCTGGAGATCGCGGACCGGCGCGAGCCGACCAGCCCCGAGACGTATTCGATGCCGCTCGGCTCGGTGGTGCTCTGCTGCCGCGACGACGACGGCGGCGAGATCGAGATCGCCATGGGCGTCGATGCGATGACCGGGTTCCTGTCCTGGCTGGAGTCGTCGCCGCCCGGCCGCTCCGTGCCCTGGGCATCCTGAGCGACATGAGGTGTCGGTTGGCCGGCCGACGCAAAGGTTTGCGCACAGGCCTCGAGTTGTCCACAGGCGACGGTCATTCAAGATCGAATTTCGGTTGCCGCTGGTAGACTGGATGTGGGGTCGCCCCCTGGGATGGGTGGGGGCCGGACAGAACGCTGTTTGATTGATGTCGGCTACCCGTTGGCTCCCGGCCGCCAGAGCACGTCACCATCCGGATTGGCGACCCTGGCCAGGATGAACAGCAGATCAGAGAGCCGGTTGAGGTACTTGGCTGCGAGCACGTTGGTGTGTTCGGGTTCCGCCTCGATCAGCGCCCAGGCTCCGCGTTCAGCCCTGCGTGCGATGGTCCGCGCCTGGTGCAGCAGTGCCGCGCCGGGCGTTCCGCCATTGAGGATGAACGAGTTCAGCTTCGGCAGCGGTCCGTTGAACTCGTCACACCACGCCTCCAGTCGGTCCACGTATGGTTGGGTGATCCGCAGCGGCGGGTACTTCGGGTCGGGTGCCACCGGGGCACACAGGTCGGCTCCGACGTCGAACAGGTCGTTCTGGATCCGCTGGAGCACCTCGGTTAGCTCATCGGTCAGTCCGCCCAGCGCGAGGGCTACACCGACCGCGGAGTTGGTCTCATCGACATCGGCATAGGCAGCCAGTCGCGGCGAGGTCTTGGACACCCGAGTGCCGTCGCCGAGCGCGGTGGTGCCGTCGTCGCCGACACGGGTGTAGATGCGGGTCAGATGAACGGACATGACACGACGATAGAGCCCCGCGAACCAGATCCGTTCCTCGGCTCCGTACGATTCCGGTGCTCGGGTGAGCCGAGACCGGCCGATGGGGAACGGGAGAATTCGTGAGTGAGCACTTCCGGGTCGAGGGCGGTGCCCGGCTGGTCGGCGAGGTCGAGGTTGTCGGTGCCAAGAACAGTGTGCTGAAGCTCATGGCGGCCGCGCTGCTCGCCGAGGGCACCACGACGATCACCAACTGCCCAGAAATCCTCGACGTTCCGCTGATGGCCGACGTGTTGCGCAGCCTCGGCTGCGGGGTCGACGTCGACGGTGACACCGTCACGATCACCACGCCGGCCGAGCTCAACCATCACGCCGATTCGGCGTCCATGGGCAAACTGCGCGCCTCCGTGTGTGTACTCGGGCCGCTTGTCGGGCGGTGCAAACGGGCAGTGGTGGCGCTGCCGGGCGGCGACGCCATCGGCTCGAGGCCGCTCGACATGCACCAGAGCGGCCTGCGTCAGCTCGGCGCCTCCAGTTCCATCGAACACGGCTGCGTGGTCGCCGAGGCCGAAGACCTGCGTGGCGCGCAGATCTGGCTCGACTTCCCCAGCGTCGGGGCCACCGAGAACATCCTGATGGCCGCGGTGCTCGCCAATGGCACCACGGTGATCGACAACGCCGCCCGTGAACCAGAGATCGTCGACCTGTGCACGATGTTGGCGCAGATGGGTGCCAAGATCGAAGGTGCGGGCACCTCGACCCTCACAGTGCACGGCGTGCGATCCCTTCAGCCCACTCGGCATCGTGTCATCGGTGACCGGATCGTCGGAGCCACGTGGGGTTTCGCCGCCGCCGTCACGCGAGGCGCACTGACCGTGCGCGGCGTCGACCCGCACCATCTCGACCTGGTGCTCGACAAGTTGCGGATGGCCGGTGCCGAGGTCGCCACCCTGGAGGACGGCTTCCGGGTAGTGATGGACAGCCGTCCCAGGGCGGTTGACTTCGTGACACTGCCCTATCCCGGGTTCGCCACCGATCTGCAGCCGTTCGCGATCGCTCTGGCCGCGGTGGCCGACGGCACCTCGATGATCACCGAGAACCTGTTCGAGTCCCGGTTCCGGTTCATCGAGGAGATGGTCCGGCTCGGCGCGGACGCGCGGACCGATGGCCATCATGCCGTGATCCGCGGGGTCGAGCGGCTCTCCAGCGCGCCGGTGTGGGCGTCGGACATTCGGGCCGGTGTCGGTCTGGTGCTCGCTGGCCTATGCGCGCAGGGGGTCACCGAGGTGTGGGATGTATTCCACATCGACCGCGGCTACCCCCGGTTCGTGGAGAACATGGCACGACTCGGCGCGACCATCCATCGGATCGCAGCGCCGCCGGAGCGGTGACCAGATCCGTTCGGTGAACGACCCGTGGTGTCAGGAGGCCGCGGCGGTCACCGGAGCGTTCTCCGGGAAGTGGCAGGCGACCTGGTGGCCGGCAGCCAGCTCGACCAGCGGAGGTTCGACGGTCCCGCACTTGTCTCGAGCCTTCCAGCAACGAGTGTGGAACCGACAGGCCGGCGGTGGGTTGATCGGGCTCGGCATGTCGCCCTGCAGCCGGATGCGTTCCCTGCGGTCGCGACGGTCGGGATCGGGAATCGGCACCGCGGAAAGCAGCGCGACCGTGTAGGGGTGCATGGGCCGCTCGTACAGCGAGGTGCGGTCGGCCAATTCCACGATCTTGCCGAGGTACATCACGGCGATCCGGTCGGACATGTGCCTGACGACGGAAAGATCGTGGGCGATCATCAGGTAGGTCAGGTTCAGCTCGGTTTGCAGGTCCTCCAACAGGTTGACGACCTGGGCCTGGATCGACACATCCAGTGCCGACACCGGTTCGTCGGCCACGATCAGTTTCGGCCGCAGTGCGAGCGTGCGCGCGATCCCGATGCGCTGGCGCTGTCCGCCGGAGAACTCGTGCGGATAGCGGTTGTAGTGCTCCGGGTTGAGACCGACCAGCTCCAGCAGTTCCTGTACGGCGCGTTTGGTGCCTTGTTCGGTCCGTACCTTCTGCACCCGGAAGGGCGTTCCCACGATCGTTCCGACCGTGTGCCGCGGGTTCAGCGACGAGTAGGGATCCTGGAAGATCATCTGAATGTCCCGGCGCAGGGGACGCATCTGGTTCGGGCTGAGGTGGGTGATGTCGTTGCCGTCAAACACGATTCGGCCATCTGTAGGCTCGAGCAGCCTGGTGAGCAGTCGCCCGGTGGTGGTCTTGCCACACCCCGACTCGCCGACCAGCGCCAGTGTTTCTCCGGCGGACACCGAGAAGTTCAGTCCGTCGACAGCCTTGACGGCGGTGTTGCTCCGCCGCAACAGACCGCGTCGGACAGGGAAGTGCTTGCATAGCGAAGAAACGGTCAGCAGATCGTCCACAATGTTCTCCACATGGTCTGGCGAGGTCCGCCACAGAACTGGCGGGCCCGCCGGATGGTCAGAGATTCGGTTCGATCTCGTCATGCCAGATGCGTGAGCGTTGCCCGGCACCGAGGTGGCAGGCCACCCAGTGGCGCGCCTGGTCCTCAGTGAGCCGGGGGACCTCGGATGCGCTGGCACCGCCGGTCAGGTCGGCGTACCCACACCGGGGGTGGAAGGCGCATCCACCGGGGACGTTGATCAGGCTGGGCGGAGTGCCTCTGATCGGCAGCAGCC
Organism: Kutzneria sp.; assembly: GCA_019239965.1. GTDB lineage: Bacteria > Actinomycetota > Actinomycetes > Mycobacteriales > Pseudonocardiaceae > Kutzneria. Next base: position 14,615 of record JAFAZC010000182.1, on the reverse strand, counting down.
GCTCCGAACGTTCCCGGTCAAGGCGCGGCATCGAGCCAAGCAGCCCCCAGGTGTAGGGGTGTGCCGGACTCCGAAAGATGGCCTCCGCGCTGCCTCGCTCGACACAACGCCCGGCATACATCACCAGCACATCGTCGGCCAACTCGGCGACGACGCCGAGGTCATGGGTGATGATGACGACCGCCGAGCCGAACTCGCGCTGCAGGTCCCTGATCAGGTCGAGGATCTGTGCCTGCACCGTCACGTCAAGCGCGGTGGTCGGCTCGTCGGCGATGAGCAGTTCCGGATCGCAGGACAGCGCCATCGCGATCATCGCGCGCTGTCGCATGCCACCGGAGAACTGGTGCGGATAGTCGTCGACACGGGAATTCGGTCGTGGGATGCCGACTCTGCCGAGCATCTCCACCGCGTGCTTGCGGGCGACCCGTCTGGTCACCTGGTGATGGATCCGGTACGCCTCGATGATCTGATCGCCGACTGTGTAGTACGGATGCATGGCGGACAGCGGATCCTGGAAGATCATCGCCATTTTCTTGCCGCGGAGGCGCCGTACATGCTCGTCATCCGCGGAGACCAGCTCCTCGCCGTCCAGCCATATCTCGCCCGACACACTGGCGTTCGTGGCCGTTCGGTGCAGGCCCATCACGGCGAGGCTGCTCACGCTCTTGCCCGATCCGGACTCGCCGACGATGCCGAGTGTCCTGCCGCGCTCGAGACTGCACGTCAGCCCGTCGACGGACTTGACGACGCCGTCATCGGTGGTGAACCGCACCCGCAGGTCCCTGACATCGAGAAAGGGACGGGCCGTGTCCGGATTCCACCAATCACTCATGCGACACGCACCCTCGGGTCGATGACGGCGTAGAGCAGGTCCACGATCAGGTTGGCGAAGACAATGAAGAACGCGGCGATCAGGGTGACTCCGAGCACTTTGGGCAGATCGTTGTTGACGATCGCGTCAACGGCGTATTTCCCCAGTCCTGGAAGCGAATAGGTGCTCTCGGTCAGCACAGCGCCGCCGAGCAGCAGCCCGAGGTCTAGCCCGAAGATCGTCACGATTGGGGTGAGCGCGGCGCGCAGACCGTGCTTGACGACCACGGTCCGTTCGGGAAGCCCTTTGGCGCGTGCGGTTCGGATGAAGTCCTCGTTCATCGTCTCCAGCATCCCCGCTCTGGTCAGTCGGGCGTAGCCGGCGGCGTAGAGGAAGGCCAGCGTGAACCAGGGCAGGATCAGGTCGTACGCCCACAGCAGCGGATTCTCGGTGATCGGTGTGTAGCTGTTGCCAGGTGCCGCGACCCCGAGCGTGTAGCTGAAGATCGACAGGGAGAGCAGGCCCGTGAAGAAGATCGGCAGTGACACACCCGCGAGCGCGACGCCCATCGCCGCCCGGTCGAACACCGTTCCCTTGCGCAGTGCGGAGAGCACGCCGGTGGCCACCCCGAACACCAGCCAGATGGTCGCGCCGCCCGCCGCGAGCGACAAGGTGACGGGGAGCCGGTCGAGTAGATCGGGCAACACCGGATTCTGGGTGATGAAGGAATAGCCGAAGCAGGGTGCTGGACAGTGAACCGTGGTGGGGCCTGTGCTGTAGTCGGTGCCGGCGACCAGACCGGTGACGAAGTGGCCGTACTGCACCGGGAGCGGATCGGTGAAGCCCAGTTTCTCGGCCATCTGGTGGATCTGCGCGGCGCCCGCGCTCTTGCCGACGTAGCGGGACGCGAGGTCGTCCGCGGTGGCCCCGCCAAGCCGGGGAACGAGGAAGAAGATGGCGAACGTGGCGATGCTGACGATGAACAGCATCAGTATCGCCCCGAGCAGGCGTCGGACGACGAACGCGGCCACCGCTGGTCACCTACTTCCTCGGGCTTCTCTGTTCCTCTGGGCGGCCGCTGGGCATCGGCCGCCCTTGCTTCGCGATCGTTACTTCTTCACGCCGAGGGCGAGGTAGTCATACATCTGAAAGCCGTCGCTGACGAACACGTTCGTCAGGTCCTTCGGCCGGTACAGCAGTCCCTTGGCCCAGATGCCGGGCAGGATGTAGGCGTCGTCCATGACCTTCTTGTCCACATCCACCCAGATCTTCTCCCTCCCCGCGGCGTCGGCCGTGGTGACCGCCTTGTCCACCAGTTCGTCGACAGCGGGATCCTTGACACCGAGGTTGGTGTTGCCGCCGGAGGCCCTGATCACCCGGCTGTCCACGATCTGGCTGAGGAAGCCGAAACCGTCTGGCCAGTCAGCACCCCACCCGTAGACCATCAGTCCAAGACCGTTGTTCTTGGCGTAGTCGGGCTTTCCCGCGTAGAGCTTGGCGTAGTCCCCTGTCGGGAATGGCTTGATCGTGAGATTGATGCCCACTCTGGCCAGTGACTGTTGCAGCGCCTCCGCGGTGGCCTTCTCCTTCGGGCGCTCCGCGCGGTAGGAGATGGTGGTGGAGAAGCCACTCGGCTGACCACACTGCCTCAACTCGTCCCGCGCCTTGGCAAGGTCGCCGTGATTGTCCCCTCCCGCGGGATACGGGTTGAACTTCTCCGCGCCGGGAATCACCGGTGGCAGCAGATTCGTGGCGATGTCACCGCCGGTCGGGCCACCGTAGGCGTTCTGGTAGCCGACCTTGTCCGTCGCGTACTCCACGGCTCGGCGGCAGTGCACGTCGCCGAGCGGCGCGACGTCGCCGTTGATCGCGGTGTACCAGGTACGGGCCACGAGGGCGGAGTCAGCGTTGGCCTTCATGGCCTGGTCGCCGAGGATCCGTCCCTGTGCGGCCGGCCCCACACCGGCACCGACGACATCGACGTCAAGGTCGCCGGAGATCAGACGGTTGTCGATGTCGTCGGCGTTGACGTTCAGCGCCATGTCTATCTCGTCCGGCAGCGCCTTGCGATTCGGGTCGGTCTTCGGATCCCACTGGTCGTTGCGGACCAGCGTGAAACTCTTGCCAAGCTCGTTGGTCGCGAACTTGTACGGACCGGTGGAGACCACGTGTTCCTTGTACTTCGTACCGGTGTCCTTGGCCCTGGGGACCGGGATGGTCGCCGGCAGCTGCGCGAAGTAGTCGAAGCCGCTGAACGACTTGAGCAGGTGGAAGACGATCGTGGAGTCGTCCGGTGTCTCGATCGCCGTCAGCCCGAGCTTGTCGGGTGTGGGGTCGTGGTAGGGGCTGGTATAGCCCCGCAGGTCGAGGAAGTCGTTGAAGTAGGTCGGTCCGTTGGGGAAGGTGTCCTTGTCCAGCGACCGCTCGACCGCGTACTTGACGTCCTTGGACGTGACCGGCGTGCCATCTTCGAACTTCACGCCGCCGCGCAGCTTGTAGGTCCAGATCTTGGCGTCGTCGCTGGACACGCCGAGGCCGGTGGCCAGATCGGGCACCAGCTTGGCGCCGTCAGCTCCGGGGGCGGGAGCGAACATCACCAGCGAGCGGCCGTAGAGCCGAGCGAAGTTCCAGGTGTACGCGTAGTAGGTGTCGGCGGGATCCAGCGAGTCCCAGTCACCGTTGTTGGCCATCCGCAGGGTGCCGCCTTTGGCCTCAGAAGGGTTGTACACCTTGCCGACACCGGCGTTGAACGCCGCCGAGCCTCCGCCCGATCCGTTCCTCGCGCCGCAGGCACACAACCCGATGGTGAGCGCGGCAGCGACGGCGACGGCCAGCACCGCTCGCGGTCTTATTCCACAGCGACGTGTCATCGGCCGGTTCCCCTCTCGTCTGTCAATGAATCGTCACGGCATTCACCGGTCAGCGGGCACGTGGATCGAGTGCGTCGCGCAGGCCGTCACCGAAGAGGTTGAACGCCAACACGGTGACGAAGATGGCCAGACCGGGAACAAGCATGAATTCCGGATCTATCTGGTAGTAGTGCGTCGCGTCGGACAACATCCCGCCCCAGGTCGGCGTCGGTGGGCGCACGCCGACACCGAGGAAGGACAGGGCGGCTTCGAACAGGATGTTGGTCGGAATCAACAGTGTCGAGTACACCAGGATCGGAGCCGTGAGGTTGGGCAGCAGCTCACGGAACAGGATGTGGGACTGTCGCGCGCCGAGGCTTCTCGCCGCGTCGATGAACTCGCGTTCGCGCAGCGACAGCGTCTGCCCCCGAATGATCCGGCCGACATAGGGCCAGTTGAAGAATCCGATGATGAAGATCAGCAGGGCGATGCGCAGCAGGTCGCCGCTGAGTCCGAATGCCCTGTCCGGCACGACGCCGGCAAGCGCCAGCGCGAACACCAGCAGGGGGAAGGCGAGGAAAACGTCCATCAGCCGGCTGATCAGGGTGTCGACCCAACCACCGAAATAGCCGGCAAGCACGCCAAGCAGGGTGCCGATCGCCACCGAGAGCATGGTGGCGACGAAGGCGATGAGCAACGAGATCCACGAACCGGCGAAGATGCGGGCCAACAGGTCGCGTCCATTGGTCGGTTCGATGCCCAGCAGGTGGGACGGACTGATGCCACCGAAGGGGGCCTTGGGGATCTGCAGGTCGGGGTCGATCAGGTCCTGGTGGAACGTGCCAACCGGGATGACGCCGAAGCCCCTGTCGAGTATGCCGGCGAGAATGGCGGTCACGACCAGGAGCAGGATCACCGCCCCCCCGGCCATCGCGACCCTGTCGCGCTTGAGCCGCAGCCAGGAGATCTGCCGCAGCGACCGCGCCCCGATCGCCCTGGTGAACACGGCCTCCGGCACCGCCCTGGCAGCCGCGCCGGGGACGTCCATCGGCGCCGTCATCGCCTCACTCCCACCCGTGGCTGCTGTCGTAGACCGGCTCGCCAGGCAACGGGCTTGACGAGCTCAGCAGACTGTCAACCCTGTCGTGTCGATCGCGCCAGACTCGCCGCCCGTCCGTGGCTCGATTGTGACTCGCGTCTGGTTCTGGCGGCTGCCCGCTTCCCCCAGATGCGCTACCGCTGACCGGTATCGCCACCGGGAGGTAGACGACACCGGGACGGGACAACGGGGTTCACGGCGGCGAGCCATCGTCCCCGCGAACGAGCTGTCGCTCAGTCTCCGGAATGACGTCCGGGCGCCGTGGCCATGCCTAGTATCAGGTGATGACCAAGTCCCATGCCGAGTTATCCGAGCAGGTCGGTGCGACGGTTCGTGCCATCATCCGAGAGATCCTGCGCGAGCCCAGCCTTGTCGTCGACTCCGACGACGACCTCCGTGATCAGCTCGGTCTGGACAGTGCGGACCTCGCCGAACTCATTGTCCAGCTGGAGAACAGACTCGGCGTTGGATTGCCGGACGACACCTTCGAGCTGACCGACGACGGTGACCCGCTTGGCACGGTCGGCTCGGTGACCCGAGCCGTGGCCGGCAGGATTCTCCAGGCCTGACCAGACGGTGAAGTCACCGACAGTGACCGCATGGACACCCTCAGCATGCTCGCGTGGTCACGCCCTGACACGAAACCCGTGCAACCAAGCGCCATGGTCGGTGCATGTCCCAGGCAAGTGAATGACGTCCGGACATCGAGCGACAAGAGCACGTGCTGACCCGTGCCGGCCACTCCCGCCGGTGTCGGGCAAGGAAGGCAACCAAGCGATGACAGCGAAGACAAAGCCCGAGGAACTGTTCTCCTCGATCGCGCTGCGAGCTGAGCGCAACAACGCGCCGCTGTTCCTACCCTCCGATGTCCGGCCCTATTCCGGGTCATGGGGAGAGCTGTGCGCCACCGCCGCCGAGGCCGCGGGCTGGTTGGAGCTGGCTGGGGTGCGTGCGGGCGACGTCGTCGCGCTCAGCGCCGAACCGAGAGCGGGCACCCTCGCCACCATCCTGGCGGCATGGAAGCTCAACGCCTCGATCACCATTCTCGCCACTCCAAGCGGCGCGAAGCGGGCGGCGCACAGCTATCCGGAGTGGCTGGGCGGCCGGCTCGGCCAGATCAGGGCGAAACTGGTGGTCACCGACCGCGACGACGGTGGCATCGACTGGCCAGCGGTCACGGCTCCTGGACCGCACGGTGTTCGCGCGCTGCGAAACCCGGCTGAACCGAGTCCACTCGACGACCTTGCCGCCATCGGCCAACTCACCAGCGGGTCGACCGGTGATCCCAAGATCGTGCCCGTCACGGCCGACGCCGTCCTCGCCAACGTGGCCGCCATCGCGGCACGCTTCGGGCTGACGGATGCCGATTCGGTGGTGAGCTGGTTGCCACTCAGCCACGACATGGGGCTGATCGGCACCTTCGCGCTGCCCGCCCTGCTCGGCCTTCCACTGCACCTGTCCAGTCCGGATTCCTTCGTGCGCAATCCGACGGGGTGGCTGGTCGACATCGCCAGGCTGCGGGCCACGCTGACGTTCGCGCCGAACTTCGCCTACAGCCTTGCCGCGAGGCACGCCCAACTCCGGTCACGTGAGGAAAAGCTCGACCTGTCCACGCTGCGCCACTGCGTCAACGGCAGCGAACCGATCCACGCGCGGGAGTTCGCGACCTTCGGTGAGTTCGCCGCCCGACATGGCATGCCGGTCACGGCACTGCGGCCCGGATACGGGATGGCGGAGGTCGGTCTGGTGCTCACCGCCGTCGAACCTGGACAGCCGATGCGTGTGCTCACCGTGGAGGCGAACAGCCTGACCGATGGTTCGACGGTTCGTGTCGCGGGGAGCGGGATCGATCTCGTCGGATGCGGAAAGCCCTTGCCTGGCTACCGCATCAGTGTCCGTTCGCGGGACGGCGAGCCGTTGCCGGAACGCACCGTCGGAGAGATCTGCGCGCACGGCCCGAGCCTGTTCACCGGATACCTGGGGCAGGGCGGGACCGAATCGTTCTGGCCGGACGGCTTCCACAGGACCGGCGATCTCGGCTTCGTGTGCGACGGCGAGGTCTTCGTCTGCGGCCGCATCAAGGACATCATCATCGTGCGAGGGGAGAACCTGGTGCCCCAGGAGATCGAGCACCAGGTCGCCACGGTCGACGGCGTTCGGCGGGGCAATGTTGCCGCGTTCGGGATCCGAGGTGACGACCGAGCCGAAGGCGTTGTGATCGTGGCCGAGGCCACGGCGCCGCGGCAACGGCATGCGGAGGTGAAGTCCTCGATCAGCCGTGAGGTGCGGCGTTGGTTCGGTGTCCGGCCCGCCGACATCGTGCTGCTCGGCAAGGGAGAACTGCCCAAGACGACCAGCGGGAAGCTGCAACGGCAGCTGTGCAAGCGGACCTACCTTGTCGGACTGTGGTCGCGGTGAGCGGGTTCGGACGGACCCACCGGCAGATCTCCCAGCGGATCGACGGCGGCGAATGGATGGGTATGCAGTGCGCCGTCCTGCTCGGCGGCGACACCGTGTTCGAGGCGGCCGCCGGCGAGGCCACGCCTGGCACGCCGATGACGGTGCGCGACCGTCTCCGCTGGACGTGTTCGTCCAAAGTGGCCACAGCGATTCTGTTCGCACGACTGGAGGACGAAGGGCTCATCGACGTCGAGGCCGAGCTTCCCGGGTTCACCCGCGGCGGCATCAGCTGCGCGCATCTGCTCAACCACAGTGCCGGCCTTTCGGAGGACGCCGAGCAGCCGTTCCTGGCTCCGTACACCGATGTCGCCGAGCTGGCGCGGCTCAAGCCTGGGCAGCCCGGCTTCGCCGTTGGCCAGCAGCGGATGTACAGCTCGTTCGCGAACTTCGCCACCCTGGCCGTGATCGCGGAGGACGCCGCCGGGCGGCCGTCCACCGACTTGGTCTCCGACGCCGTGCTGCGTCGTGGTGGTGCGACGGAGTCGGGTTTCACCTTCGCCGCCGACGAGATCAGTCCGACCTGGATCGGCGACTCCGGCGCCTTCACGCCGGCGGTCGGCGAACTGATTCCCCGGTCCAGTATCGGCGCCGTGTTCCCGGGCACCGGATGTGTCGGACCGGCCCGCGACCTGGCCGCACTGGTCAGGACGATGTCCTCGCATGCGCGGGATCGGCCCCGGTCGGCGGCGAGGTACGTGACAAGGAGACCGCCGTACGTGCCGTGCTCGCGGTCTGGTGACACCGCGGAGTGGGGCCTTGGCTTCGTCGTCGGCTGGTCCCGGTTCGGTCGGTGTGCCTCGCCGGCCACCTTCGGGCACGCGGGTTGCCGCTCGTCGTTGGTGCTGCACGATCCGGCACATGACCTGACGATCGCCGTGGTCAGCAACACGATCTCCAAGTCGCTTGTGCGCAGCGAGCGCGTCAAGCCGTTCGTGCCAGCCATCTACGACGACCTCGGGTTGTCGTGACCAGGTAGGCGCTGAGGGCGGCCCGCGGCTCATGGCGTACCGCTGCTCGGCGGCATGCTCACGGCAGCGCCTCCGATCACGCCCACTGGATTAGTCTGATGACTGGAATCGCACGGCATCTGGGAGGGACCACGATGCATGGTTTAGCCGTTCTCGGCACGGTCGGGATCGCGTTGACGGTGGTTCCGGGGGCGCCGCCCGCGGCGGCTCCGGATGACGGCTGGGTACTGTCCACCACCACCGTGAACACCGACTACCACCCGACCTTTGTCGGCAACGGCTATCTGGGAGCCCGCATTCCCGCCGCGGGCAACGGATGGGCGGCTGGCGCGCAGTTCGAACTCGCCGGCCTGTATGCCACCCGGGCCGGCGCCACCGCGGTGCGGCCGAGCCTGCCGGCCTGGTCGAGCCTTGACGTGTCCGACGGCTCCGGCGGTGTGTCGGCTGCCTTGGCGGCCAACAGGGTCTCCGGCTACCTCCAGTCACTGGACCTGCGAACCGGCGTGGTGACGACCTCCGCGCGCTGGACGTCTCCTGCCGGGCGAACCGCCGATATCCGCTACCAGGTGTTCGCCGACCGGGCCCGCGCGCATCTTGGCGTGGTGCGGGTGGAGATCACGCCGCACTGGTCCGGCACCGTGACGGTGACCGACCAGCTCGACGACCGGTCCCGCAGCGGGCTGTCGGCGCCCGTTGTCGGCGGTGAGCCCGGCGCCCACCAGATCTGGGAGACGACACAGGCGAACGGCAACGTCACCTCGGTGGCCATCACGTCCCGGCTGGACGCGGCGGGCGGATCGGTACCGACCGCCGGCTCTGGCGCCGGCCAGCGCGTCACGGTCGACGTGTCCGCCGGCCGCGTGGTCGCGATCACCAAGTACGTGGGAATCGCCAGTTCGCTGGATGCCACCGACCCTCTGACGACCGCGCGAACCCAGGCCGCGACGGCGGCCGGCCTCGGCTGGGATCTCGTCGACACCGAGAACCGGGCTGCCTGGAACCAGCTGTGGCAAGCCGACATCCGGATACGCGGCGATGAGAAACTGCAACGCCAAGTGCGGGCCAGCCAGTTCTCCCTGCTCGCCAGTGTCCGAACCGGATCGCCCTGGGCCCCGTCGCCCGCTGGGCTGTCCAGTGACGGCTACAACGGCCACGTCTTCTGGGACACCGAGACCTGGATGTATCCAAGCCTGCTCGCCCAGCACCCCGACATCGCCAACTCGGTGCTGCAGTACCGGGTGAACCGGATCGACGCGGCGATGGAGTACGCACGGTCAGATGGTCGCGCTGGGCTGAGATTCCCTTGGGAGAGCGCGCTTTCCGGCATGGAGGACACGCCGATGTCGGCGTCGACGGGCAAGTACGAGCAGCACATCAGCTCTGATGTGGCATTGGCGGTGTGGCAGTACTGGCTGGCCACCGGTGACCGGCTTTGGCTGCACGACAAGGGTTTCCCAATACTGCGCGGTGTTGCCGACTTCTGGGTTAGCCGAGCCAGCGCCAACGCGGACGGTACCTGGAGCATCGCGGGCGTCACGCCACCGGACGAGTACCACGAGAACGTCACCGACAGCGTGTACACCAACGTCGCGGCACGGGAAGCGCTTCGTTTCGCCACCTCAGCGGCCTGGCTGGTCGGTCAGCGCCCCGACGCGCGGTGGGCGCGGCTGGCCGACGGTCTGCGGGTGCCCTTGGACGCCGCGACGGAAACGCATCCGGAGTACGCCGGCTACCGCGGCGACAAGGTCAAGCAGGCCGACGTCGTCATGCTGGCCTATCCCTGGGAGAACGACCAGCCGGATTCGGTGACCCGCGGGGACATGGACTACTACGTGCCGCGCACCGACCAGGACGGCCCGTCGATGACCGACAGCATCCACTCGGTGGTCAGCAGTCAGCTCGGCGACCCCGGGTGTGCGGCGTTCACCTACACCAAGCGCAGTGTCGATCCGTTCGTCCGCGCCCCGTTCGACCAGTTCGCTGAGACGAGGACCGGCGGGGCGTTCACCTTCGTCACCGGCGCCGGCGGGTTCCTCCAGGAGTTCCTGTACGGCTACTCGGGACTGCGCTGGCGGGCCGACCGGGTGCACCTGGATCCCTCGCTGCCGCCGCAGCTGGGCGGGATCACGCTGACCCGGCTGCAGTGGCGCGGCAGGGCCTTCACGGTCGACATCTCGCCCGACTCGACAACCGTGCGATCGCTGTCCGGGCTCCCGCTGCCCGTCGAGGTCGAGGCAACCAGCACCACGGTGCCGCCCTACGGCGAGCTGACCGTACCGACCCGCAGGCCGGACCTGACACCCACCGACGACCTCGCCCGGTGCGCGCCGGTCACGGCCGATTCGGCGGATCCGAGCGAACCGGCGATCGCCGCCGTCGACGGAGATCCGCTCACAGCATGGCGAAGCGTTGCCGCACGGTCCATGCTCACCGTCGACCTGCGTGGCGAGCGGATGCTGCACACGCTGTCCGTGCGATGGGGCGATCACAAGCCCGGCGGATGGACGGTTGCCGTGTCAGAGGACGGCGTGAGCTGGACGACGGCCGCCCGCCCCGGCCTCAAGGACGTCGTCGTCGATCTCAGCGACCGGTATGCCCGCTTCGTGCGGGTCGCGGTGAGTGGCGCCGGCGCCGAGCTCGCCGACCTGCAGATCGGCTGAACCGGTCGCCGGCGCCGGGACACCGGGCCGTTGATCAGCCGTGCAGCACCCGGTTCAGTGCCTCGCTGAGCTGTGTCTCGGTGTCCGCGGCCGAGTTCGAGGCGCGCCAGGCCACGTAGCCGTCCGGGCGGAGAAGCACGGCCCCGTCGGCGTCCAAGCCGAATCTGGTCTGCCATTCACCGTCGACATCGACGAGGTCCACCGGTGCCGAGGCCGGACCGACACGGTGGGCCCGCAGCGGCACGGACGTCCGTTCCGCGACCTTCTCGGCCGCCACGGTCCACGGTGTGCCGGCAGAGCCGGTCAGCAGGACGAACGAATCATGGCACAGGTCGTGCACGGACAGCCGGGTCCCGTCCTTGTCCAGCCAGACGTGCGGCGCCCGCTCGCCAGGTCGCGCCCGCAGGTCCAGTTTCTTGCCGAATACGGAGTCGTGCTCGGCGCCGAGGACAGCCGAGGACCGGTAACGCTGACCCAAGACGCAGATGGTGTCGTCCACGTCGTCCTGGTAGGGCTCGTCGTTGTTGAAGCGGGACTCCTGGCGGCGCACGGTGAGCTGGGCCAGTTCCCTGGCGACTGGACGCCGCTCGGCCTCGTAGCTGTCCAGCAGGCTCGGGTCGGCATGGCCCTTGATCACGGCGGCCAGTTTCCAGGCCAGGTTGTGCGCGTCCTGGATGGCGCTGTTGGCGCCCATGCCGCCTGCCGGCGGCCAGACGTGCGCGCTGTCCCCGGCGAGGAAGACGCGGCCGCCGCGGTAGCTGTCGGCCACCCCGATCGCCTCCTCCCAGCTGCCCACGTCGAGCACGGTGACCTCGAGGTCGTCCAGCCCGACCGCGGCCTTGACCAGCTGCTCGCACCGCCGCGCGGTGAAGTCGTCGGGAGAGTCCTTCTCCGGGTCGTAACCGAAGCCGACGGCCCACCGGCCCGCGGTGGCGGTCGTGACCATTGAGGCGAAGCCGAACTCGGGGTTCAGGATGATCCAGAACAGTGCGCTGCGCTTCACTATCTGCGAGAGATCGGCCTCGAACACGATGCTCACCCAGTGTTTGACGACGCCGGGACCCGGCCGTTCGATGCCCAGCTGCTCGCGGATCATGCTGCGGGAGCCGTCGGCGGCGATGAGGTAGTCGGCTCGCACGGTGCGCCGCTGCCCGCTGTCGCGGTCCTCGACGACCGCGGTCACGCCGTCGTCGTCGGCTTGGAAGGAGACCAGGGTGGTGTTGAACCGCTGGTCGGCGCCGCGGCCGAGGGCGGCCTCCATCAGGACCGGCTCGACCGAGCTCTGGTCGGCAAGGCAGAACTCGGCCGCGGTGTGCTCGGGCAGTCCCCGCGGCTCCTCCGCCTCGTAGAGCCATTCCCACTCGCCGGCCAGCGTCGTGCACCGGGCGACTCCGGCGTTGTCGTCGAAGGGCTTGCCCTCCTCGTGGACGGCGTCCGCGATTCCGAGTGACCGGTAGATCTCCATGGTGCGCCAGTTGATGCCACGGGCACGGCCCTGAAGCGAGAACGGCGGGTGCTTGTCGATGAGCAGCGACGGGACGCCGTGGTGGGACAGCAACAGGGACGATGCGAGGCCGGCGTATCCGCCGCCGACGATCAGAACGGGAACGTGTTCGTCGTACCCGGCCGCCGGGCTCTCCGCGGCACCTTCGGTGGACGAGGCCGCGGTCGCCCTCTTCGGGTCGTACGCCGGGTTCGCGGGATCGAGGACGGTGATCGGGGTGCCGTGCCTGTGGGCCTGGAGGGCGTCCTCGGCGAACGCCCGGGAGAACATGGCCGACAGGATGGCGATGCCGCCGCGGTGGACGCGGATCTCGCCGTTGGTGATCACCCCGGTGATCCGGATCCGGCGGCCGTCAGCGCTCGGTTGCCCCGTCCAGTCCTTGATCCTGCCTCGGCGCTGCCACTGCAGGTCCCAGGAGTCGATGACGGCACCCTCGGGCACCAGCAGCTTGACCATGGCACGGTCGAGAGTGACCCGGATCTCGATGTCACCCTCGGGGATCTGTGGCGAGCGCAGGTCCAGCAGGACGTACCCGCTGCGGGAACGCACCTCGATGGTGCGGGCCGTCGTCCAGTTGCCGAGCCGCTTGATGGTGGTGCGGTCGGCCTGGATCTGCACGGTCTCGGGCGCTGTCATACGACGTTCTCCTAGGTTTGATAGCCGAGATTCGCTAATAGCAATTAAATTAATTGCCAAGCTACTTGGCTGTCAAGTTTAATGGGCGAGCCTCCTAGGTGGAACGCTCGCGCAGTGCGCGGACCACCGTGTCGGCGATCTCGCCAAACACGTCGATCTGCTCGCGGGACAGCAGGTCGACGAAGTGTCGACGGACCGACGCCACGTGGTGTGGCGCGGCCGCCCGGATCGCCCTCCAACCGTCCTCGGTGAGCGACACGACCGAGGCCCGCGCGTCCGACGGGCATCCGCCTCGGGTGAGCAGCCCGCGCTGTTGCATTCTGGCGATGTGATGTGACAGTCGACTCTTCGACCAGTGCATATGCTCGGCGAGGCTGGTGAGCCGCAGCTGGTGGTCGGGTGTCTCCGACAGGGTGGACAGCACGTCGTAGTCGGCATCGGACAGTGCCGTGTCCGCGCCGAGATCATGGGTGATGTTCAGGTCCAGCAATGCGCGCATGCGTCGGTACCCGAGCCACGCGCGGGCTTCGGCTTCGTCCAGCCATCGCGGTTCGTCCACCCGTCTACCGTACCCGGTTTTGTTGACATGTCACTTATGTGGTGTATGTTGTTGACATGTCAACTCTGTTATCGCGGCACCGATTAGCCAGGCGGCTGCTCAACCTCTACGTCGGGCTCGTTCTGTTCGGAGTGAGCATGGCGCTGATGGTCCGGGCCGAACTGGGGCTGTCCCCCTGGGACGTGCTGCACCAGGGCCTGTCCAGGCTTACCGGTCTGCCGATCGGCCTGGTGTCCAACGTGGTCGGTGCCCTCGTTCTGCTGCTGTGGATCCCGCTGCGACAGCGGCCCGGTCTCGGCACGGTGAGCAACGTCATCGTCATCGGGTTGGTGGTGGACGCCACCCTCGCGCTGCTCGCACGGCCGGACTCCCTCGCGGTCAGGATCGTGTTCCTCGTCGTGGGCATCCTGCTCAACGCGAGCGCCATCGGTCTGTATGTCGGTGCGGGACTGGGACCAGGTGCCCGCGACGGACTGATGACCGGACTGGCCCGGCGGGGCCACTCGATTCGCCTGGTCCGAGGCATGATCGAGGTGTCGGTGCTGGCCGCAGGCTGGCTGCTCGGCGGCACTGTCGGCGTGGGAACGGTGCTGTACGCGGGAAGCATCGGCTTCCTCGTCCACTACCTGATCCCGAGACTCGCGATACGGGAGGGGAGCACGATATGACGCCATTGCTGTTCGGACTCGATGTGTCGACCTCGGCGGCGCCGGGCGCCGATCCGGTAGCCGCCGGCCGAGCCGCCGAGACGCTGGGATTCGATTTCGTCTCCGCGACGGATCACCCGTGTGGTGACCACCCGACGCACGAGACCTGGACGATGTTGTCCTGGATCGCCGCGAACACCTCGCACATCCGGGTGGCCAGCCGGGTGCTCGGAGTGCCGTACCGCAACCCGGCGGTGCTGGCCAAGATGGCCGAGTCGTTCGACCGGCTCTCCCGCGGCAGGCTGATTCTGGGGCTCGGCGGCGGTGGCTCGGACGACGAGTTCCGGGCGTTCGGGCTCGGCGTGCCCTCGCCGGCGGACAAGGTCACCGGTCTCGACGAGGCGGTCCGGATCACCCGCGGG
>JAFAZC010000180.1 GCA_019239965.1 Kutzneria sp. | reverse complement strand
GACCTGCCCGCCGCGCCCGAGACGATCCCCGCGGGGGAGCGCGCCACACGCGGCCAGGAGGACCTGCGCAGCCTGCTGTTGGGCTTCGATGTCGATCCGCATGACGAACGCCGGGTGCTCGACGACTACCTCGCCGCGCGCCGGGCGGCCACCGAGGACGGCCACCGACCGCTGGCCGAGGAGTTCGAGCTCGTCGACGTGTTCTCCGACCTCACCGAGCTGAGCGGCAGCAGGCCGACAGGCAACGAAATCGGCGCCGCCAGCGACGTCGATCATTCGCACGGCCACGTGCACAGCGCCCGTGAGTACTTCCACACCTATCTGCAGAGCCTCGACGTCGAGCGCGCCGGACTGCCAGAGGCGTTCCAGGCCAAGCTCGCCAAGGCACTCGGACATTATGGTGTCACCGAACTGGAGCGCTCACCCGAGCTTGAAGCCGCGGTGTTCCGGATCTTTCTCGCCCAGCAACGCGCATCCGCCGACGCCACGGTGGTCGCGACGCTGCTGCGCCGGTGGCTACGGGAGCCGCCGCCGGACGGGACGCTGCGCGAGCCCGCGGGTCTGGCGCTGGAGCGGCTGGTAGCCGCCACCCAGGTCCGCTTCCCTGTGGTGTCCGATCTCGCACGCGGCGTGGTGTTCGCCTGGTTCGGCCAGCCGCTGCTGCGCCGCAACCGCGCCCGTGTCTACGCCGACGTCCGTCGGCACCTGCGCTATCTGGACGCACACCCGGACGCGCCGGACCGGGCCGAGCGCATCGCGCAGATGGTGCGGAGCACTGAGCCGTTGGTGCGACTGCTCGGCCAGCGCCTGATCCGCAAGGACGTGGACAACTCGGCCATGCTGGAAGTGTTGACCCGGCGCTACTACGGCAACAAGGGCACTACCGACGTCCACCGCAGCGAGGTGGCGGGCTGCACGTTCGTCGTCGCGTCGCGGGCCGGCGCGACGATCGCGTCGGCCGCGGTCAGCTTCGATGCCTTCGGTGGTGTGCTGCGCGGGCTCGCCGAGCTGGCCGTCGGCGACGAGGCCGTCGACGCCGATATCTACCTGGCGTGGGAAAAGCAGCCGGAGGACTCCGACGCGATGGCGGGCGAGCTGCACGAGGTGATCAGCGCACACCCGCTGCCGGCGCAGGTCCGTCGGGTCACCGCCACCGTCGCCGGCCGCGGCGGCGCCGTCATGCACCAGCACTTCACCTTCCGGCCGTCCGCTACCGGCATGGCCGAGGAGCGGCTGATCCGCGGCCTGCACCCGTACATCGCGCAGCGGATGCAGCTAGAGCGGCTGCGGAAGTTCGACCTGACCCGCCTGCCGTCCTCAGATGAGGAGGTGTACCTGTTCCAGTGCGTCGCCCGGGAGAACCCGGCCGACGACCGGTTGGTCGCCTTCGCCCAGGTGCGGGACCTGACCGAGCTGCGTGAACACGACGGCAGGCTGGCCGCGCTGCCCACGGCCGAGTACACCGTCGCCACCTGTCTCGACTCGATCCGCCGTGCGCAGTCCCGGCGGCCGTCGAAGAACCGCTTCAACACCAACCGGATCGTCATCTACGTGTGGCCGGTGAGCGAGATGACTCGCGCCGAGTTGGAGACCATCGCCGCCCGCGTGCTGCCGACGACGGCGGGCGCCGGGCTGGAGGAGATCCTGTTCATCGCGCGGCAGCGGAATCCGGAGACCGGTGAGCTGGTCAAGGTCGCGGCGCGGATCTCGTTCGACGCCACCGGCGGCACCACGCTGGAGTTCGGCGAGCCACCGGTGGACGCGGTCGAGCCGCTGGACGACTACCGACTCAAGGTGCTGCGGGCGAGCAGCCGCAACACCGTGTACCCGTATGAGCTGACCGGTCTGCTCGGCGATTTCGTGGAGCACGACCTTGACGAGCGCAACACGCTGGTGCCGGTGGACCGTCCCAAGGGCCGCAACACGGCGGCGATAGTCACCGGTGTGGTGAGCACACCGAACGAGCGGTACCCGGAGGGCATGAGGCGGGTGGTGCTGCTCGGCGACCCGACCAAGTCGCTGGGCGCGTTGTCCGAGCCGGAGTGCCGTCGCGTGATCGCCGCGCTGGACCTGGCGGAGCGGATGCGGGTGCCGGTGGAATGGTTCTCCCTGTCCTCCGGCGCCCGGATCTCCATGGAGTCGGGCACCGAGAACATGGACTGGGTCGCGGCCGCGCTCAAGCGGATCGTCGAGTTCACCCAGGACGGCGGTGAGATCAACATCGTGGTCACCGGCATCAACGTCGGCGCGCAGCCGTACTGGAACGCCGAGGCGACGATGCTCATGCACACCAAGGGAATCCTGGTGATGACGCCGGACTCGGCGATGGTGCTGACCGGCAAGCAGGCGCTGGACTTCTCCGGCGGCGTGTCTGCCGAGGACAACTTCGGCATCGGCGGACACGACCGTGTGATGGGGCCGAACGGGCAGGCGCAGTATTGGGCGCCGAACCTGGCCGACGCCTGCGCTGTGCTGATGGCGCACTACGAGCACACCTACGTGGCGCCGGGTGAGGCCAGGCCAAGGCCGGCGGGCACGACCGACCCGGTGGACCGGGACATCTGCCACTTCCCGCACAACGTCGCCGGCAGCGACTTCACCACCGTCGGCGAGATCTTCTCGGCAACGGCCAACCCGGAGCGGAAGAAGCCGTTCGACATCAGGACGGTGATGCGGGCGGTCTCCGACCAGGACCACGCCGTGCTGGAGCGCTGGGCGGGCATGGCGGACGCGGACACGGCCGTGGTGCAAGACGTGCACCTCGGCGGACGGCCGGTGTGTCTGCTGGGCATCGAGTCCCGGTCGGTGCAGCGCCGCGGTTTCCCACCCACCGACGGTCCGGACTCCTACACCGCCGGCACGCTGTTCCCACTGTCGTCGAAGAAGGCGGCACGGGCGATCAACGCGGCGAGCGGGAACCGGCCCCTGGTGGTGCTGGCCAACCTGTCCGGGTTCGACGGGTCGCCGGAGTCGATGCGCAAGCTCCAGCTGGAGTACGGCGCGGAGATCGGCCGGGCGATCGTCAACTTCCGGGGTCCGATCGTGTTCTGCGTGATTTCGCGGTACCACGGCGGCGCGTTCGTGGTGTTCTCCAAAACGCTGAACCCGAACATGACGGTGCTCGCCATCGAGGGCTCGTTCGCCTCGGTCATCGGTGGCGCGCCGGCCGCGGCGGTGGTCTTCACCGCCGACGTCAACCGGCGGACCTCGACCGACGCCCGAGTCGTCGACCTGGAGGCCCGGATCGCGGAGGCCTCCGGCGCCGAACGTGCCGAGCTGAGCGCGAAGCTGGCCGAGCTGCGGGCCTCGGTGCGGACCGAGAAGCTGTCCGAGGTGGCCATCGAGTTCGACCGGGTGCACAGCGTGCACCGCGCCGTCGAAGTCGGCTCGGTGGACGCCGTAGTGAGTGCCGCCGAACTGCGTCCGCGGATCATCGAGGCCATCGGCACGGTCTGAATCCCGCTGGTGTGCCCGGACGACGCCGCCCGGGCACACCAGCCGGGACCGATACGTCATCGATGACCACCGCAGTCGCCTCGGCTGTCCTCGTAGATCCGCACGCCCAGCCACAGCGCTTGCCGGCATGTGGCCATGACCAGCTCGGTTCCGGACCGCGTCGCGGCCCCGCCAGCACCAGTCGTGCGAACGTCTTCAGCATGAGCTGGTCGGCCTTGGTCTGTCACCAAAGGCAGTGCCGAACTTTTCTGCAGAGCAGACAAATCGAATGAGGCGTTGCCGGTGATGTAGCGTCGTTCGAGGGAAAATCCAAAGGAGAGGAAACAATGGCGCGCGCCGTCGAGCGGATGACCTATCCGCACACGCGGGTGGTTGAGGCGACAGAGACGTTGGCGGGAGTGTCCTTTCCGGACCCATATCGGTGGTTGGAGGACGACACTGAGGAGGTGCGGTCATGGCAGCGGGCACAGCGGGAGCTGGCGGACGCGTGGGTGCTGCAGTGGCCGCACTACGAGCGACTGCGCGAGATGGTGGCCCACCTTCACGTCGATCACCGGCCAGTGTTACCCCGGTTTGCAGGCGGCCACTGGTTTCGGGTGCACCTCCCACGGGGAGCCGGGCAGGCACAGGCCCTGGTGGCCGACGAGCCGATGGGCGCGGGTCGGGTGCTGTTCGATCCGACCACGGAATGCCCGGAGCGGCCGCCTTTTCTGTCGTGGATCTCACCGTCGCCGGATGGTCGGACGCTCGCATTGGGGGTGTGCGCGGACGGCAGTGAGCAGAACATGATTCGGTTGGTCGATGTGGCTACGGGTGCCCTGTTGGACGATCCACCCCGCCATGTGGTGATGGACGCCTGGACCGGTGGGGTGCACTGGTTGCCTGATTCGAGCGGCTTCTTTTTCGCCGGGCTCACCGGGACCGCACTCGACGGTGAGCAGGTGGTGTATCTGCACCGACGTAGCCCACAAGTCTCGACGGTGCGGGTTGACGGTCCGGCATGGTCGCAGGAGCGGCACTGGCGCACGGTGCTGATCGCGCCGCAAGGCAGGTACGCGGTCGCGGTAGAGCGCGTGTTGACCCCGATCCCGCTCGCGATCGCCGAGCTGACCGACGAGCCGTTGCGATGGCGGCCGTTCGTGACCTCGGTGCCGGGAACCCTGGCCGGGCACATCATCGGCAACGAGTACATCGCGGTCACCGATGTGGACGCCCCCCGCGGGCGGCTGGTCGCGATCGATCTGGATGCCGAGGACCCGAATGACCCGGGATGTTGGCGGGAACTGGTGGCTGAGTCGGACGCGGTGATCCGATCGGTGACTCCGGTAGGCGACCTGTTGTACCTGAAGGAGTTCGTCGACACCTATGCCCGAGTCCGCATCGTCGACACGGCGGGTGCCGCACACGGCCAGGTGCCGCTACCTGGTCGGGGCGCACTAGTCGACCGATTGCCGCTGACGAGCCTGATTCCGCAAGGACACCCCGACCAGTTCGTATTTGGCTATTCCTCGCTGACCACCTCGTGGGGTATCTACCGCCACCTTCCCGGCCACACCGACATCCAGACACTGGCCGAGCCTCGGGTTCAGCTCGACGATGTGTACGTGGAAGACCGTTGGGCCGTCTCGGCCGACGGCACCCGAGTGCCTTACCACGTGCTGCGCCGCACAGATCTCGCCGTCGATCACCCTCGTCCTGCGCTGATCTTCGGCTATGGGGGATACAACACGCCATGGGTGCCGGAGTTTCCCGGTGCGATGGCTGCCTTGGCGCTGTCGGGAGGGCTGTTCGTGCACGCGCATCTGCGCGGTGGCGGCGAATTTGGGCTCGAATGGTGGCATGGCGGTCGGTTACGCAACAAGCAGAACTGCTTCCAGGACCTGTATGCCCTCGCCGAGGACCTCATCGCCGCCGGTCTGAGCACACCACGGTCGCTGGCGGTGACGGGCCTGTCCAACGGAGGGCTCCTGGCTGGTGTCGCCGTCACGCAGCGCCCTGATCTGTGGGCGGCAGTCATCCCCCGGGTTCCCGTCCTGGACCTCATCAACTGCCGCGACGGCTATTCCCGCGCCGCGACCAGTCTGGAGTACGCCGATATCGACGACCCAGACGAGGTACACCGCCTGGCGACGTTCTCGCCCTACCATCTGGTCCGCGACCACACCGCCTATC
Organism: Kutzneria sp.; assembly: GCA_019239965.1. Classification (GTDB taxonomy): domain Bacteria; phylum Actinomycetota; class Actinomycetes; order Mycobacteriales; family Pseudonocardiaceae; genus Kutzneria. The sequence continues at coordinate 7,653 of JAFAZC010000180.1, read as the reverse complement.
CCGCGGTGTTCCTCGAAGCGGGCGAGACCGACCCGCGCTGTCCCGCCTGGCATGCGAGCAAATTCGCCGCTCGGCTGCAAGCCGCGACCGCGAGCGACGCCCCCATCCTGTTACGGGTTTGGGACAATGCTGGTCACGGCGGCGCGACTGACCAGAACACCGTTATGGCCCAACACACCCACTGGCTTGCCTTCGCTCTGTGCCGTCTTGGTCTCACACCCCCCGATCCCAGTGACACCGTGATCAGTTCGTAACGCGTGATGTGCCGTCTCGGAGCGACCAACCAGCGTTGACAGGTGGGGCAACTCGATTCACCGGCCGGTGCGGCTTGGAGTCCACGACGGACGCACAGGAGCCTTTCGGGATCTTCTCAGGTTGGCCGCGCAGACTGCTCGCATGTTCGCTAGGGGAACAGCGGCGCGATGGCCGCTCAGCGCACTCGCCCTCACCGTCGTCTGCATGCTGGGCTGCACGTCAGCGTGTGTCACACCAGGATCTGGTGTGACACACGCCGTGACGGTGTCAGCGCACACCACGGTAGCGACGGCCGACGACGGGGCCAAGGTGGTCAACCAGACCACCGTCGCGCCACGGACGGTGGACCTGTCCATCACGTCCCCAGCGCTGAGCGGCACGGAGACGGTGCGGCTGCTGCTACCGCCGGACTGGAGCAACCAACCCGCATCCCGATGGCCGGTTCTCTATCTGCTGCACGGATGTTGCGACGACTACCGGAGCTGGACCCGATACACCGATGTGGCCGAGCTGAGCGCCCACACGGACGTGTTGATCGTGATGCCCGAGGCCGGCCCGGCTGGTTACTACTCGAACTGGTTGAACGGGCCGGCGTGGGAAACGTTCCACCTGGTGGAAGTCCGCCAACTGTTGGAGCGGGACTACCGCGCCGGTCAGAGCCGTGCCATAGCAGGCCTGTCCATGGGTGGTTTCGGAGCGATGTCGTACGCGGCGCTGAATCCCGGCATGTTCAAGGCGGTCGCCTCCTACAGCGGCCTGCTCGACACCGCCTACAACCAGGTGTCAATCGCGCAGATCCAAGGCATCCTGTCCGGTGATGGTCATGCGAACCCCGATGCGCTGTGGGGCGACCCAGTGGGCAACGCGGATGTGTGGGCCGCACACAATCCGTACGAGCATGCCGGCAACCTTCGTGGCGCACCGCTCTACATCTCGTCGGGGACGGGGGAGCCGGGGCCGCTCGACGCGCCTGGGGCGAAAGTGGATCCGAGTGAACAACTGACCGACACCGAGTCCACCGTGATGGTGGCCAAGCTGCGACAGCTGGGCGCATCGGTGACCGACGACCTGACGAACCCTGGCACTCACAGCTGGCGGTACTGGCAGCGGGCGCTGCACGCGTCGTTCCCCACGCTGATGCAGGCGATCGGCGCCCCCACAGACTGATCATGTACTGGCGCTACGAGGGTGGGTGAATGGTGCTCTCGATCAAGTCGTACCCGAGATCGGGCCGGACCCCGTCAGGATTGGTCAGACCGGAGCTGGCATACCAGGACTGATCCGCTTCGGGGTGAGGACCAACCACCCCGACCCGACCCGCTCCGCAGCGGGCGACCACGGCGGCCGGTTCCCCGGTGTCGTAACTGGCCAGCACGGTCGCCGCGGCACCTGCGTTGAGGCGGAACACCGGACCGTCCTGAAAGAACATGTGCCGGGGCTGGCCGCGCCACCGGACCGGGACGACCGTGTCGTCCGTGCTGTCCACAGTGGCGCCACGGGTGTCGATGTACTCGTGAGTGTCACCGGGAAGCAAGGCGAAGCCAGGAGTCGCGCCGGCCAGGTAGGCGCCTAGGCAGAATCCCAGATAGTGGCCACCGCCGTTGACCCAGTCCTGGATGTCCTTGGCGTACAGGCGTAGTCGACGCCACGCTTGGTCCACGCCGCCGCCGCCAGGCTGGGCGTACACCGTTGCCGTCGCCAGAGCGTCGCGGGTGATCCGAACGTCTTCATCGGGACCGCAGAACACCGTCCTGAACGATGTCGGGGCATTCTCGAGCAGGGTAGCCACGGCCTGCGAACAGCCCGAGCAGGATGCCCTTCCGCGGTAGACCAAGGCGACCGGCCGGGTGTCCGGCTTGCTCGACCGCGATCCACACGCGGTCACGGCGGTCAACACGCCAACCGCGGCCGCCGCGGCGAACACCTCGCGGCGGGTCACCGGTCGTGCCCGGAGTCCTGGGTTGCCGGCCGATTGGCGGCGACGAGCGGGCGAGGGTTGACGGCACCGGGAACACGTCATGGCGACAGTCCTCTCGTGTCGTCGGGCACCGGCCGGGCGGCGCTGGCCGGTGTCGGCGTATCAGAGCCGGCGTTCCGTGACGCCGCGCGGCGGGCGCGGCCGGTGAGCGCGCTGACCAAGGCCTCCAGCGGACCGCGGCCGGCGCTTGCCCGCCAGCCCAGGCCGATGAGCAGCACGGCGGCGACTTGCAGCAGGTAGCTGGTGGCGCTGTCGTAGGTGTCGTAATCGGAATTGATGAACATGATGTGCGCGGTATACAGGGTCAGAGTCATGCCACCGGCCGCCGCCAGCGGAGCCTGCACTACCCTGACAGCTCGACGCAGCACGGGCTGGCGGAGGTGGGTGAGGGCCAGCAAGCCGCCAAGCATCGCGATGGCGGTACCGGTGGTGCCCATCAGGTCGGGTGGGCTTCCGGTGTGTGGCGCGTCCACCGCGAGCCACCACCAGGTGCTGGCCGGAGTGGTGCCGTCCCCGCCGAGCGCGAGCAGGTCGGTGGTCTCCGATTCGGTCAACACGCTGTCCGGCTGCGCGGCCCAGATCTGAGCCAGTCCGCCGAAGTGGTTCAACAGTGCCCACGAGACGAACCAGGCCGCCAATGCCAGCGCTGCCCCGGCGGTGAGCAGTCCGAGAGCGGTACGCAGCCGTGCCAGGTTCATCCGGCCGACCACAAGACCAGCACACAAGTAGGTCAGCCATGTCAACGCCGGATACTCGCCGGTGACAGACAGTTCCGACAGCAGCGCCACGGGCTGATGGACCAGGTAGGACAGGGTCGGATTCAGCAGGGTCGGAACGGGCAGCTCAGGTATGAGCACATGGGTGAGCGCGGGAAACCCGGTCATCGCGATCACGCCGACCAGGGCCACGGCCCAGCTCGGCAGGAACACCAGGGGAATCGCGAGCAGGAAGAGCACGGCGTAGTAGGGCAGGATCACGGCCGCGAGCGCGGCGTCGGCGTAGCCCAGTGCCAATCCGATGGCGCCCACGGCAAGCGCCCGCGTGGCCAATGCCGCCACTGTCGACATCGCGGCGGCGCGTGTGACACGGCGGCGACCCGTCATGAAGGCCACCGTGGCCCCGGCCAGAACCGCGAAGGCCGCCGCGGCTCGCCCGCCGAAGATCAAGAATGACCAGGTGGACTGACCGTTCGCGTCGGACTCGGGCAGGACGTGCACCGCCATCATGCCGAGCAGGGCGATGCCACGGGTGGCGTCCACGGCCACCAGTCGCGCCGATGCTGTCATTACCTTGGCGGGTACCGACCGTGCCCTGGTCGCCAAAGCGGTCAGCTGGGACACGGTGTCATCACGCTGTCGACGAGATCGAGACCGAGGTCGTCGCCAAGGCTGCTCGGCGGGGCCAGTCCGACGTCGCTGAACCAGTCACGGGTGGCTTCCGGGTGAGGGCCGACCACGCCGACCCGGCCGGCGCCGAACTCGGTGACTACGGCGGCGATCGTCCGGTTCGGGTAGGTGGCCAGCACAGTGGTCTTCGCGCCGCTCTTGATCTGGAAGTAGGGTCCGTCCTGGAAGAACAGCGTCTTGTTGCGCCCCCGCCACAGCACGTCGACCACGGTGTCGTCCTCGGAGTCCACGGTGGCCGCCCGGGAGGCGATGTACTGGTCGGTGTCGCCTGGCAGCAGAGCGAAACCGGGCGTCGCGCCGGCAAGGTAACCGCCGAGACAGAAGCCGAGATAGCCGCCGCCCGAGCGGACGAACGTCCGGATCGCGGTACGGCTGCCGCGCAGGTGCCGGTAGGCATGGGACAGGGTGCCGCCGCCGGGCTGGGCGTAGATCCGGGCGCCGGCGAGAACCTCGGCGGTCAGTGGGAACTCCTCCTCGGGCCCCACATAGCGAACGTCGAAGTTCCACCGGCTCCTGGTGAGCAGCGCGGCGACCGCTTCGGGGCAGCCAGCTGAGGATGCCGGCCCGCGGTACACCAGCGCGACCGGTCTGGCCGATGTTCGGGCGGCGATTTTCCGTGCCGGCAGAAGGATCCCGGCGAACATCCGACGTGCGGCCGTCACGACTCGGCTCGATCCGCTGGCGGTCACGACGACCTCACCGCGATCGGGTTGTCCAGTGTCAGGGCGGTGCAGCGGATCCCGCCGCCGCCTTTGCGGAGTTCACTGGTGTCCAGCTCCACCACACGAAAACCACGCGCGCGCAGCTCAGCGGCGAACACGGGGGCGCCGGTGCTCATGGTCACCGTGCCGCCGTCGCTGATCAGGTTGAGCGCGAATCGGCTTGCCTCGTCCACGGAAACCTCGATCAGGTCCAGTCCGAGCTCACGCAGCCGGCCGCGACTCGGTGTGTCCAGAGCGTCGGGGCAGTAGGCCACGGTATGGGGATTGCTGATGACCGCGACGGCGAGGTCGAGGTCGTACCACCGCTGACTCACGGTACGCAGCGGCACGATCTGGTAGCCGAGGTACTCGGCGAGCACCGCGTGTACCCGCCGGTCGGTGCGCTGCCCGTAACCGGTGAACAGCAGATCGCCGCAGGCCAGCGCGTCGCCCTGGCCGCTGAACGCATACGGTACGTCGAGGACGTCCAGTCCGCGGTCGGTCAGCCATGCCCGGTGGTGTGGTGTCTCGGCGTCACGTTCGGCTGGCAGCTTGGCCAGCACCGCCCGGCCACCGCGGACCACGGCGGCGTTGGCTGTGTAGACCATGTCTGGACAGTCCGGTCTTGAGGCCAGCCGCTCGACGGTGCGGCCGGCGGCCTGGTGCGCGGCGATGATCGCCTCGTGTTCGGCGACGGCCGCTGCCAGGTTCGGCTGGACACTGGTGCGCATGTAGGGGTTGATCTCATAGTCGATCCGGAAATGGTGGGCATCGCACATCAGCAGTGTGGTGTTCATCTGGTCGCCATTCCCGCCACTCGTCGGACTCGCTGGAGCGCCCGGGCCACGCCCGTCCACCCGACGCAGGGGAGGGGAGCAGGTGTCGACGGCTGCTCCGCGGCCGGGCCAGCGGTCATTCCCTGTGCCGGAATACCGCGCCAGCTGGAGCCGGCTGGCAACTGTTCGCCCTTCATAAGCAGCGAAAGCGAACCCAGCCGGACATGCTCGCCCACGACCGCGTCGTACAGCACGATGGCTCGTGTGCCAATAGTCGCCCCGGTGGCCACGTGCACGGTGGACATCTTCATCACGCGGTCCTCGAACAGGTGCGTCTGCAGCGACACCTCGGTGCCCACGGTGGCGTCGTCGCCGATCTCGACAAGGTCGAACTCGGTCAGATAGGTCGTACCGATCCAGGTTCGGCGTCCGATCCGTACGCCGAACCATCTCAGTATGGGCGGCAGGAACGGAGTGCCGACCAACATCCCGATCCCGGCGGGCACGGCGGCCGCCTCGTAGAGGCCGGTGACGAATTCACTGCGCCGCACGAACGGACTCCACAGCGGCTCCACTCGCGGCCGGTAACAGCCGACGACGTTTCGCTTGACCGCGGCGCAGTAGGCGATGACCGCTATGCCCGCGGCGATGGCGATCACCGGCGAGACCAACGCCGGTACCGGCAGGTCCCGCCCGTTGGCCAGACCGGACAGGGTGAGCAGGAACAGGTAGAAGCTGACTCCGAGCAGGGACGCGGGCAGGGTGGCACGGACGAACTCCACCGCCAGCCGCTTGGCGACCATGTTCATCGGCGGGTGAAACGTCTCCGCCTCGGTGAACGAGCCGCTGTGTTGACGTCTCGGCAGGTGCATCGCTGGCGAGCCCAGCCAGGACGTGCCCTGCGGCACTCCCGTCGCCGGCGGGATCGTGCTGACCCCGACAAGGGACTCGTCTCCCAGTACCGTACCGGCCGGCACGAACGCGGCGTTGCCGACGAAAGCTCTGGTGCCGACCGAGGTCGGTAACAGGGCGACCCGGCCGTTCGCGAACGTCGCGGCACCCACGCTGGCCATGTCGGCGACGAAGCTCTCCCGCCCGAGCGTGAGCAGAGCGGGGTCGAGATACGCGGCGGTCGAGACCTCGGCGCGTCTGCCGATCCGGGCACCGAGCAGCCGCAGCCACGGCGTCGTGTAGAGCGTCGCGTACAGCGAGTTGGTGAACATCAGGCTGAACTCGAGCAGTTTGTCCGCGATCCACTTGCGCACGCCGAGCCCGGACCGCACAGGGTGGATTCCCACCGGCACGCGCGGCAGGATGAGACGCTTGCCGACCGCGACCACGGCGCAGACGGTGAACACGAACACCGGACCGGCGGCCAGTGTCGCCACCAGGCCTGCCAGCACGCCCCAACCGAGCAGCGCCCACCACACGAGGGCAACGCCAGGCACGATCATCGCGATCGCGCCGACCTCCAGTCCCATCAGGCCGACCACCGCGGCCGCGATGTGATGTGGTCTCCAGCGGCGCAGCACGCCGCGGGCCGTCATCATGGTCTCCATCGCAGCCTCGAGCTTCTCCGTGGCCGTCGCCGGAGATCCTGCCCACCTGCCACCCGCCGGGACCGACTCGCCGACGGCCAGCACCGACTGCTCGCCAAGGCCGGCATCCGGTCCAACCGACGCGCCGGGGTCCAGCACAGCGTTGGCGCCGACGAACGCGCCGGCTCCCACCGTGATGGCGCCGACGATGACCCAACCGTCCTCCACCCGCCACGGACGCAGGGCCGTTCCGTACCCGATCGAGGCGTTCCGGCCGATGTCCACCATGGACGGCAGACTGATGGTGCTGGTGGCTATGGTCGCGTGCGGACCGACCCTGGCGCCGAGCAGCCGGAGATAGGCCGGCATCAGTGGTGAGCCGCTGACCACCGGGAGCGGGCCGATCGCGAGCAGCAGGTCGAGGACCCACAGGCGAAGGTAGGTCACCCCCCACAGCGGATATCTGCCCGGCGTGATCCCGGCAGCCAGCAGTCGGACTGTGGTGATGGGAACCACCCATCGCACGCCGAGATAGCTGATCAGGATGGCGGTCATCAACTGGATCAGGACGCTGACCGACACGTCGCCGTCGTTGATCGTGTAGACGTAGGAGATCGGCAGCGTGATGACCAGCAGAAGCAGGTAGATCGCCACTGCTTGGACCATGCCGGCGCGGGCGATGCGGGACGTGCCGTGACGCAGCGGTGGTTCGCGCGGTGGACTTGCCGGTGCCTCGGCGGCGGTGGCGGTGGCCGTCTCGAGTCGGGCGGCAAGGCTTCGGATCGTCGGATTGTCATAGAGGTCACGGACCGCGGGACAGCCGCCGATCCGGCGGGCACGCAGCTGTGAGACGACCGTGGCCGCGAGCAGTGAGTGTCCGCCGAGCTCGGCGAAGAAGTCCGCCTCTACCGACAGCGAGTCCGGTTCGAGGCCGAACACCTCGGCCCACACAGCCCGAAGCTGTTTCTCCAGTTCGCTTTCGGCCGCGGCGAAGGGGCC
>JAFAZC010000168.1 GCA_019239965.1 Kutzneria sp. | reverse complement strand
CAGACCGACAGCGCCGATCTGGAGCCCAAACCGCACCGTGCCATCCCAATCTGGCTCGGCACCTTCGGCGACCGAGCGCTTGCCGTCACCGGGCGGCTGGCGGACGGGTGGATACCCTCGCTCGGCTACGCACCCACCGACCAGCTCGTGGTGATGCGTGGCACGGTGCTGGCCGCCGCGCGTGCCGCCGGTCGCGAACCGGAGTCGATCACCTGCGCGCTCAACATACAGATCCGGATCGACGACAGCGCCGACAGGCAGCCGTCGATGGTTACCGGGTCGACCGACTCGATCGTCCGGCAACTGGTCGACTTCCAGCGCATGGGATTCACCGCGTTCAACTTCATTCCGGCCGGCCCGGACCGCGAGGAGCAGACCGAACGGTTGGCGCACGAGGTCGTGCCGGCGGTGATCGCGGCATGCTGACCATCGACGGGCATGGACGGGTCAGCACGCCGTGGCCGCGACCGAATGCTCGGCGAGGAAGCTGCTGACGATGTCGTTGAACTCGTCCCGGAACTCGACGGAGTAGCCGTGTCGCCCGCCTGGCACCACGACCAGACGGGCGCCGGGGATTCGCCGCGCGAGCACCGTGGAGTTCGCGGCCGGATTGAACTCGTCGTCGGACCCTGTCAGCACGAGCGTCGGGAGTTGTCGCGCTGAGTACCAGCGCGCCGACCCGGTCCGGGTGGTCGACGGCGATCCACTGCGCGACTTTGCCGCCCATCGAATGGCGGACGACATGGGCGCGAGCCACACCCAGCTCGGACAGCAGGGCGACGGCGTCGTCGGCGAAGGCACGGGTCGAGACTGTGCGCGTCGCGTCGAATCCGTCACTGCGTCCCGTGCCGCGCTGGTCGAAGACGATCAACTGAAAATGGTGGGACAGGGCAGTCCGCTGGGCCTCCCACATCATGTGGTCCTGGGCCTGTCCCGCGACAAGTAGCACGGGCTCACCGGTGCCGTGCACTTCGTAGTACAGCTGCCCACCGGTGCCGACGCTCGCCAGTGCCATGTCCGGACCCCTTTCCGCCGAACCATAACCCTCCTGGTGTGCCTGTGATGTGGGAGCCTGCTGACATGGCTGAGTACCAACACATTCTGTTCCACCGGGACGGCGACACCGTGCGGATCACCATGAACCGGCCGGCCCGGCGCAACTCCCTGTCCACCGACCATCTCGCGGAACTGCTCGCCGCGGTACGGGCGGCGGCGGCGACCGACGCGAGCGGCATCGTATTGGCCGGCAACGGACCGGTCTTCTCCGCCGGCCACGACTTCGCCGACGTGTCAGCACGGGACCTGTTGGGCGTTCGTGATCTGCTCACGCTGTGCACCGAGCTGATGCGTACCATCCAGTCCGTCCCCCAGGTCGTGCTCGCCCGGGTGCACGGGCTGGCCACCGCGGCCGGCTGTCAACTGGTGGCCTCCTGTGACCTCGCCGTCGCGGCCGAGTCGGCGGGATTCGCCCTGCCCGGAGGCAAGGGTGGCTGGTTCTGCCACACACCGGCCGTCCCGGTCGCCAGATCGATCGGCCGCAAGCGGCTCATGGAGCTGGCGCTGACCGGAGACGTGGTCGACGCCACCACCGCGGCGCAGTGGGGCCTGGTCAATCAGGTGGTCCCCGACCAGGAACTGGACAAGGCGGTCGACTACCTGCTCGCCCGCGCCACCAGGGGTAGCAGGGCGAGCAAGGCACTGGGCAAACAGGTCCTGTACGCCCAACTCGACCGTCCCGAGGCTGACGCGTACGCGATCGCGCTCGAGGTCATGGCCGCGGCCTCGCAGACCGCCGGCGCCCGTGAGGGAATGGCCGCGTTCCTCGGCAAACGTCCGCCTGTGTGGCCGGACTAGGCAACGGCTCAGCCTGGCCTCACGCACAGTCCTTCAGCGCCGTCAGTGCGGCGGCGATCACCGGCTGGTTCTCGGTTCCCGCCCGGACCACGGCCTCGATGGTGCGGTGCAACCCTTTCGCGGGGAGTAGGGACACTCCCGCCGGCACGGTGTGGCCGGCCAGCCCCGGCATCATGGCCACGCCGAGGCCCGCGGCCACCAGATCCATCGTCACCGGGAGGCTGCCGCACTCGTGAGCCGTTGTCGGCGTGAAACCGGCGGCCCGGCACGCGATCATGGTCGCCTCGAAGCACGTGCCGCCTGCCTGGGTGATCCATGGTTGGTCGTGCAGCGCGGCAACGCCGTCGCACTCGACAAGGTCCCGCAGCCGGTCCGGTACGGCGATCAGGAACGGGTCACGGTGCACCTGCCGGCTGATCAACCCCGCGGGCAGCGCGGTGCCGAGATGGTGGTAGCGGTAGGCGATCACCATGTCGAGCCGGCGCTGCTTGAGCATCGGCAACGTCCGCTCCGGATCGCCTTCGGTCAACCGGGGACACAGCCGCGGGTACGCCAGGCTCAGCCTGCGCGCCATCGGAACGGCCAGTGTCGCGAAGCCAGTGGTGAAGCAGCCGACGGCGAGCTCGCCGGCAATAGTGCCGTCGAGGTCCTTCAGGTCCGCCGACGCGCGCTCGAGGGCGGCGAGCACGTCCTCGCAGCGGCGTGCCAGCGCGTTTCCGGCCGCGGTCAGCCGGACGGTGCGGCCCTCGCGGAGCAGCAGAGGACGGCCGACCTCGTGTTCCAGCGCGCGCAGCTGCTGGGACACCGCGGACGCCGTCACATGGTGCACATCGGCGACCGCCGTCACTGTCTGGTACTCGGCGAGGTCGCGGAGCAGGACCAATCTGCGCACGTCGATCACGAAGGCCAGCTTAAAGGAAAACGTGGAACGTGTAGCCGACCTGCGAGCTAGCGGGTCTCGTGCGGGAGCAGCCCCTCGTGCAACAGCAGCAGGGTGTAGGCGGCGATGGTCTGCGCGTCGGTGATCTCGCCACTGGTGATCATTGCCTCGAACTCCGCCCTGGCGAACCAGGCCGTGCGCATGTCCTGTTCCTCCGGTTCCCGCGCGGGCTCGCCCTGGGTGAGCCCGGTGGCCAGGAACACCGTGCCGCGCTGGCTGGTCAGACCGGGAGCCACGTCGAGAACGCCGAGCGCAGTCAGCTCCCGCGCCAGCAGACCGGTCTCCTCACGCAGTTCGCGGGCGGCCAGCTCGCCGGCGTCGACGGCCGCGAGATTCGGCGCGGTGCCCTGCGGGAACTCCCAGCGCCGCATGCCCAGCGGATAGCGGAACTGCTCCACCAGGTGCAGCCGATCACCGTCGAGCGGAATCACCAGTGCGTAGTGCGGCTTGTCCACGACGCCGTAGATCCCGGTTGAGCCGTCGGCGCGTCGGATGTCATCCTCGCGGACGGTCATCCACGCGTTGGCGTACACCCGGCGTGACTCCAGTGATTCCACGCCGCCGATCGTGTCATCCGCTCGACGGGAATCGGCATGGGCGGGGGCGCGTTGGCAGCGGCCGCGCCGGCGGTACCGTGGCCCGGTGCGTCTCGTGATCGCCCGGTGTCAGGTCGACTACGTCGGCCGTCTGACCGCTCACCTGCCAATGGCCAACCGGCTGCTGTTGGTCAAGGCCGACGGATCGGTCTCGGTGCATTCCGATGACCGCGCCTACAAGCCGCTGAACTGGATGAGTCCACCGTGCTGGCTGACCGAGTCCCCCGGCGAGTGGACGGTGCAGAACAAGGTGGGGGAGAAGCTGGTCATCACGGTCGAGGAGGTGCTGCACGACTTCAGCCACCAGCTCGGCGTCGAACCGGGCCTGGTCAAGGACGGGGTCGAGGCTCACCTCCAGGAACTGCTCGCCGAGCACGTCACCACGCTCGGCGAGGGCTGGTCGCTGGTGCGCAGGGAGTTCCCGACCGCGATCGGGCCGGTCGATCTGATGTGCCGTGACGGCGACGGTGTCTCGGTGGCGGTGGAGATCAAGCGGCGCGGCGAGATCGACGGGGTCGAGCAGCTGACCCGGTATCTCGAGCTGCTGAACCGGGATCCGCTGCTGGCCCCCGTCAAGGGGATCTTCGCGGCCCAGCAGATCAAACCGCAGGCCCGCACGCTGGCCGAGGACCGGGGCATCCGGTGTGTGACCCTGGACTATGAGGCCCTGCGCGGCGCCGACTCCGACGAGTTCCGGCTGTTCTAAAGAGCTTTCGGTAATAGGGTGAGTCGTTGCGGGTGATTCGCCTTGCCTGGTAGGACAATGGTGGCGTGCCAGAACCATCAGGATCGGCCGGCCAACGCCGGAAAGCCCGTAACGGCAAAAAAGTAGCCGCTCGCCGTGATTTTG
>JAFAZC010000150.1 GCA_019239965.1 Kutzneria sp. | reverse complement strand
GGTCATCGCACTGGACGCTGAGGTGTTGACGCTGGCCAGCGCGCAGTTGGACCTGCGCCAGTTCGAGCGGCGTGACGGCGAGGTCCTTCTGCGCACAGATGTGCTGGGCCACCGACTGATCGATGTCGGCGAGGCGCGCTTGGTACGCGCCACCGACCTGGAATTGGCGTGCCGAGACGGCCGGTGGTTGTTGACTGGGGTGGACGTGGGCCGTTCCCGACGCTGCCTGGGTCTGTTCCGTGGCGGCACCGCAGACCATCTCGTGCGGGACTGGAAACATTTCGAGCCGCTGATCGGGCATGTTCACAGTGCCGTGCTGCGAGGTGCGGTGGCCCGCATACGCGGCCTCAAGCCGGCCCAAATCGCCGATCTGCTGGAAGAGGCCTCCACGGCCGAGGAGAACGAGATCCTCGGCCAGGTGCATGTCGACCCTGAACTGGAAGCCGACGTGTTTGAAGAACTCGGTGAGGACCTGCAGTGCCGGCTGTTGGGAGCTCGCACTGACGCTGACATCGCCGAGGTACTGGCGCGGATGCGCGCCGATGACGCCGCCGATGCGATCCATGAACTGCCCCAACGGCGTCGTCAACCGGTGCTGGACCTGCTGCCTGCCGGTACCCGCACCAAGATCCTCACCCTTATGGGGTACAACCACACGAGTGCGGGTGGGCTGATGGACGTGGATTTTCTGGTCCTGCCCGCCGACACCGCAGTCAGACAGGCGCTGCAGGCCGTGCGAGGCGCCCATACGGTGCAGCCGCAGGCCCTGACCAGCCTCTACACGGTGGATGCCACCGGGCGCCTGACGGGGGTGGTCCTGCTGGTCGGCCTGGTCCAAGCCAACTCTGAGGCGCGACTTGTCCAGGTCGCCGAGTCCGATCCGATCCGAGTTCACCCAGACACCGACATGGTGGATGTGGCACTACTGATGGCCGACTACAACCTGCTGACTCTGCCTGTGGTTGATGATGCCGGCCGGCCGCTGGGGGTGATCACGGTCGATGACGTCTTGGACGCGGCGCTGCCCGAGGTATGGCGGCGGCGAGAGCCGCCCACGCACACCGATTCCGGCATTGAGAACGAGAGAAACGAGCCGGCCGACAGCCCAGGCGGGGGACAGCCATGAACGACGCGACACCACCACCAAACATCGCCACCCCATCGCGTACTGCGGTGCTGGACAGCGCCCACGTGGGCGACATCCACGGCGCGTTGGGCAGCATCCGTGCCGGTGAAGGTCATCCGCGGCGTCCGCTCAAGCGCCGGCTGCTGACGTTGATGGCGATCATGGGGCCCGGGCTGATCGTGATGGTCGGGGACAACGACGCCGGTGGAGTAGCCACCTACGCTCAAGCCGGCCAGGACTACGGCTATAGCCTGCTGTGGGTATTGCTGTTGCTGGTTCCCGTGCTGATCGTCAACCAAGAAATGGTGGTACGGCTGGGCGCGGTCACCGGCGTCGGGCACGCCCGGTTGATCAACGAACGGTTCGGCCGGTTCTGGGGCTGGTTCTCCGTTGGGGACTTGTTTGTGTTGAATTTCCTCACCATCATCACCGAGTTTATTGGTGTGTCGTTGGCGTTGAGTTACTTCGGGGTGAGTAAGTACGTCTCGGTGCCCAGCGCGGCGGTGCTGTTGATCGTGATCACCGCATCGGGCAGCTTTCGCCGCTGGGAGCGGGCCATGTTCGCCTTCATCGCGCTCAGTCTGCTGCTGGTGCCGTTGACCCTGCTGTCAGACCCGCACTGGGCCGAGGCCGGGTATCACGTTGTGGTGCCCGGCATCCAGGGTGGCGTCAGCTCGGACGCGGTGCTGCTGATCATCGCGATTGTCGGCACCACCGTCGCGCCGTGGCAGTTGTTTTTCCAGCAGTCCAACATCATCGACAAGCGCATCACTCCCAGGTTCATCCGCTATGAGCGTGCCGACACCGTGATCGGCTCGGTCGTCGTGGTGGTCGGTGCCGCCGCACTGATCATGGTCGCCGATTACGCGGTGCGTGGTACCAGCCTGGTCGGGCGGTTCACCGACGCACTAGGTATTGCTACCGCCCTGAGCACGCACGATCACCTGGTCGGGGCGTTGTTCGCGGTCGTGTTGTTCGACGCCTCTATCATCGGTGCGGCTGCGGTTACTCTGGCCACCAGCTACGCCTTTGGGGACATGTTTACCCTGCGGCACTCGCTGCATCGCGGTTTCCGCGACGCTAAGGGCTTCTATGCCAGCTACGCCGGATTGGTGGTGCTGGCCGCGGCGATCGTGCTCATCCCGAACGCACCGTTGGGTCTGATCACCACGGCGGTGCAGGCGTTGGCGGGGTTGCTGTTGCCCTCGGCCAGCGTGTTCCTTCTGTTGCTGTGCAACGATCCGCAGGTGTTGGGGCCGTGGGTGAACCCACGCTGGCTCAACATTGTGGCCAGTGTGATCATCACAGCGTTGTTGATGTTGTCGGGTACGTTGGTGGCCACCACACTGTTTCCTGGGATCAACACGACCCAGGTCGCGACCTGGCTCAGCATCGCCATGATCGTCGGGCTGGTGGGTGCTGGGCTCGGACTGCGTATCCTGCGCGGCCGCACCGGTGCACCTGTGTCGACGGTGAGCCGGGGGGAGCGGTCGACGTGGCGGATGCCGCCACTGGCGTTGCTCAAGCCGGTCGTCTGGTCGCCAGGACTGAAATTGGGGATGAGCCTGTTGCGCGGCTATCTGGTTGTCGCGGCGTTGCTGCTTGCGGTGAAAGCGGTTCAGGTCGGCGGCGGCTGAGTGACTGTGCGCGCCGATGTGGAGGGAGAGGCAAGATGCAGACGGTGAGCAATGCCGAATTCGCGCTCCGCCTGGGAGTCGGGCTCGGCTGTGGCGCACTGATTGGCGTCGAGCGGCAGTGGCGTGCCCGCATGGCCGGACTGCGTACCAACGCTCTTGTGGCCGCCGGTGCCACCCTGTTCGTGTTGTACTCGGTGAGTGCCAACGACATGGGCAGCCCGACGCGGGTTGCCTCGTATGTCGTGTCCGGGATCGGGTTCCTCGGCGGCGGGGTGATCCTGCGTGACGGGTTCACTGTTCGCGGCCTGAACACCGCCGCTACCCTGTGGTGCTCGGCCGCGGTCGGGGTGCTGGCGGCGGACGGTCGTCTGGTCTTTGCGCTGATCGCCACCGCCACGGTGCTCACGGTCCATCTGCTTGGCCGCCCGCTCGGTCGGCTCATCGATCGCGACAACCCAGCAGAGGAGGACGAGGACCTGCAGCCCTACCAGCTGCACCTTGCCTGCCGACTCGAGGTGGAACAACACGTGCGCGCGCTGATCGTGCAGCACACCAGCGGACATGACCTCATCCTGCGCGGCATCCGCAGTATTCGCGCCGACGAGAGCAGTGGCGTCCGGCTCAGCGCCCATCTGTTGCTGGACGGCGATGCCGCCGCGCGGTTGGAGCAACTCGTGGCGCGGCTGTCTCTGGAACCTGGTATCAGTGCGGTGCACTGGCACAGCGCCGACGATTCGGACACGGGTCCGCCGCATCGCGCGGAGGACGGCACGTCGACCCTGTCCGAGGGCTGATACTGATGCCGCCGCCGCAGTTGCCGGCCTACAGCCCAACGGCCGCCTTGATCGGCACCGTGATCCTGCTCGTGATCGTGCTGGTCGTGGTGATCGCCGTGTGGAGTAGACACCGCTGACACCAGGCGCCAGAACCGTGGCAGCACACCGGGACACGCGTTGTTCGAGTGGTCGCGCCGCTCGGGTCTGTGAACACGAATAGGCTCGTACTGGCAAGCCCGGTGGTCAGCGGTGCGGTGATAGCCCGTCACGGTGAGTGCCGTGATCGACCTCTACCCCGAGGTGTGAGGATAGTGTGTCCCCTGGCCGGGTGACGCTCGTGGAGACGAGCGTGATGGCTTGCGGAAGCTTTACCTCTGGCTCGTTAGGCTGCGCCAGGTTCGCACGAGGGACGGCCACGTCGAACCATGGCCTGGTGCTGTGATCCGACGTGACCATCTCTGCCGGCAGAGCCCAGCCCATGTCCATGGTGGGGCAGCTGGGGTCGTTGAAGGAGTGGACATGCGCAGGGATCCGAGCCGATCGCCCATCCCGGGGGAGCGGGATGCAGGGAGGCGAGGAGGGTATACACCGATCGTGTCTGGTCACCGTGCCCCCAGGCGCGGTGACCCAGCTGTGGCGGGGCGTGCAGTGCGGCACCGGCAAAGGATCGTAGGGCGTGTCGTTTTGGCGGCGGTGTCTATTCTGGTTCTGGGAGTGACCGGATATGTTTGGGTGTTCTATCAGGACTTCATCACGGGGTTGACCCGGTCGGCGGCGTTGAGTGGGGATGAGCCGAGGTCGACTGACGGCTCGACCAACATCTTGATCATGGGGTTGGACAGTCGTCTGGATCAGAATGGCGACCCTCTGCCGCAGGCGGTGTACGACCAGTTGCACGCCGGGGACAGCACCGACGGCGGGTACAACACCAACGTCATGATGGTGTTGCACGTGCCGGGTGGAGGTGGCCGCTCCACCCTGCTCTCCATTCCCCGGGACGATTACGCCACGCTGGTCGGCAGCCCGGACGGGGTGACCAAGGAGAAAATCAAGCAGGGGTACGGGCTGGCCAAGGATGCCAAAGAAAAGCAGCTGATGGCCCAAGGTGTCACCGACAAGCAGCAGTTGGAGCACCAGGGGCGGGATGCCGGCCGTAAGCAGACCGTGGACGACGTCCGCCAGTTCCTGGGCGGCATCCCGATCGATCACTTCGTCGAGGTCACTCTGATTGGCTTCTATGATCTGGCCAAGGCCTTGGGGTCGATTACGGTCTGTCTGCAGGGGCCCACCCAAGACAGTTATTCCGGTGCCGAGTTCAGCAAGGGGGTCCAGCAGCTCAACGCCGCCCAGGCGCTGGCGTTCGTCCGGCAACGCCGCGACTATGTGCACCCGGAGTTGAACTTCACCGACCTGGACCGCGAACGCCGCCAGCAGGCATTTCTGTCCTCGGCCGCGCACCAGCTCAAAGATGCCGGCACACTGGGTAATCCGGCGGAGCTGTCCGCGCTGATCGATGCCGCCAAGAAGGACATCGTCTTCGATGACGGGTTCGACCTGATGTCGTTTCT
Organism: Kutzneria sp.; assembly: GCA_019239965.1. Classification (GTDB taxonomy): domain Bacteria; phylum Actinomycetota; class Actinomycetes; order Mycobacteriales; family Pseudonocardiaceae; genus Kutzneria. The sequence continues at coordinate 19,866 of JAFAZC010000150.1, read as the reverse complement.
ACAGCAGTCCCAGGGACTCCTCGACGGCAGCGTCACCTACACCACGCTACCGATCAAAAGCTTCGGCACGGTCAACGGGGAAGACGTCAATCTGGTTGATCTCCCCCAGATCCGATCCATTGTGCACAGTCTCATCGGCGGTACGACCACCCCCGCGGCTGCCGTTAGCCTTCCGCCGGTGACGGTGGATGTGGTCAATGCCACCGGGCAGACGGGCCTCGCCGTTGCGGTGGAGACCGCGCTGGCCGCCAAAGGTATGACCAGGGGAGCTGCGAGTACGGGACGGTCGATCCTGGACCACAGCAGCGTGTACTACGGGACCGGCGCGGCGGATGCCGGCAAGACACTGGGCGACGTGCTCGGTGTGGACGATGTCGGGCCGGATCGCGCCCTGGCTGACGGCCATGTTCGGGTCGTGCTCGGTACGGATTTCTCCCTGCCCGCGGAGTTGACCCCGCCGTCCTCAGCCGCACCTGCCAAGCTGGTGGGGCCATCATCGTCGGTTCTCACCGCTACCGTGGCTGCCTCGAGCAGTACCTCGGGGCCGATGGACAGCCTGCAGGGCGGCAGCGTGCCGTGTGTGAAATGAGCCGAGGCACCGCCCGGTACCAGCCCTCACCTGTGAGGGAACCTTCCCGGTCAGCACGCCGAACAGGCAGCGCGGGACGCCACTGCTACCGGCTGGCATTGGCGGCGTCTGATCCTGGACGGATACGCAGTCCGGCACTGAATGCACCTCGCCATGCACACCACGCCGCACTCCCACGCCATACCGACCATTGACCGGAATGAGGATCAGCGTCCACACCAGGGACCGCCTCACCGCAGCAATCCCAGAACGAGTGCTGGACACACGACCGCACGACCACTGCCGCGTAGCCGATCACGTCACGGGATTGGTGATAGGGGTCCGCGGAGGACGTCTGTGTGTTCGGCGGGACGGCGCACTCCGGAAATGGACTTGTTGCTTGCCTGCTGAACCAACGGGTTGGTCATCGGATTCCCCCTGTCAGTAAACGCCCTTGAGCTTGTGCATGTTCTGCTCGTCTTCGCGTTCGTAGATGTCGGCGGCTGTCCGCAGCGCCTTGGCGATCTGCCCGAAGTCGTCGGCCGCCTGGCCCAGTATCTCTTCGAGCTTGCCGCGCGCGTCGCCGTAGGTCCGGTCAACGCCCTGCTCAACGGCCCATACGGAGAGGGCCTCCGGCCTGAGAGTGAGCCCGCTGATGGCCGAGGTGACGGTGTGCAGGTCGTCCGCGGCCTTGTCCCAGATGCCGGCATCGGAACGCAGCGCCTCCAGGGCTACCGAAACCTGCTCAGAACTGGGTGCGCTCATGATCGTGGTGCTCCGATCCTGGTTGTCGAGGTCACAGTGGCAGCCCGAGGCGGGCGAGGAAGCGTTGCGGATCGTTGGCCCGCGACGTGGAGTTGGCCTTCGACCTGCTCGAACGCGGACTCAGCCAGGTGGAAGGGCACTGAGGTGCGTGCGAGGCATCAACTACGACACCGGGACCTTCCCCGGCCTCCTGCTCACCCGGAAGACCTTCGACCCCGCGCAGGTCCGGCACGAAATGAGGGTGATCACCGGGACCTGCATTGCAACGCCGTGCGGATCTCCGGCCGCGACCCCGAGCGGCTGAGCATCGCAGCCCGGCATGCTGCCGAGGCCGGCCTAGAAGTCTGGTTTTCGCCGTTTCCTGCCGACCTTCGCCTGGAGCAGGTCCTGCCGTTGTTCGCCGACTGCGCCCAGCGCGCCGAGGCCCTGTGCCAGGGCGGCGCGCAGGTCGTGTTCGTCACCGGCTGCGAGCTCAGCGTCTTCGGCCACGGCGCCCTCCCCGGCGGGACCTACCTCGACCGCCTGCACGCCATGGCTTCCGCTGCGCGGGCCAGCTCGACGGCATGGCCTGGCAGCCGCAACCACCCCGGACGAGGACGGCCAGGCGGGCTACCTCACTGAACTACTCGACACCTTCGAAGACGAAGGCGTGGACACCGTGCCGTGGTTCGCCTTCGCCTACTACGACAAGCCCAGTTTCAGAGAGCGCCATCAGGCGGGACGACCGAACGCGTCCGTGTTACCGCTGTACTGTGGCTGTACATCTCAGCTGGGATTGTGGTTGGACGTGTGGTGATCGAGAAGGGATGGCTGAGACGATGCGATCGCTACTTCTCGGCTTAGGTGCCTGTATTCTTGCGGTCATCGCCGCATGTACGCAGAGTTCTGGTGCTCACCCGGCCTCGTCGTCCGTCGCGCTCGCACCGCATATTTCCCAGGATGAGCTGAGCGTGGCTCGGTACGTGGGTAAACCCTGTGATCTCCTCGGAGACGAGCAGCTCCACAATCTCGGAGTAACAGGTCCAGGTGTTGTAGAGGGCTCCGCATGCCAATGGACACCTGAAGGTGCTGTGTGGCCACCGTTTCACGCCAGCGTTGACGTCACGTCTGGGGGTCTGGAACAGCTTTACCGCCACCGTACTACCTCGTCGGTCTTTGAACCTACTCAAATCAGTGGTTACCCGGCGGTCAATACCGCCGAGAACTCCACAAAACGTCGTCAGGGGCAATGCACAACGCAGATCGGGGTTGCCCAGACCGCGCTCCTGCTGGTCTCTGTGAACAGGGCGGACCTAACGTCGTCTGCCGAAGATCGTGACCCTTGCCACGATGTCGACTTGATCGCGATGTCAGTAATGGCGACTCTGAAGAAGAGTTCCCCCTAACGTCTGTAGCTGTCCTGGATAGTCGTCCCTGCCCAGTGCTCTGCGGCGAGGGAGTTCACCATCCGGTCCTTGGCGCGATCGGAACGACGTGCTCCTGCGGACTCAGGCCGCTGAACAACCGATACCGAGGCAGTCGGGGCCCGTGCTCGCGTTCACAGGGCGGCAAGGGACGATCACCGTGCTGGTGTTGCAACGTTCAGCAGCGCAACAACGGTTCTCCCCACCATTCCTAACTTTTGGCCTATCAGCCGATTGCGTCCGAACGGTCGTAGAGGTGCGGAAAAGCTTTCGAATGGCAAGGTATCGACTATCACCCAGGATCAGGGTGCCGCTGTTTTGACTTGCTCCTGGAGGATGGCCATCACGCGCTCGGGATCGTTTGGAGAAAAAACCGGGCGCACGAACTTGCCGAGGTTGAGAATGATGGCGGTGTCCTTACTTGGTCGGCTCAGGTCCAATGGCGCCCAATGTCGTAGGTCACCGCTGCCCCACAACCGGCCTTTACCACTCCACGTTCCCATCGGCTGTTGCCGGACCTCCATGATGGCCGCATAGGAGATACGTTTACTGATAGCTAAGGGAAAGTAGTATCGGCGTAGGGTGATTCCCTCGTGGTCCAATGTGACGAGACCATCGTCATACAGCACCTCATCAGTCATAGCTTCAGTATGCCCCGTTAACAGGAGACTAAACGCATGCCAGCCTCGTGAGAGGCTCAGTACGCTTCTGTGTGGGAGCAATAATCAGAACCACCCACGAAGGTGACCAAGGTGCCGGGTTCTCGCGCGGCCGGGCTGGCGGTGGCTGTTCAAGCTGATCGAGTCGGCCCAGGCCTGCTGGCGCGCGGTGAACGCGCCGCAACTGGTCGCGCTGGTCCGCGCCGGCGCGGTGTTCGTCAACGGCAACCTCGTCGAACGACCCGACGACCAGATCTCATCAGGTCAAGAAGCAAAGGCTCTGAGGTAGCCACCTGAGCGTGTAGCCGGTCCGCATGGTACCGGCTACACGCAGGGCAACCACGCTGAACAGTCAGTAGCCTCGCCCGCCGGCAGGGGAGTCCGCGTAGCGGATCAGTGGCACGGTCCGGACACCGACCGGCCAGTGCTGCGGCCTGTCGCGCCTACTGTCGTGAGCCATTCGGGCGTGTTGGGGTCAGCGATCTTGCTGGAAACAACCCAGGCACGACAGAGTGGAGTCCGAAGCTCGCTGGCGGTGCATGTATCGGCGAGTCCATGCCATGCGTGGCCGTGGAGCTGCGGGAACGGAGACGCGATGAGTACACAGGGACTCGGTGCAGTAGAGCACGTCGTGGTGTTGATGCTGGAGAATCGATCCCTGGACCACATGTTGGGTTACCTTTACCAGGATACTGGCAACGTGTCGCCGCTGGGGCACGCCTTCGAGGGACTGACCGGACAGCAGAGTTGCTCGGGGGTCGATGGGAAGCCGGTGCCGGTGTATCCGATCACCACCACAACCCCGAACGCATACTTCATGCCGGGTGCGGACCCAGGTGAGGGATACGCAGCTACTAACAACCAATTGTACGGATCCACTACGTCGCCAGCGACCGGGACTGTGGCACCCATGACCGGGTTCGTGACCGACTACGCGTCCGCGATCACCGCCAATCACGCCAAGGGCTGGTATGTGGTACCGGGCACCACCGCAGACATGATCATGGGTTGTCACACTCCGTCGACGCTGCCGGTGCTGAGTGCCCTGGCTCGCGGTTTCGCCGTGTGTGATCACTGGTTCGGCTCGGCGCCAACCATGACAATGCCCAACCGGGCATTTGCCTGCGCGGGAACCAGCCAGGGTTACCTGGATGACAAGACGAAGTCCTTCACCGTGCCCAGCATCTTCGGCCAACTCAGCGCACACGGCGTGCCGTGGAAGGTCTACGGCGATACCGCGTCACCGCTGACCCGGCTGGACTTCCCGGATACCAAGAAGGCCCCGAAGTCCCACTTTGGACTGTTTACCGACTTCCAGGCCGACGCCGCCGCGGGTCGTCTGCCAGGCTATGCGTTCCTGGAACCCAGTTGGGGATCCACTGGAAACAGTCAGCACCCCAACTACAACGTCGCCCTTGGTGAAGAGCTGCTCCTGCAGGTGTACCGGGCCCTGCGGGGCGGGCCGGCGTGGGACTCGACCCTGCTCATCATCACCTACGACGAGCACGGTGGCTGCTACGACCACGTGCCGCCGCCGTGGGGCGCAGCACCACCGGATGACTCGGTCGGCGAATTCGGGTTCGACTTCACCCGGTTCGGGCCACGGGTGCCCACCGTCCTGGTCAGTCCGCTAGTTGAGGCCGGCACCGTCTACCGGGTCCCTGACAGGTCGACTCCGCTCGATCACACCAGCATCCTGGCCACCGTCGAGCACCGCTGGTCGATACCCGCGCTGACCCGGCGTGACGCCGCAGCACCGGACGTGGCCGGCGCGTTGACATTGACCACGCCACGCACTGATGACCCACTGGCCGGCGTCACCGCGCCACCCCCGCCCCCCACCCCGGCCGCGATGGCCGCGCAACCCTCCCACTTACAACAGATCCATGCCGCACTGCTCGCCGAGGCTGTCGGGGGCAACCACGATCCGAGCCCGCCGATCGAGCTGCGCACCAACACGGATTATCAACGTTACATCGCCGCGATGTCGCAACCACTGGACCGCTGATCTGTAGCTGTGTAATTCGATGATCCGCGTTGTGTTGCGGTTTGACTCGTGGATGCAGGCGACGGCTGTGGCCCATTCAGAACCTACCTGTCATCAATCGCATATGCGGCGAATGAAGGTGGCTTCAGTAGAAAAGCAGATGATCAAGGCCTGCGTAGCCGGCCGTGGGCCACCAGCTCCACCACGATCACGATGGCCAGCGCCTCCACCGCCAGCAATCCGAGCAGCACGATCAGCTGCAACGCGCCCGCCAGCCACACCGGCGACCCGCCGAGCAGCATGCCAACAAAAGCACCCGGAAGGGTGACGAGGCCGACTGTGCGGGTCTGGTCCAGCGCCGGCAGCAGGGCGTCCGCCGCCGGCTTGCGCACCAGCTCCCGGATCGCCACCGGTTCAGTGAAGCCCAGCGCCAGCGCCGCCTCGTACTCGCCGTGCCGCTGCTCGAGCGTGTCCAGTACGCGGCGTACCGACAGCGTCGTCGCCGTCATGCCACCGCCGATCAAGATGCCGCCCATCGGCACCAGGGCGATGCCCGTCGCTGGCAGCAGGCCCGTGCCAAGCAGTAGCGCCAGCGCTGGGATCGCGCCCGATACGATCGCCAGCCCCACCCAGGCGCCGCGCCAGCCCACCCCCGTGCGGGCCGCCGAGGTCGCCGTCGCCACCGCCGCCATCAAGAGCAGGAAGCAGCCGGTCAGGCCCAGCGAGGCCAACACCGCCGTGACCACCGCCGAGACGACTGCCAGCTGCAGCACCGCCCGGCCGGCCGCGAACACCACCGGCCACGGTGGCATCAGCCGCCCCGCCGTCACCACAAGCGCGGCCGCCACCGTGAAGACCAGGCATACGATCAGCAGCGGTACCCATTCCACCGAGCTCGAGATCACAGCCCCATCCTGGCGCGACCCGCGCAACGGCGGCGACCAGTGTTGGCGAAGTGGATGAATGTGGGCGGCACTACCTTGCCAACCCGTTTGCGACGGTCACGGGTCCCGGACGGTCACGACCTGGTCGAAGTGGGCGTCACCGGTCCGCTCCACTGCGACCGTGGCGGCGACACTGCACGTCGCCAGGGTAATAGCCAAGCATTCTGGCGATGACCGATCAGAATCGGTCACTTAATTTGGCAAAAGAGTTAGATACTGTCTATCGCTATGTCTCGCACACTCTGGTAGCCGGGAAACCCCTTTATGTACCAAGCGCTTAATCGCTTCGCGGGTTGGGTGCTTGCGGTCGCGCATCGTCATCCAGTGTGTAACTAATTGCATGCTATGTATACAGGGCGGAAGCGTTGTTCCGGCATGGGATTGATCCCATGGTGGCTGGAAGCTGGGCGCGGAGCGGTGGCGGGTGATCTGGGACGATCTTGTCGGGCTGATGCGGGCGGGGTGCGGACCGGGTAGATCGACACGGTGGTGAGGTGTACGTCTACCGCCTTGCGGGGCAGCCGTGTCTGGTGTGCTCGACACCAGTGGCCTCCCGCGCGCTCATCGGGCGAACCCTCTACTGGTGCCCGACCTGCCAACCCGGGGGAGCCGGTTCGGCTGGCGCCGTCACGGCAGCGGGCGGACCGACGAGATCGAAATGAGCCGCCATGGCCGGAGAAAAACGATTAGCGATATTAATGATTGTTAGCCGTTCGCTTGGCGTTTCAACTCGCTGGAGTACGAGCTGTCATCATCGAGCAAAAGGATCATCGTTGTGTCGGCGAGACAACAGATGAAGCCTCAGGTAGGAGGGCTGTCGACCAAGCCTAGTTCATACCACCGAAGGCTTCGCGTGCTGTTCTACCGTGCGGCGCTGCCGTTGTCACATCAGGCCCTGACCTTCGTGTCCGGCCTCATCCGTATCCACCGTAAGCAGGCAAGATCGGTCTGACGCAAGCTCAACCCGGGGCAGCAGGCGCTACTGGTACTGGTGTATCTGTGCACGGGCGAACCGTTCACCCAGGCCGGCGCCGGGTTCGCGGTGTCAGTCGCCACGTCTTGACGATACGTCAACGAGACCATCGAGTTACTCGCCCTGCAGGTCCCCGAAGCTTCGCGTGGCGCTGCGGAAGGCGAAACGGCAGGGTATGGCCTACGTGATCATCGACGGCCCTGATCCCGATCGACCGGATCGCCACCGACCGGCCGTATTACTCGGGCAAGCACAAGAGGCACGGGTGAATCTGCAGGTGATCGCCTTCCCGGACGGGACCATGTGGGTGTCGGCCAGTTGCCCGGAAGCACTCATGACACTTCCGCAGCCCGCGTCTGGAACCTTCTCGCCGCGCTCCGCGATGCTGGCCTGATTGCGCTGGGCGACACGGGTCACCGTAGCTACGACAACACCGCAACCATCCACGCCTTCCAGGACCGCGAACCCGCCGCGGGATGAAAAACGCTCAGTCTGCTGGGCGCGAAGCAGCGGGCTAGGGCTCCTGTGGCAGAGCTGTCACGGCAACGATCGGTATCCTACGGATCGGTCGACCACACAATCCGGTGCCAAGCCACCGTTCCGGTGTGAACATCCGTGCTGGCTCAGCGAGCGTCGGCAGGTTTGACCGCAACCCCCGCGTACAGCAGCGTATTGATGTCGGCGTTGTCTGAGATGGCGCCGGGGCCGTCGGCGCGCCACATCACGCAGCGGGTCAATCCCGGTTCGACCAGTGTGAAATCGCCGAACATCGGCAGAATCTCCTCGTATGCCCGGAGGTTGATCTGGTCTGCGCCTTTCGCGCTGACGATCCCGGCCGCCTTATCCAGCTTTTGGTCGTAGTGCTCGTCTCCGATATGGGTGATCGCCAGGTAGCTCCCGGGAGCCAGTTGCCTCCGGTAGTGGTCCATCAGCGTGAGCGGCTTGGCCTCGTCAGGCACCCAGTGCAGCATCAACAGCATCAGCAAGCCGACTGGTTTGTTGAGGTCCAGCAGGTGCTTGACCGGTGCACTGGCGAAAATCGCGTGGGGGTCGCGCATGTCCGCTTGCACGCAGCCGGTCTGCTTGTTGTCCTGAAGCATCAACTGGCTGTGCGCCACCGCGACCGGGTCTTTGTCGACGTACACTACCCGGCACGCCGGATTCACTTGCTGGGCGATCTCGTGTACGTTGCCGACGGTTGGGATGCCGGAACCGATGTCGAGGAATTGGGTGATTCCCTGTTCCACCATGAAAAGCACAGCGCGTCTGAGGAATGCCCGGTTCACCCTGGCGGCCTGCGCCAGACCAGGCATCGCCTGCTGGATCTGGACCGCCGTCTGGCGGTCCACCGCGAAGTTGTGGCCGCCACCGAGTAGGTAGTCATAGATTCGGGCCACGCTCGGTGTATTGAGGTTCGCCCCCGGCGGGACCCAGCTGGACACGTCACTCACGGCGCCCCCGTCATCATCGACAGTTCCGATTGTGCTGGAGGATATCGGACCGGTAGAGCACGAACTATTTGGCTGTCGGAGTGAACGGCGCTACCCGATCAGGTACTGGCTGGCTCCGTCGGGTGGCGCTATGTTGGCTTGTCCTTTTCACGTTGACGAGGAGCGAGATGTCGGTCTCGGTTGCGCCCGGCCGGTGGCCCCTTCTCGGACATACCCCAGCGATGCTGCGGCGCCGGTTCAGGTTCACCTCGGAGCTGTACCGGTACGGCGACGTGGTGAAGGTGTACCTGGGGCCGCTACCGACGTACTTCGTGACCAGCCCGGAACTGGTGCACCGCGTGCTGGTCAACGACGGTGGCAGTTTCCGCAAGGGCATGATGTTCGACAAGTTTGTGCCGTATCTGGGAAACGGGCTACTCCTATCCAACGGTACCTTTCACCTGCGGCAACGCCGGTTGATGCAGCCCGCCTTCCACCGCGAGCGCATTGCCGGCTACGCCAAGACGATGGTCCGCGCGGTATCGGAGCTGGTCAGCCCGTGGCGGTCCGGCGAGGTCCGGGCAGTGGACAAGGACATGCAGGGTATCGCGGTCAGCATCGTCGGCGAGACGCTGTTCTCCACCGAGGTCGGGCAGCGAGCTACCGTCGAGGCGCGCCGGTCGATCCCGATCGTGATCAAACAGGGCATGGTCCGCGCACTGTCGCCGTCGTTCGTCGAGCGGTTACCGATTCCTGGCAATCGCCGCTTCGACGAGGCCATCGAGCGGATGCGGTCCATGGTGCTGGATGTCGTCTCGGAGTGGCGCTCCGAGGGCGCCGACCGGGGTGACCTGCTGTCGATGCTGTTGCTCGCGCGGGACGAGGAGACCGGTGAGCACATGACCGACGACCAGATCTGCGACGAGGTCCTCAGCCTGTTTACCGGAGCTGTCGAGACCACCGCACTGGCGCTCGCCTGGGCCTTCCACGAGATCGCCCGGCATCCCGAGGTGGAACAACGGCTGCACGCCGAACTCGATAGGGTGCTGTCGGGCCGGCTAATCACCTTCGATGATCTGCCCAAGCTGACCTTCACCCAGCAGGTGGTCAACGAGGTCCTGCGGATGTACCCGGTCTGGATCCTGATGCGTCGCGCCACCGCAGAGGTCCAACTCGCCGGCGAACGGATCCCCGCAGGTTCCGAGGTGACGGTGAGCCCGCACGCCCTGCACTTCGATTCCCGGTTCTATGACAACCCGCACCGTTTCGATCCCGACCGGTGGCAGCTCGAGCGTGTCAGGCAGCTACCCAAGGGCGCCTTTATCCCGTTCGGGGCCGGCAACCGCCAGTGCATCGGAAACTCCTTCGCCCAGACCGAAATCCTGATCGTGCTGGCCACGATCGCCGCGCGGTGGCGGCTGGTTCCGGTGCCGGCCAGGCCGGTTCGAGTGAAGTTCACCTCCGCCGCTTATCCCAGCCGCATGCCGATGACCGTTGTTCCCCGGGGCTGACCGCCCCGAACTCCTTCCATGAGAGGTACTTCCCGTGCGTTTGTTCCCCAGTGGACCCAAACGCATCCGCTTCCGCCGGATGTGTGCCACGTTGACCGCTGCCATCGGTATGGTCGCACTGTTGGCGCCCGTGCCCGCCGACGCCGGCGAGTCTTGGCCCTGCCAGGACAGGACGTATTCCGTACAGATTCCGCTGCCAGAGTTTCTCATGTCGGTGCTCAGCGAACAGGGATCCATGTATGGACACCTGTGTTCACCGCCCGGCGCCAAGACCCTCGCCGTACTGATCCCCGGTGGGACCTACAACAGCAGCTACTGGGACATCGGCTACCTGCCGCAAGACCGGGCGTTGCAGTCGCGGTCGTTTCAGATGGCGATGTACAACGCCGGCATCGCTACCCTGGCGGTCGATCGGCTCGGCACCGGGCACAGCTCGAAACCGCCGAGCGTGCTGCTGACGGCCTCCAGCCAGGCCGCCACGGTGCACCAGGTGATCGGGAAGATGAGGTCCCAGTACGACAAGGTGATCGTCGGTGGCCACTCGATTGGCTCGGCCATGGCGCTGATCGAGGCGGGCACCTACCGGGACGTCGATGGCGTGTTCACCACCGGGTTCACGCACGGGATGAACTACACAGTCGTTGCACCGACACTGGCGAAGATGACTCCGGCGGCGGTTGATCCGGTGCTTGGGAACAAGTATCGCGATCTCAAGGATCTCGCGTACCTGACCACCAGTCCTGGAAGCCGATACCAGGATTTCCATACCCCGGGACCGCGGGACCCCGACGCGATCACCTACGACGAGGACACCAAGGACGTCTTCGCGGCTACTGAAGCGGTCGACGTTATCCTGCTCAACTCCCAGATCACCCCGATATCGCAGCGCATCACGGTACCGGTCATGGTCGTGCAGGGTGACGACCCGAATTACTGCGGGCCGCCGCTAGGCGCCACGTGCACCTCGGGCGAGACACTGCGGCGATCGGAGGCGCCCTACTATCCGAAGTCACCCAGGCTGTCGGCCTATGTCCTGCACGGCTATGGCCACTCGATCAACTACGCACCCAACGCGCCCGAGTACTACAAGCACATCGCGGACTGGCTGCACACACTGTGACTGGCTGGCTTGGTCGTCAACCAGTATTGGCGACCAGCCAACTACCTCAGGGCGGCCTGGTCAGCGCTTCGAGGTCGACCTTGACTGTGTACCTGCACCGGTGCGAAGGCCGTCGCGAGTTCAGATGGGATGGTGCGGGTCCCGTTTCTGTGATGAGGCGAACTTGACCTTGGTGGCCTCAAGGATGGCGACCCTGTTCTAGCCTCGATCTTTCATGACCGTGGGTATGTGATCTTCGGCCTGGCCGAGTGATCTCGATGTGGCTGGGAGTCTCGGAGGGGCGTGCGTGATCGTCCGCTTCGCCGTTGCGAGCTACGTCTCGATGCGCGCCCGCCGTGCCCAAGCTGGTCCGGTCGCCGAGACCGTCCAGGAGATCATCGAGGACCTGCGCACGATGTGCCGCCATCTAACCAGCGCTACCTGTTCCTGGAGCGCGCTGGTGACGACCTCACCCTCCTGACTCGCCGTGACACGCGTACCGGGCAGGGTGTGACCGGGCGGAACGGCCATGCCGGTCCAGCAACGTGCAGTAACCACCTGCGGATCGCCCGGCTTACGGATGTTCTCGTTCGGCGTCGATGCGCCGTCTTAACGGCGAATTCGGCTTCTCTGTCGCTGCCGTACGGGGTGTATCGGCGGCGTCCGCCCATCCGGCGGCCACGGACGGCAACACGGTAAAGGCATCGAGGATGCCGGTGATCTCCATTGGTCGTAGCACGGCTCGGGACTGCGTGACCAGCACGAGCCGTACCTGCGCAGCGTCGGCATCCCGACGTGCCTCGATCAGCATCTGCAGCCCGGAGGAGCCGAGGAAATCCACCTTCGTCAGGTTCAGTACGACCGCCGATGGATTGGTACTGATCACCTGCTGAAGTGCTTCGGACACGGTGGGAACGGTCGCCATGTCCACCTCACCGGCGACATGGACGAACCGCATCAGCTGCCAGTGCCGGGGATCGAGGGCGAGCGCCGCGGTGTGGACCTCTTCACGGCGGGCGAGAGCGTCCAGTTGTTCGATTTCCCGGGTGATCTGGGCCGACAGTCCCAACCCGGAGTCGTCGGAGGCGGCTGGGAGGGAGGTGAGTCGACGTGACGCGACTCTGGGAGTCTGTCACGGGCCGGGCCGGCCGCCGTGGCCACGCCCGCCCAGTGGTGGACGACCGGTCGGCCGAAGTCGCGGATGATGTTGTGGAAGCCGCCTCCACCGACCAAGAAGTGGCTCATCGCGCCGGTGTCGTTCCACAGGTAGAAGGGGGCGTACTGGTTGACCGGGGAACCGGTGACGCCGTGTTCGCGGATCGTGTAGGCCTTTAAGGTGAGGCCGTCGCGGTCGTCGAGGTGTGGCCGAAGTCGGCCACTCTCTTGCGGATGATCCGCATGTCGTAGTCGGCGGGTAGGGTGATTTCGTACTGCTTGGCGTACATGCTGTGGTGGCCCTCCTGTCCTCGTTCACGGAGTGCGCTTCGGCGAGTGGCCGGCGAGCAGGGTGAGGATGCCGTTCACGGCCTGCTCGAACGGATCGGTCGAGCGGGCGGCGCGGGCGAGGACGTAGCCGCCTTGGAGCACCGCGACGATGGTGGCGGCTGTTGCGGTTGGGTCGAGCGTGGCGTCGAACTCGCCGCGTTTCCGCCCGTCTGTCAAGATCGCGGCCAGCTGTGCGCGGAGCCAGGCGAGGGTTTGCTCGACCGGCTGGCGCAGTACGCGGTCCGCCATGACGTCGGGGTCCTGGGTGAGTCGGCCGATCGGGCAGCCCTTGAGAACGTCGCGTTCGCGCCGTAGGTAGGCGGTGATCCGCTCGATGGCGCTGCCGGGTCCGGTGAACTCGGTCTCGGCTTTGGCCCGCATCTCCTCGGCTGTGCGGTTGATCGCGGCGAGCGCGAGGTCTGGTTTGCCACGGAAGTGGTGGTACATGCTGCCCTGGCCCGCGCCGGCGTGCTGCTGGATGGCCTTGGGACTGGTGCCGACGTAGCCGCGTTCCCACAGCAGTTCGCGGGTGCTCTCGATGAGGCGGTCTGGCGTGTTCACCCCACCAGCATACATACTAGTAGGTACAGATGTGTGGGATCTCAACCGGTCGCGGATACCAGTGTTGTCAGGTGGCCAGCACCGGGGCGAGCTTGGCGGTGCGGCGGCGGCGCAGCCAGACCTTGCGGGTGCCGTCACCGTAGAGGAGCACACGGACCAGTTCCCAGCCGGAGAACTCGGCATGGATCGCCAGCTGGGTGGCGGCGGTGCGGCGCGACACCCCTGGTGGCAGCCGCAACCCCCGGTACTCCCAGTCTGCGTCGATCACCTCGTCGGCGGTCATGGTCACGGTTGCACCACCTGCATCCCTCCACCCGCGGCGGGCGCGATGGGGACACGTCCACTGACGTGATCAGCCAACGCCGCACGAGGTTGGTGGATCGCGGCGGCGCCGATCACGGGAACGACGATGTCCTCTGAGGTGGCGGTCAGTTCGGGGAAACTGGCCGGAGTCGCGGCCGGGCCGGGGTCAGTGGCCTTGGGCTTGTGTGTGTCGGGGCGGTCCGCCGCGCATCCCGTGGCCAGGACGGGTCCTACCGTCGTGACCACGGTCAGTCGGCGCAACAGCTGCCTCCTCGCGACAACGAATTCCGTCCAGGATTCCTGAAAGACACCCAGACGTCACGCGCGTGTCGCCAACCATACCCGGGCGGCTCAGTCCTGTGGGTCAGACCAGCGGGCGTTCCGGGTATCCGAGTTCGATCCTGCTGACGTCGTCGAGGGCAGCCCGGATGGCCGGCGGCAGGACGAGGTCCTCGGCGGCGAGGGAGCCATGCAGTTGGGTGGCGTCGCGGGCACCGACGACAGGGGCGACGACGCCTGGGCGGTCTCGGACCCAGGCGAGGGCGACGGCCAGTGGTGAGGTGCCCAGTCCCTCGGCGGCGGTGGCGACGGCCTGAACGATGCGCGCGGATCGCTCCGTGCGGTGCTGTTCGACGTAGGGGGCCAGGTGTGAGCAGGCGCCGCGGGAGTCGGCCGGTGTGCCGTTGCGGTACTTGCCGGTCAGTACTCCGCGTCCCAGAGGTGCCCACGGGAGCAGGCCAATGCCGTGGTGTTCGGCTGCGGGCACGACCTCGCGTTCGATGCCGCGTTCGAGTAGGGAGTACTCCACCTGGTTGGAGATGATGGCGGTGTGCCCCGGCGTGGCCCGCTGCAGGGTGGCGGCGGTGCCGAGGTGCCAGCCGGTGTAGTTCGACACGCCGACGTAGCGGACTTTTCCGCTGCCGACGGCGGTGTCGACGGCGGCGAGCGTTTCCTCGATCGGGGTGGCGGCGTCCCACGCGTGGAGCTGCCACAGGTCGATGTGGTCGACGTTGAGGCGCCGCAGCGACCCTTCGAGGGCGGTGAGGAGGGCGCCGCGGGAGGCGCCGCCGCCGAACGGTCCGTCGGTGCGGTGTGCCACAGCCTTGGTCGCCAGCACGATCTGGTCGCGCGCGACGACGTCGCCGAGCAGGACGCCGATGAGCCGTTCGCTGTCGCCGTCGGCGTAGACGTCGGCGGTGTCCACGAGGGTGCCGCCGGCTTCGGTGAACGCGGCCAGTTGTTTGGTGGCCTGGTCGGGGCTGGTGTCCCTGCCCCAGGTCATCGTGCCGAGAGCGAGTCGGGAGACTCGCAGGCCACTGCGGCCGAGGTGTCGCTGTTGCACGGCCCAAGCCTATGCGGTGAGCGGCCGCGGGGTCGGGCGAACACGCGGTAGGGGGATCGGGTGGTCCGGCGGTGTTGCTCCCTGGCGGCGGTCTTTGTCGCGGTTTTCCTCGGTGTGCGTAGGCTCCGGAGGTGGCCACGGTGATTCTGCTTCGACATGCGCAGTCGACTGCCAACGGTTCCGGTGTGCTCGCTGGTCAGCGACCTGGTGTGGAGTTGTCGGAGTCCGGCCGGGGACAGGCGTCGGAGCTGGTGCGGCGGCTGGGTGGGATCGAGCTGGCCTCGGTGGTGGCTTCGCCGTTACTGCGGTGTCAGCAGACGGTGGCTCCGCTCGCCCAGGCGCGGGCGCTCGGCGTTGTCGAGGAACCCGCCTTGTCCGAAGTGGACTATGGGGAGTGGACTGGCCGCGCGCTCAAGGATCTTCTTGAGGAGCCACTGTGGCGGGTGGTGCAGCAGCATCCGTCGGGAGCGGTGTTTCCCGGCGGCGAGGGGTTGGCCGCGGTTCAGTGCCGTGCGGTGGCCGCGGTGCGGGCGCATGATGCCCGGGTCGCCGGCGAGTACGGTGAGCGTGCTGTGTGGCTGGCGTGCACTCACGGGGACGTGATCAAGTCGGTGCTCGCTGACGCGTTGGGCGTGCATCTGGACGGGTTTCAGCGCATTGTGGTGGATCCGTGTTCGGTGTCGGTGGTTCGGTACACCCAGACGCGCCCGTTTGTGCTGCGGGTCAATGATGTCGGTGGCGAGCTGGCGGGGATCGTGCCACCGGAGCCCGCCTCGGACGAGTCCTCCGATGCCGTGGTGGGTGGCTCGACGGGGGCCTGAGGGTCTGCGGTGTGTTTGTCCTCACCCGGCGACGATCATGACAAAGTTGCTGAATACAACTATCTTGGCCGTATGAGCAAGCACCTAGCCTTCGTGAGCGTTCCGGCGTACGGCCACGTCAACCCCACCCTGCCGTTGGTGGAAGAGCTCGTCGCCAGGGGACACCGGGTCAGCTACGCCACTGGCTCCGAGCTGCTTCCCGCGGTACGGGAAGCTGGAGCGACGCCGGTGGAGCTGCCCTGGGACTTCGACGTGAGCAAGATCGTCGGCCGCGGGTTCGGCGCGGATGGCTCTCGGGCGGCGGCGATGATGACTAAGCTCATCGAGAGTTCTCGTGTCTGCCTGCCCGTTCTCGTCGAGCACTTCGGCGACGACCGACCCGATGCGGTGTGCCACGATGGGATGAGCTTCGTGGGTTCCGCGCTGGCGGACAAGATCGACGTTCCCGCCGTGGCGTTGATACCGAGTTTCGCCTCCAATAAGCATTTCGACCTGCGGTCGAAGATGAGGGGGTCGGCTGGCGCCGACGCCGCCTCGGCGGTGTTAGCCGAGGTACAGGCGGCCCTGAAGGCATTCGCCGCCGACAACGGGTTGTCCGAGCGGTTCGCCGTGTTCGGCCAGGAGCCCACCGCCGGGTTGAAGGTGGCGTTCATTCCTCGCAGCTTTCAGTTCGCGGGCGAGACTTTCGACGACACGTTTCGTTTCATCGGGCCGTCCCTCGGCTCCCGCGCGCATTCCGACGAGTGGTCGCCGCCGGCCGACGGGTCTCCGGTGCTGTTCATCTCCCTCGGTACCGTGTTCAACGACCGGCCGGAGTTCTTCGCGATGTGTGTCGAGGCATTCGGGGGAAGCCCCTGGCACGTGGTCATGTCGATCGGGGCGGCCGTCGATCCGGCCAGCCTCGGTGCGATTCCGTCGAACTTCGAGGTCGGTTCCCGTTTTCCGCAGCCGGCGGTGCTCGGTCACGCACGCGCGTTCGTGTCGCACACCGGGATGAACTCCACAATGGAGGCGCTCTACCAGGCTGTGCCGCTGATCGCCGTGCCGCAGATGGGCGAGCAGGTCCTGAACGCCGAACGCGCCGAGGAGCTGGGGTGTGGGCGGAAGCTGGACCCCGAGACGCTGACGGCTGATCTGCTGCGCGACACGGTCAGCCAGGTCGCCGATGACGAGACGATCCGCGCCAACCTGGCCCGGGTCAGCCGGGAACTCCGGGCCTGCGGCGGCGCCACCGAGGGCGCCGAGGCCATCGAGGCCTACCTGGGTGAACTGACCGCGACCTCGAACACCGTCTCGAGGCCGTCCTCCTCGTCCCACTGAGTGCCCACCTCAAGGAACCCGTATTGCGCCACCAGTCGCAGGGAGGCGGTGTTGTCCGGCCGGACGCTGGCCCGAACCGTGCGCACCGACGGTTCGTGGCGCGCACGCTCGAGCAGCAGTTCCAGCGCCGCCCGGGCGTAGCCCTTCCTGCGGTGGGCGGGATCGACGGCATAGCCGACTTCGACCATGCCGGTGGCGTCAGGCGGTCCGTGGTAGCCGGCGCAACCGACGGCCAGCATCAGGTCCGTGTCCACGATGGCGCGGGTGATCCAGCTCGCGGCCGTGGGGTCGGCGGCGACTTGGTTGCTGCGCCGCCGCCACGTGCCGCGCCACTCGGGTGCCACGAAATACGGTGTCAGCACGACAGGCGCGGCTTGGTTCGCCGCGAGGAGATCGCCGATGGCAAGGGCGTGCAGCACCGCGGCGGGCAACTGCACGAGGCGGACCGTCATGTCAGCGGCCCCGCCGGTCGACGGCAGTTGCGGACGACCCGGTGCAGCAAGGAGCGCAGCACCTGGCGTTCCTCGCTGCTGAAGCCGGCGAGCGCGGTCGCCTCCGCCCGCCGCAGGGGAGACCACAGTCCCGCCACCACCTGCCGGCCCTCGGGGGTGACCTCCTGGTCGAGGTAGCCCGCGCGGACGAGTTCGGCGGTGGCATCGGTGACGTCACGGCCGAGCGTGCGCGCGGGGTCCGCCGTGGGATCGGCGAGCAGCGTCACCAGCACCGCCAGCTGGTCCCCGGTCAGGTGGTCGGTGTCGGTGACGGTCCGGTCCAGTTCGGCCAGCGTGGCATCGACGGCCTCGCCCAGCTCGGCCACCAGCGATGCGCGGGCGTGGTCCCGCAAGGCGGTGAGCAGCGCCCGTGTGCGCAGTTCGTACAGGCTGATCCCCGTCGCCACTCCCACGTTGAGCGACTCGACATCGGAGGACATCGGGATGCGGACGACGTGGTCGGCCAGCGCGAGCACGTCGTCGCTCACGCCTGTTGTCTCGTTGCCGACCACCAGCGCCACCGGGCGACCGGTCAGCTGCGCGAGGCCCTGCATGGTCGGTCCGCGGCCACTGGTCGCCACGATCTCAAAACCTCGTGCCCGCAACGCTTCCACCGCATTTACCGGTGACGCGAAGCGGCGGATCCTCGCCCGCAGCACCGCTGCCCTCGAGGCGTCCACGACCCGCCTACTGGTCAGGTCGATGTCCTCGCCGGCGCAGACCACGTCGACAACACCGAGCCCGACGGCGGTTCGTACGATGGTGCCCAGGTTTCCCGGATCCAGCACGTTGTCCAGTACGACGGCGAACTCTCCGTAGGGCATGTCGTCGGTCGCCTCGGCCAGATCGGCGACCGCGATCCACCGCACCGGTCGGCTGAGTCCAACTGCTTTGCGCAGGATGGACTCTCGTGCCTCCAAGATCGCCACCGCGGCCTCGGTGAGCCGTGCTGATACAGGGTCGCCCGCTGCCTCGGCGTGAATCGCGAATCGCAGCGCCGCCCCGGTGTCCAGTGCGTGTTCGATCAGTGTCGCGCCTTCCAACAGGCACGCGCCCGACTCGTGGCGCCCTGTCCGGCTGGCCAGCACGCGAACCTGCCGCAGGTGGTCGTCCTTGATCGACGAAATGGTGCCAGCCACGGACAGTAATATAGCCGCAGCGCATCGCGGTCGGTGAATTCGGGGATCGGATTGACGCACTACCAGGTCGGGACATGGTGTCGCCGGCCCGCTACTTGCGTGGCTTGACTTCCCCGGACCTGGGCGTATAGTCGAATTCTCGGCAGTGACATAACTCACGAGTGCCCGGTGTCGGAACTCGTGTGACAGTGCCCTTGTCGGCGGGGGGTAGTCGACAAGGTGGGGGTTCAGCCGGCGGAAAATTGAATACCATGTGCGCGTTATATGAAATATGTGCCTTGGAAATGGCGACAGAGTACCGCCACTATTTCGGACAACGAATTCCTCCGCCCGGCTGAAAAGTAGACGTCTGGTGACGTTGTACGAGCAATAAGGGGGGCGGCGTGGGAGTTCCCGACGGGGCGTACGGACAGGGTGGCGCACCACGCGTTCCCGTTCGCCATCAGATGGCCAGAAATGAGAACTTCTATCCTCCCCTGCCTGGTGTCGTCGAGGCGATCCTCGAGTCCGCCGAAGGCATCAACCGCAACCCCGACGTGTTCGCGACAGGTCTGTCGGCTCAGATCGCTGACCTGCTCGGTGTGCCGTCGGCACACGTCCTGGCCGGTGCGGGCTCCGCGGCGCTGCTGCACCAGCTGATGAGTCACTGCGCCGGCCCGGAAACCGATGTGGTTCACGCGTGGCCGTCGTTCGAGGCCTACCCGGTGATAGCGGGCAATGTCGGCGCGAACCCCGTCCGCGTGCCGTTGCGGGAATACACTCACGACCTCGACGCGATGGCCGACGCGGTGACGGACCGAACTCGGGTGGTTGTGGTGTGTAACCCGAACAATCCGACCGGTTGCGTGCTGGGCGAGAGCGAACTGCGCCGGTTTCTCAAGCGGCTGCCCCACCACGTCACGGTGATCGTGGACGAGGCGTACCGCGAATTCGCTGTTTCGGCGGGTATTGCCGACGGAATCAATTTGTACCGCGACGACGAGCGGGTCTGGGTGATTCGCACGTTTTCGAAGGCGTACGGCCTGCTCGGACTCCGAGTGGGATTCATGGTGGCACACGACCGAT
>JAFAZC010000106.1 GCA_019239965.1 Kutzneria sp. | reverse complement strand
CGACGGCGACAGCGTGTGCGGAAAGCTCGGCGAGGACCTCGATGTGAAGGACGGACGTAGGGCGGCACGACTGGCCGCGTTGAACGCGCTGGCGACACTGCGGGCCGAACTCGGGTCGCTGGACCGGGTCGCCCGGATCGTGTCCGTGCGCGGTTTCGTCAATGCCGCACCGACGTTCACCGAGCACACGCGGGTCGTCGACAGCGCTTCGGACCTGTTCGTCGCCGTATTCGGCGACCGGGGGCGGCACGCGAGGATCGCCTTCGGGGTCAGCTCACTGCCCGCCAACCTGGCACTGGAGATCGAACTGCTCGCCGAGGTGGCCGAGTAGAGATGAGCACCCCCACAGCGGCGTGACCGACCACTCGAAGGCCTGTGGCGGTCCCCGGGCCGAGTGCAGAAAGTCAGCATGGGCAGCTGTCGAATTGTCGCCGTGATGCTGTGCGGCCTCGTTCTAGTCACCGCGTGCACGAACTCGGTGACCGGGCCGCAGTCCACGCATGGGCCGGGTCTTACGGCGGCGGCCGCGCTCGGCGAACTGCGCACCGTCGACTTCTGCAGCCTGCTCGACGCATCGGGAGCGGCGGGAAGCGGAACCGTGACCAAGCCCTCGCTGTTCATGCTCGGGGCCTGCCGTGCCGAGGTGACCGACGGTGCATCCCGGTTTTCCGTGGTGGCGGGTCCGTTGTCGGCGGGCTCGGACTCGGGCCTGAGCCCGTACGACTATCACGGCGCCGCACTGCCGCTCGGCATCAGCGTGCAGCGGTCCACTGTCGACGCCAAACAGGGATGCACGAGAGAACTGGCCTTCAACGACGGGATCAGGCTGGCGCTGGCCGCCTCGGACCTCAGCGGCGGCGTGTCGAGTTCACCCGATGCCCGGTGCGCCAAGGCGGACCGGTTGGTGGCAGGGGCGCTCGCCGCCATCACCGGACAGCGGGTGGGGCACATCGCCTTCGATGAGCGCTCCTTCGGCCGATTGGACGCGTGCGCCCTGCTCACCGACCCCGACGTCGACCGCGTTCTCGGATCGGGTGTGAACCGCAACCCCGACATCGGCGGGCACGGCTGCATGACGGGCAGCGTGAGCCTGACCTTCATGATCGGCGTGTCCCCGGCCCAGCCGTCCACGGACGTCCTCGGCGGCGTACCCGCTGCTGTGGACAAGGTGGGAGCCTTCTGCCAGATCGTCGGATCGCTGCCCGCTCCCGGTTCGACGGCGCAGGCGCAGACAGCGACCGTTTCCGTGGTGAATCTCAGTGGCGTCGCGACGGATTCCGACTGTGCCACCGCACGCGCCGTGGCAGGCCCGGTGTTCGCCAAGTTACCCAAGCCCTGATTTTCCTTGGCACCTGGCCGAATGGCGCCGTCGCGGAACCGTCATCGGCCGACCGGAGCCGGAAGCGGAACCGGTGCGGCTGGACCGACATAGCGCGCGGACGGACGGATGATCTTGGGATCCGAGGTCTGCTCCAGGATGTTGGCGCACCAGCCGATCATCCGGCTGACGGCGAAGGTGGGCGTGAACATGGTGCGCGGAATGCCGCACAGCTCCATCACGACACCGGCGTAGAACTCCACGTTGGCGTACAGTTCGCGGCCCGGCTTGAGTTCGGCCAGGATTTCGACCACCCGCCGCTCCACGGTCGTGGCGAAGTCCACCAGGTCACCGCCGAGCTCACGGGCCACCTCGCGCAGCAGGACCGCACGCGGGTCCTCGGTGCGGTAGACGGGATGCCCGAAGCCCATGATCCGATCGCCGGCGATCACCTTCTCGCGAACCCAGTCGTCGATGCGGTCGGGCGTGCCGATCTCGTCGATGCTGGCCAGTGCCCGATCGGGAGCGCCGCCGTGCAGCGGGCCGGAGAACGCGCCGATCGCCGCGGCCACCGCGGACACCACGTCGGCGCCCGTGGAGGCCACGACCCGCGCGGTGAAGGTGGAGGCGTTGAACCCGTGGTCGATCGTGGCGACCAGGTACTTCTCGATCGCGCGGACCCGCGCTGGCGCCGGGTCCCGGCCGGTCACCAGGTACAGCCAGTTCGCCGCGGCGCCGAGGTCATCGCGTGGCGCGAGGGGCTTCTCGCCGGCCCGGATCCGGTACAGCGCCGACAGGATCGTCGGTGTCACCGCGCAGACCAGCAACGCGTCGGCCTCGGCCCGCGCCGAGTCGGCGTCCCAGAGTGGGGGAAGACCACGAGCCGTCGCCAGCAGCGACAGGGCCGTGCGCAGGCCAGCGAGCGGACTGAACTCCGCGCCGGCGTGCGCGATGGCGGGCAACGCCGCGCTCACCTCATCCGGCAGTGTCCGCAGTGCGGCGACCTTGCCGCGGAACTCGGCCAGCTCGGACGCCGCGGGCAGCTGGCCCGTCGTGAACAGCAACCACACCTCCTCGAAGCTCCGCGACTCCGCGAGCTCGATCGCTGAGTAACCGCGGTAGTGATAGAAGCCTTCCTGTCCGCGGACGTCTCCCAACGTCGTCGTGGTCACGACGACGCCACGCAGGCCCGCGGGCACCTCGGTGGCCCCGTTTCGATTGGCTGGCATGGATCCTCCTCCGTCGACGTTCACTGTCGATGCATCGATCGACTATCGTCAACATCGATTGGATCGACGTTCCGTCGGAGGTGCAGGTCATGCCGGAGGACAGTGAGCAGCGTTACCTCACCACCGCCGAGGTCGCCCACCGGCTTGGCGTCAAACCAGAGACCGTCTACACCTACGTGAGCCGCGGGCTGCTCCGCCGCGTTCCGGCGAAGGGACGCCGGCGAAGCCTGTTCGCCCTGACCGAGGTGGATCGACTGGCCGCACGGGGCAGCGAGAGCCACGCGCCGTCCGGCGCGGTGGAACGCATTCGCAGCACCCTGACCCTGATCGACGAGGACGAGCTGTACTACCGGGGACACCGGGTGAGCGAGCTGGTGCCCGAGCACACCGTGGAATCCGTCGCGCACCTGCTGTGGACGGGCAAGCTCACCGAACAGCCGCGGTTCCCGGCACCCGAGAAGCTCGTCGAGCTGGTGCGGTCGGCGGCCACGGTCCTGCCGTCGACCGCACGGCTGAGCGACCGGCTCAGGGTCGCCGTCGCGGTGCTCGGTGCCGCCGATCCGTTGCGGTTCGACCTGACACCGGACGCCGTCGTACACGCAGCACGGTCCTTGATCGGTGTGCTCGTCGACGCCCTGCCAGGGCCATCGGTGGACGGCACCCTCGGCGCGCGGCTGTGGCCCAAGCTGTCAACCCTGCCCGCCCGGCCCGACCTGCTCGACACTGCACTCGTTCTGCTCGCCGATCACGGGCTCGCGGTGTCCACAGTGGCCGCACGGGTGGCCGCGAGTGCCCGCGCCTGCGTGTACTCGGTGGTGTCGGCCGGGTTGGGCGCCGCGGACGGGCACTACCACGGCGCCGCGAGCACACTCGCGTACCGGTTTCTCGGTGCTGCGCTACACGATCCGCTTGCCGCCCTTTCCGAGCACCTGCGCGGCGGGAACGTTCCCGGCTACGGGCACCGGGTCTACCGGCACCGGGATCCGCGGGCCGAGCACCTGCTGCGCATGCTGCCGCGAACACCGGTGGTCGCGGCCGTCGACGCGGTGTGCACCGAGCTGGACCGCCGCCGCGGCGAGGCGTTCCCGAACGTGGACCTCGCCCTCGCCGCGCTCGCGCACACCTGCGGGATGGGGCCGGACACGGGAGAGGCGATCTTCTCCATCGCCCGCGTCGTCGGATGGACCGCACACGCACTCGAGGAGTACGCCGAGCCGGCCCTGCGTTTCCGCCCGGTCGGCGTGTACGCCGGGCGGGCGGGCCGGGACCGGCTGGACAGCTGACGCGGGATTGCGGCTCGCGCCGCGTCCTGCTGGCGTGCCCGCGCCGGGACTACCATGTGGGCCATGGTGCGTAGTCCCCTGACGCCGCTGGAGCGGCAGCGTGGTGAACGACTGGGCGCCGCCGTGCGGCAGTTGCGCGGCGACAAGAGCATGGTGCGGCTCGCCGCCGAGGCCGGACTGTCACCGGAGACACTCCGCAAGATCGAAGCCGGGCGGGCACCCACCCCGTCGTTCTTCACCATCGCGGCCCTCGCCGCCGCGTTGGGGGTCTCCCTCGACCAGCTGGCGGCGGCCTGCTCGGCAGGACCTGACCAGGCGCCGGCGCTGTCCGCCTCCGGGTGAGCCGGCCCGTCTCACAGTTCGGTGAGGATCACCGGTCCGTCCCCGGTGATGGCGATGGTGTGCTCGACATGCGCCGCCCGGGTGCCGCCGACGGTACGCAGGGTCCAGCCGTCCTCGTCGCGCCAGTACTGGTCGCGGCCGCCCATGATGAACATCGGCTCCAGCGCCAACACCAGGCCCTCACGAAGCCGCAGTCCCTTGCCCGCCTTGCCTTCGTTGGGTACGTACGGTTCCTCGTGCATGGCCCGCCCCACCCCGTGCCCGCCGTGGTCGGCCATGAGCCCGTATCCCGCCTCGCGTCCGACCACGCCGATCGCGTATGAGACATCCCCCAGCTTCGCCCCGGCCCGGGCGGCGTCGATGCCGGCGTAGAGGGCGCGTTCGGTGCACGCGATGAGGTCGAGATCAGTGGGGTCGGCCGAGCCGACGACGAAGCTGATGGCGGCGTCCCCGTGCAGGCCGTCGACGTAGGCACCGCAGTCGATGCTGACCAGGTCGCCGTCGGCGATCCGGTAGTCGCTGGGCACGCCGTGCACGACCGCATCGTTGACCGACGTGCAGATAACGCCAGGGTACGGGCTCGGCGCCCACGACGGGTGGTAGTGCAGGAACGATGGTTTCGCGCCCGCGTCGCTGATGACGGCCGCCGCGATCTGGTCGAGTTCCCGCAGCGAGGTGCCCACCTTGGCTCCCTCGCGTGTCGCGGCGAGTGCCTTGGCGACGACCCGCCCCGACTCCCGCATGGTGGCCACCTCGTCGGCGGTCTTCAGCTCGATCATCCTGCCCGCTCGCATCCTTGTTTCTCGTATCGGTACATCACCGTAACCGGTATAACAATACCGGCCGCCGACAGCCGTGTCGAACGTCCCCAGCTAACCACTGAGCCTGGCCGCCGGTGGAATCCGCCCACCCGAACACCACCGTCCGCGCCACGCTGCCCGGATCACCGGTGATGGGCAACCATGTCGTGGGCTGCCTGAGCGGTGGCCGCCGGCTCGGTGTGCACCGTCACCTCGACCAGGCGCGGCACGGCGTGCACCAGGCGGTGCTCGACGTCGTGGGCAATGCGGTGCGCCTGGTCCACGGTCAGGTCGCCGGCGACGGCGACGGCGAGTTCGGCCCGCAGGTTGTGGCCGACCCACCGCATCCGCAGGTCGCTCACTGACGCGACGCCGGGCACCGCCGCGGCCGCACGGTCGGCGAGGTCCACGAGCACCGGGTCCACCGCGTCCATCAGCCGCCGCAGCACTTCCCGCGCCGTGTCGCGCAGGACGAACAGGATCGCCACCGTGATGCCGAGCCCGATGATCGGGTCGGCGAGGGGAAAACCGACCGCGACGCAGACAGCGCCGACGACTACCGCCAACGAGGTGAACCCGTCGGCGCGGGCGTGCTGGCCGTCGGCGACAAGCGCGGCGGACCCGATCCGCCGGCCGACCCGGATGCGACACCTCGCCACGATCTCGTTGCCGGCGAAGCCAATGAGGCCCGCGATGGCCACAACTCCGGCGTGGTGCACCGGTTGTGGGTGCGCCAGCCGTGTCACGGCCTCATATCCCGCCACGGCGGCCGACGCGGCGATGACCAGCACCACCGCCACCGCGGCGAGGTCCTCGGCCCGGCCGAGGCCGTAGGTGTGCCGGCGAGTCGCCGCCCTGCGGCCGAGCAGGAACGCGACACCGATGGGCACGGCGGTGAGGGCGTCGGCGAGATTGTGGATCGTGTCACCCAGGACGGCGACGGAACCGCTGAACATCGCGACGCCGAACTGCGCACACGCGGTGAGCGACAACACGACCAAGGACCAGAGCAGGGTCCTCATTCCGCGCCTGCTGGCGGCCAGTGCGGTGTCGACGTGGTCCGCGCTGTCGTGACTGTGTGGAACAAGCATGTGCCGCAGCCGGCTCCACCCGAGCCGGCCACCTGACCCCACTCGGTGTCCATGGCCGTGCCCGTGGCCCGGCCGCTCAGACACGCCGGCCATCGGCGACCTCTGCCTCACCCGCAGTCATGGACCCAGCATGCGCTGCTCAAGACACAGGAGCAACCGTGCGCGCACACGGGTCGGCGGACTCGTGGTGGTCACGCGTCCGGCTCATCGCGGCTCGTAGCCGAGGTTGGGCCGCAGCCAGCGCTCCGCCTCGGCCACATCGATATCCTTGCGCGCGGCGTAGTCCTCCACCTGGTCCCTTCCGATCCGGCCCACCGCGAAGTAGCGGGCGTCGGCGTGGCCGAACAGCAGCCCGCTGACACTGGCGGCCGGTGTCATGGCGAAGGACTCGGTGAGTCCCATGCCAAGCCGTCGCGCCTCGAGGATCTCGAAGAGCTTGCCCTTCTCGGAATGATCGGGACAGGCGGGATAGCCGAACGCGGGCCGGATGCCGCGAAACCGCTCGGCGTGCAGCTCGTCGAGGGTGGGTGCGGCATCCGGTTCGTACCAGGCCCGCCGCGCCTGCAGGTGGGTGTACTCCGCGCACGCCTCGGCGAGGCGGTCGGCGAGGGCCTTCACCATGATGGCGCGGTAGTCGTCGTACTCGGCCTCGTACCGCCTGGCCAGCTCCTCGCCGCCCTGCACGCAGACCGCGAAAGCACCGAGGTGGTCGTCAGCGGGGGCGACGTAGTCGGCGAGGCAGCGGTTGGGTCGAGCGCCCTGCCACTGTGCCTGTTGCCGCAGCATGGGAAACCGTGTCACTCCCGGCAGCACGAGGTCGTCGCCCTCGGAGCGCGCGGGCCAGAAGCCATAAACCCCTCGCACCGCGAGCAGGTCGCCGGCCATGATCTCGTCAAGCATCCCGCGCGCCTCGTCGTAGAGCTCGCGCGCTTGTGGCTGCTCGAGTATCGCCGGGAACTTGCCTTTCAGCTCCCACGCGCTGAAGAAGAACTGCCAGTCGATCAGTGCCGTGACGGCGTGGAGCTCAGGCGCGATCAGCCGGGTTCCCGTGAAGGCCGGCGCCGGCTGGTCGTCGAAGGCGACCCGCTGGCGGTTGGCCCGCGCCGCCGACAGTGAGAGAAGCCGCCGCTGCTCCTTCTCCGCGTGCTGCACACGCAGCCGTTCCTGATCCTCGCGGTTGTTCCGGTCCAGCTCCTCGACGCGGACCGGGTCGAACAGGTCGGAGACCACGCCGACCACTCGCGAGGCGTCGAGCACATGCACGGTCGAGCCGCCGTAGGCCGGGGCGATCCGCACCGCCGTGTGCTGTTTGGAGGTGGTGGCCCCACCGATCAGCAGGGGCAGGTCGAGTCCGCGGCGGTCCATCTCCTTGGCGACGTTGACCATCTCGTCTAGCGACGGCGTGATCAGTCCGGAGAGTCCGACCGCGCTCGCCCCCTCCTCGACGGCGGTGTCCAGAATCTTGGCCGCTGGAACCATGACGCCGAGGTCGATCACTTCGTAGTTGTTGCAGCCGAGGACAACGCCGACGATGTTCTTGCCGATGTCATGCACATCGCCCTTGACGGTGGCGATCACGATCTTTCCCTTGGCGCTGACACCGCTGTCGCGGCTGGTCTGGTTCGCCCGCTGCTTGTCGGCCTCCATGAACGGCTCGAGGTAGGCCACGGACCGTTTCATCACCCGCGCGCTCTTCACCACCTGCGGCAGGAACATCTTGCCGGCGCCGAACAGGTCGCCGACGATCTTCATGCCGTCCATGAGCGGGCCTTCGATCACGTCCAGCGGCCGCGCGGCGGTCCGCCGCGCCTCCTCGGTGTCCTCCTCGACGAAGTCGACGATCCCGTGCACCAGCGCGTGTGCCAAGCGTTTGTCGACAGGGGCCTCGCGCCACGATAGGTCGAGCTCGCGCTGCTTTCCCTTGCCCTTGATGGTTTCCGCGAAACCGACGAGACGGTCGGTCGCGTCGGGGCGCCGGTCGAAGATCACGTCCTCGACGAGCTCGAGCAGGTCGGCCGGGATGTCCTCGTAGACACCGAGCTGGCCGGCGTTGACGATCCCCATGTCCAGTCCGGCCCGTATCGCGTGGTACAGAAAAACCGTGTGCATCGCCTCGCGCACGATGTCGTTGCCGCGAAAGGAGAAGGAGAGGTTGGAGATGCCGCCACTCGTGTGCACGCCCGGGCATCGCCGCTTGATTAGCGGCAGTGCCTCGATGAACGCCTTGGCGTACCCGTTGTGCTCCTCGATACCGGTGGCGACCGCCAGCACGTTGGGGTCGAAGACGATGTCCTGCGGGGCGAAGCCGGCCCGGTGGACGAGCAGATCGTAGGCACGTGCGCAGATCGACACCTTCCTGTCGACGGTGTCAGCCTGTCCCTGCTCATCGAAGGCCATCACCACGACACCGGCACCGTAGTCCCGTACGCGCCGCGCGTGGTCGAGGAAGGTCTCCTCCCCTTCCTTGAGGCTGATGGAGTTGGCGAACCCTTTGCCCTGCACACACTTCAGCCCCGCTTCGAGGACGCTCCAGCGCGAACTGTCAATCATGATCGGGATGCGGGCGACCTCGGGTTCGGTGGCGATCAGATTGAGGAACGTGGTCATCGCCTGTTCGCCGTCGAGCAGGTCCGCGTCCATGTTCACGTCAAGGACATTGGCTCCGCCCCGGACCTGTTGGAGCGCGACGTCGGCTGCCGCCTGGTAGTCGCCGGCCTCCACAAGCCGGCGGAACCGGGCCGAGCCGGTCACGTTGGTGCGCTCGCCGATCATCGCGAATCCGGTGTCCTGGCCGAACTCAAACGGTTCCAGGCCGCTGAACCGGGACCGCGGCGCCAAGCCGGTCAGCGGTCGCGGGGCCATGGCGGCGACCGCCTCGGCGATGCGGGCGGTGTGCTCGGGGGTGGTGCCGCAGCAGCCGCCGACGATGTTGACCAGGCCCGCTTCGGCGAACCGGCCCAGCGCGGCGGCCGTCTGGTGGGGCTGCTCGTCGTAGCCGCCGAACGCGTTGGGTAGGCCGGCGTTGGGATGGCAGCTGGTGTAGGTGTCCGCGAGCCGGGAGAGCTCCTCGACGTACGGGGCGAGCTCGTCGGCCCCCAACGCGCAGTTCAGCCCCACCACCAGCGGACGGGCCCGCTCCACAGAGGCCCAGAAGGCCTCGAGTGTCTGTCCGGACAGGGTTCGGCCGCTGCGGTCCACGATGGTGACCGAGATCCACAGCGGCAGCTCGGGCGCGACGGCGCGGGCCGCGGCGATAGCCGCCTTCGCGTTCAACGTGTCGAAGATCGTCTCGATGAGCAGCAGATCGACCCCACCCTCGGCGAGGGCGGAGATCTGCTCGGCGTAGCAGGAACGGACCTGGTCGAACGACACCGAGCGGAACGCCGGGTCGTCCACCCGAGGCGACAGCGAGAGGGTGACGTTGAGCGGCCCGACCGAACCGGCCACGAACCGGCTGCCCGCCTCGTCGGCGGCCTGCCGCGCCAGCCGGGCGCCAGCGAGGCTCATCTCGCCGGCGACCTCCTCCAGTCCGTAGTCGGCCTGACCGATGCTGGTCGCGGTGAACGTGTTGGTCGTGGTGATGTCGGCGCCGGCGGCGAGGTACCGTCGGTGGATGTCCAGGATCAGGTCCGGGCGGGTGAGGTTCAGCAGGTCCGGGTCCCCGGTGAGGTCGCGTCCATGGTCGCGGAACCTGGCGCCGTGATAGTCCAATGTGGTCAGCCCGGCGCCCTGCAGCATCGTCCCCCATGCTCCGTCGAGGACGGCGATACGCCTGTCGAGCAGCTCCTTCAGGGCGTCAACTCGTTCCGCCACCGTTCTCCTCACATAGCCGACCAGTTTCAGGGTAGCCGTCCTGTGCTTGAGCTACCCTTGAGTCCACGTGCTGGACAGCCGACCGATGCTCCGACGGTCGGAGGTGTTCCCACGTCAGCGCGGCCATGCGGTTCGTCCCGTTTCGCCGAGGAACTCGGAAAGAGACCCGCACGGGCCCGAGTTCACTCATGCGGTTGATCACCCTGGTGTGGTTGACTCGAGCACGACGTTCGATCGGAGACAAACCTCGAGAGAGCCGGGGAGACGTACCCGCGGATCCTCGGTCTCGGGCGCCGAGCTCTCAGGCGCCGAGGTCTCGGCGAGGCGACATCGCGTCGGCCGGAACGGGCGCTCCGACGGTCGCGGAGTAGGGGTGGTCGGCCATCAACGCTGGAGAGCTCGTCGCCGGGCAGTACCGTCTGGTCAAGACCGTTGGCGTCGGCGCGATGGGGGTCGTGTGGCAGGCCCGGGACGAGCGGCTGGGGCGCATGGTCGCGGTCAAGCAGCTTGTGCTCCCGCCGGGGCTGTCCGGAGAGGAGGCGGACCAGGCTCGCGCCAGGGCGGAGCGTGAGGGCCGAATCGCCGCCCGATTACAGCATCCGAACGCGGTCACCGTGTTCACTGTGTTCAGCCACCAGGGCACGCCGTGCATTGTCATGGAACTGGTGCCGGCGCCGAGCCTGTTCTCGATACTGGAGGAACGCGATGTCCTGCCGCCGCGGGAGGCGGCGGGCATCTGTGCGCAGGTCGCCGCCGCGCTGTCGGCCGCACACGCCGCGGGCATCGTGCACCGCGACGTCAAGCCCGCCAACGTCCTCATCGCCTCCTCCGGCGTCGCCAAGATCGCCGACTTCGGCCTTTCCCGCGCCGCGGGCGACGCCGTGCTGACCCAGGACGGCTTCTCCGCGGGCACTCCGGCGTTCCTGGCTCCCGAGATCGCCAAGGGGCACGACTCCACCCCGGCCTCCGACGTGTACTCCCTCGGCGCCACGCTGTACGACGCGATCGAGGGCCAGCCGCCGTTCGGGGCCAGCGAGAACCCCCTCCAGACGATTCACAGGGTGGCCTACGGCACCGCCCGCCCACCGCGGCGGGCCGGCGAGGTGACCGAACTGCTGCTGTCCATGCTGGCGGCCGATCCCGATTTGCGGCCAACGATGGAGCAGGTCGCCACGGCACTGGCCGACGCGGCGGCCGGTCGGCCGGTCCACTGGGTGTCGCGGCCCGCTCCGGCGGTGGCCGCCAGCGGGTTCCGCCGCCAACGCAGGCGCCGGAAGCTCGCCCTGCTTGGCGGTGTCGCGGCTGTGGCCGCACTGGCGATCACCGGCATGGCCGTCATGACAAGGACGACAGGCGTCAGCGGCCAGTCCGGGCCGGGTATCACGGCCGTCACCATCGTGACGACGGTGACCGTGCACGACTCCCAGACCGGCGGTGCTCCCGGCTCCGCCGAGCTGTCGAAGAGTGGCGCCGCGGCCAGCACACGGACGCCTGGTTCGGCGTCGAGCGCCGCCGGCGGCCCGCCGGCGGCGACGACCAGTGCCGGCGCCCCCGCCAGCGGTGTAGGCACATCGGTGCCGCAGCCGGCCAGTCCTGTCGGCGGCAGCGGGAACGGCGACGACCACCACGGCCCGTGCCGACACATCGGATGTCAGAACGGTGACGGTCACCATGGCGGCGATCACGATGGCGATCATCCTGGTGGCGGCGACCACGGCGGCGGCCACTAGGGCGGTCGCCCGCGGGCCACGTCGCCTTGTCAGTACGAGCGCGGCAGCCGCAGGGTGTGCTGAGCCACGAAGTTGAGGATCATCTCCCGGCTCACCGGCGCGATGCGGCCGAGTCTGCTCACGCCCAGCAGCGCGCCGAGACCGTACTCCGCGGCCAACCCATTGCCGCCGTGGACCTGGATGGCCTGGTCCACGGTGGTGGCTGCGGCCTCGGCCGCGGCGTACTTGGCCATGTTGGCGGCCTCGCCGGCGGCCTTGTCCTGACCGGAGTCATACAGCGCGGCCGCCTTCTGCGTCATCAGCCTTGCCAGTTCAATCTGCACCGCGCACTGCGCGAGCGGGTGCGCCACCCCCTGGTGAGCCCCGATCGGCACGCCCCACACGGACCGGGTTCTCGCGTAGTCGGCGGCCTTGGCCAGCGCGAACCGGGCGAGGCCGGTGGAGAACGAGGCGGCCATGATCCGCTCCGGATTGAGTCCCGCGAACAGCTGGTCCAGACCGGCGCCCTCGGAGCCGACCAGCGCGTCGGCCGGTAGCCGCACGTCGTCGAAGAACAGCGTGAACTGCCGCTCTGGCGACACGATGTCCATCTCGATCGGCCGAAACTCCAGGCCCGCCGCGTCGGTCGGCACCACGAGCAGCGACGGCGACAATCGCCGTCCGGTGTCATCGACATGGCGGGCCACCACCAGGACGGCGTCCACCTCGTCCACACCGGAGATGTAGTACTTCCCTCCGGTGAGGACCCACTGGTCCCCGGCCCGCCGGACCGAGGTGGCCAACCGATGCGAGTTGGAGCCGGCGTCCGGCTCGGTGATGGCGAAGGCCATCTTGACCGTGCCGGCGGCGAAGCCCGGCAGCCACCGTCGTTTCTGCTCCTCGGTGCCGAACCGCGCGATCACGGTGCCGCAGACCGCCGGCGAGACAAGCGTCAGCAGCAGCGGACACCCGGCCGCCGCGAGCTCCTCGCACACCGCGGCGAGGTCCCCGATGCCGCCGCCACCGCCGCCGTACTGCTCGGGCACGGCGACGCCGAGATAGCCGAGCCGGCCGACCTCGGCCCACAACTCGCTGGTCTTCTCCCCCTTCCTCGCCTTGGCGGTGAAGTACTCGTGACCGTAGCGTGCGGCGACGTCCTTGACCGCGGCGCGCAGTGCCTGCCGCTCCTGGCTCTCGGTGAAGTTCATTCGCTCTCCCTGGGTTCGACGACGGCCAGCACCGTGCCCGCCGCGACCTGCTGGCCCGGCCGCACCGGCAGGTCGGTGACGATGCCGCTGACCGCGGCCAGCACCCGGTGCCGCATCTTCATGGCCTCGAGCACCACCAGCTCCTCGCCGGCGACCACCTGGGCTCCCGGCTCGACGGCGACGAGCATGACGGTGCCTGGCATCGGGGCGAGGGTCGTGCCCTCGGCGAGCTTGTCGGTCGCTTCGCCGAACCTGGGCAACAGGGTCAACCTCACTGCCCCCAAGGAGGAGTCGACCTCCACGGTTGTGCCATAGCGGGTGACGTCGAATCGTTGTCGCACGCCGGCGACGTCCAGCACCACCTCCGTCGCGGTTGCGCAAACCAGGTCCAGCCCGTCGGGAACGACGAGGCCGCCGGTGCGGTCGAACCGGTAGTCCACGTCGATCCGCCGCTGGCCGACGAGGAAACTCGTGTGCTGCGGCTGTGACGGCACGTTGCGCCACCCCAAGGGAAATCGGCCGCCCCGCCCATGTGCCAGCGCCACGGCGGCGGCCACCGCACTCGGCCGGAGGTCCTCGAGCGGGCCGCGCGCGAGCACGTCAGGACCGACCCGGTCCAGATAGCCGGTGTCCGTGGTCCCCGCGCGGAAATCCTCGCCACGGAGCACCGTGACTAGCAGGTCGCGGTTGGTGATCACGCCATGGATGCGGGCTGAGGCCAACGCGGCGGCGAGGCGTCGCGCGGCCCAGGCACGGTCCGGCCCCCAGGCGATCACCTTGGCCAGCAGGGCGTCGTAGTGCATCCCGACCACCGAGCCGTCGGCGACGCCACTGTCCAGGCGCAGGCCGAACGTGGACAGCGCGGTGAACCTCGCGTCAACGTCGGGGATCAGGAACCGGTGCAGCGTTCCGCCGCACGGCTGCCAGTCGCGCGCCGGGTTCTCGGCACACAGCCTGGCCTCGATGGCGTGCCCGCGTGCCGGCGGTGGCCGTTCGGGCAGTCGGGCGCCCTCGGCGATGGCCAACTGCCAGCCAACCAGATCGATCCCGTACACGCACTCGGTCACCGGATGTTCCACCTGCAGCCGGGTGTTGACTTCAAGGAAGTGGACGCTTCCGTCGGCGGACAGCAGGAACTCCACGGTGCCGGCACCGACGTAGCCGATCGAGCGGGCGGCCGCCGCCGCGGCGGCGCACAGCCGCTCGCGGGTTCCCGGTGTCACCACCGGGCTCGGGGTCTCCTCGATGATCTTCTGGTACCTTCGTTGGATCGAGCAGTCCCGCTCCCCCAACGTCCACACCGTGCCGCGGGTGTCGGCAAGGACCTGCACTTCGACATGCCGGGCCCCTTCGAGCAGCGGCTCGCAGAACACCGTGCCGTCGCCGAACGCGGATTCGGCCTCCTGCCGCGCCGAGGACAGCTGGGCCGGCAGCTCAGCCAACGCGCGCACCACCCGCATGCCGCGGCCGCCGCCACCGGCCGACGCCTTGACGAGCACCGGAAGGTCCGCCTCGGTCACCGTCTCCGGATCCACCTCGCCGAGCACCGGAACCCCGTGCGCGGCAACGTGTTTCTTCGCGCACACCTTCGAGCCCATGGCCTGGATGGCCGCGGGTGACGGGCCAACCCAGGTGAGACCGGCATTGACGACCGCGCGGGCGAAGTCCGCGTTCTCCGACAGGAAGCCGTATCCCGGGTGCACGGCGTCCGCGCCGGCCGACAGGGCGGCCGCGATCACCAGGTCCGCCCGGAGGTAGGTATCCGCCGGCGCGGCACCCGGCAGCCGGACGGCGCTGTCCGCCTCGGCCACGAAAGGCTCACCGGCGTCGGCATCGGAGAAGACCGCGACCGTCACGATGCCCTGTGCCCGGCAGGTGCGGAACACCCGGCGGGCGATCTCGCCCCGATTGGCCACGAGCAGCCGTGTGATCATCGCGCTCACATCCGGAAGACGCCGAAGTTCTCGGCGCCCCTCACGTCGGCTCCGTGCGCGACGGACAGGCACAGTCCGAGCACGGTTCGGGTGTCCCGCGGATCAATGACGCCGTCGTCGTAGAGCCGTCCGGACAGAAACGGTGCGAGCGACTCGGTTTCGATCTGGTTCTCGACCATCTCCCTCATGGCGGTGTCGTGTTCCTCGTCGTAGGACGCCCCCTTGGCCACCGCCGCCTGTCTGGCCACGATGGACAGCACGCCGGCCAGCTGCGCCGGGCCCATCACCGCCGACTTGGCGCTAGGCCAGCTGAACAGGAACCTTGGCGCGAACGCACGGCCGCACATGCCGTAGTTGCCGGCGCCGTAGGAGGAGCCCATCACCACGGTCAGGTGCGGCACCGTGCTGTTGGCCACCGCGTTGATCATCATCGCGCCGTGCTTGATGATGCCCGCCCGCTCGTAGTCGGTGCCCACCATGTAGCCGGTGGTGTTCTGCAGGAACACCAGTGACGTGTCGACCCGGTTGGCCAGCTGGATGAACTGCGCGGCCTTCTGCGATTCCGCGCTGAACAGCACGCCGCCGGCGTTGGCGAGAACACCGACCGGATAGCCGTGCAGGCTGGCCCACCCCGTGACGAGGCTGTCGCCGTAGTCGGGCTTGAACTCGTCGAACTCCGAGCCGTCCACGACGCGGGCGATCACCTCCCGCGGGTCGAACGGCACTCGCGGGTCGGTGGGCACCAGGCCGAGCAGGTCCTCGGCGTCGAAGAGCGGCTCGGCCGGGTCGGATGCGGGCGGCGGTCCGTGCTTGCGCCAGTTGAGCCTGGCCACGACCCTGCGTACCAGCCGAATCGCGTCCACCTCGTCGTCGGCCACATAGTCGGCGAGACCGGAGACACGGCCGTGCATCCGGGCACCGCCGAGCGCTTCGTCCTCGGCCACCTCGCCGGTGGCCATCCGCACCAGCGGCGGCCCGCCGAGGAACACCGTGGACCGATCTCTGATCATGATCACGTAGTCGGACATGCCCGGCACGTAGGCGCCGCCCGCGGTGGCGTTGCCGAACACGGCGGTGACGGTGGGGACACCGACCGACGACATCCGGGTCAGGTCGCGGAACACCTGGCCTCCCGGGATGAAGATCTCGCTCTGGCTGGGCAGGTCCGCGCCGCCCGACTCGACGAGGTTGACAAGCGGAAGCCGGTTGGTCATCGCGATGTCGTTGGCGCGCAGGGTCTTGCGCAGCGTCCATGGATTGCTGGCACCAC
>JAFAZC010000093.1 GCA_019239965.1 Kutzneria sp. | reverse complement strand
CGCGGCGATCACCCTGGCCTGCTGCTCGTCGACGCTGGTGCCGGACCCGCTGGCAGAGGGCGACGGTGTCGCGGAGGGCGTCGCGCCGGACTTGGGCGCGACAATCCCCGCGGCCGACGTCCTCGGGGACGCGGTCGTGGTGGCGGCCGGGGGCATGGGTGCGCCCTGTGCCTTGGGCGCCTTAGCTGACGCGGTCGTCGACGGCGCCGAAGGCCGGCTGGACGTGCTGGGCTGCGCCGACGATGAGGGCGTTCCGCTCGGCTTGACCGTGTTCGACGGCGGCGTCGAGGATGCCGGCGGGGCGACCGGAATGGCCAGCGGGCTACCCGACGCCGGGTCGGTCAGCACACCCCGGAACCGCAGCACCGCGGCCTGGCCGAGACTCTTGAGCTGGTCGCCGTCGTTGCCGGGCGCGGTGATGACCAGGTTGCCGCCGTCCTGGACGATCTCCGCGCCGGTCACCCCGTTGCCGTTGACCCGGTCGGTGATGATCTGCCGCGCCAGGGTCAGCGAATCCTGCGACGGCGGCTTGCCGTCCGGGGACACCGCGGTCAGCGTGACCCTGGTCCCGCCCTGGAGGTCGATACCGAGCTTGGGTGTCGGCTGCCCGGACCCGGTGAAGAACACCAGGGCGTAGAGCACGACCACGATGATGGCGAACACGCCCAGATAGCGTCCTGGGCGGATCTGCCCGGCCGGGGGTGCCACGGTCGGTACGTCTCCCTCGTCGTCTTAACTGTGCCGGTAGGTACGAATCCGACCGAGAACAAGCCGTTTCCGCGGTGTGCTGTGTCTTCGCGGCCGGCTCACCGTCGGTTTTCTCGGCGGATGTGTCCGCGTGCGGCTGTCGCCGGGTTGTCAGCGGGACGGGGCGTCCTGCTCCACCGCCGCCTTGGCCTTGTCCGCCTCGGCGGTAGCCGTCTTCTCGGTGTCGGCCCCCGTTGTGGCCGCGCTGTCGGCGGCGTCCGTGTCGGCCTCGGTCGAATCGGCGTCCTCGGTGACGTCCTCCGCCACGGTGGGATTGACCTTCTCCCGCACCGCCGCACGCAGCCAGGTGGTCACGACCTCCGGCGCGATCTCGATGTCGATCGTGTCCTCGGTGGTGGCCGCGACCGTGCCGTACAGGCCGGAGGTGGTCATCACCCGGTCGCCGGGCCGCAGCGAACTCTGCAGCTTCTGCTGTTCGGCCACTGCTCGACGCTGTTTGCGGGTGCTGAAGAAGAGCATGGCGCCGACCAACACGATCAGCAGCGGGAGCATCAGGGACTGGGGATCCATCATTCTCCATTCACGGGACGCCGGTTCTCACGCCTGGCGCCCGAACACCGGGGTATCCCTGTCGAGTGTGCCACATCGCACAGTGGCTACCGTGAGGCAGCCGGTTCCCCTGGGGCCTGTGGTGGAGGGGTAAGTCCCAGGCGCTGCCAGCCCGTCGCGGTGGCGACCCGCCCGCGAGGTGTGCGGGCGAGCAGGCCGGCGCGGACGAGGAACGGTTCGCACACCTCCTCGACAGTGGTCGGCTCCTCCCCCACAGCGACCGCGAGTGTCGCCACCCCCACCGGTCCACCGCCGAAGGTCCGGACCAACGCGTCGAGCACGGCTCGGTCCAACCGGTCCAGCCCGAGCTCGTCGACGTCGTAGACCTCCAGCGCGGCCCGGGCCACCGGTCTTGTCACCACACCGTCAGCGCGCACCTCGGCGTAGTCGCGGACCCGGCGCAGCAGCCGGTTGGCGATCCGGGGGGTGCCGCGGGAGCGCCGGGCGATCTCGGCGGCGCCGTCCCGGGAGAGGTCGATGCCGAGGATCACCGCCGACCGGCGCAGCACCTGGTCCAGTTCCTCGGTGGAGTAGAACTCCATGTGCCCGGTGAACCCGAACCGGTCGCGCAGCGGTCCGGTCAGCGATCCCGACCTCGTGGTCGCGCCGACCAGTGTGAACGGCGCGATGTCCAGCGGAATGCTCGTCGCGCCGGGACCCTTGCCGACGACGACGTCGACCCGGAAGTCCTCCATCGCCAGGTACAGCATTTCCTCCGCGGGCCGGGCGATGCGGTGGATCTCGTCGATGAACAGCACGTCGCCCTCGACAAGGTTCGACAGCATCGCGGCCAGGTCACCGGCCCGCTCGAGCGCGGGGCCCGAGGTGATCCGGATGGCACTGCCGAGTTCCGCGGCGATGATCATCGAAAGGCTGGTCTTGCCGAGACCGGGCGGCCCGGACAGCAGGACGTGGTCGGGCGGCTGGCCGCGCAGTTGCGCGCCGCGCAACACCAGCTCCAGCTGTTCGCGCACGCGCGGCTGCCCGACGAACTCCGCCAGCCGGCGCGGCCGCAAGGTAGATTCGTCGTCCCGCTCCGCGGGCTCGGCCAACGCCGAGACCGGCGACGGCTCGTCCACGTGCCCATCCCAGTCGGTCACGGCCTACGCCCCAACAGCGTCAACGCCTTGCGCAGTACGGCTGTGGTCTCGGCGGCGCCCGGCTCGGCCAGCACCGTGTCGACGGCCTGCTCGGCCTGCTTGGCCGCGAACCCGAGCCCAAGCAGCGCCTCGGCGACCTGCCTGCGGACCAGACCGGCGTCGGGTCCGGAGCCGGGCGGACCGGAGCCGACGGCGAGCCCGCCGACCTTGTCGCGGAGCTCGATGATCAGTCGTTCCGCGCCCTTGCGGCCGATACCGGGAACCTGGGTGAGCACGGCGGTGTTGCCCTCGGTGAGCGCGGTGCGCAGCTTGTCCGGCTCCAGCACGGCCAGCGTGGCCAGCGCGATCTTCGGTCCGATCCCGGACACGGTCAGCAGCAGGCCGAACAGCTGGCGGGCGTCGGCGTCGGTGAACCCGAACAGGGTCAGCGAGTCCTCCCTGACGATCAGTGTCGTGTCCAGCCTCGCCTGCTCTCCCCTGCGCAGCCCGGCAAGGGTCGTCGGTGTGGCCTGCACGGCCAGCCCGACACCGCCGACCTCGATCACGGCGTGGTCGAGGTCGATCGCGAGCACCGTCCCGCGCACCGACGAAATCACTGCGCTCCGTCCCTTCTCGCGGTCTCGACCTTGTCTGCGGCGCCGACCTTTCTGGCGACACCGACCGTTCTCGCGGCACCGTCTCCGGCGGCACGCGCGAGCCGCACCCGGTGTCGCCTCGACAACTCGGCCGCGCGTGCCTCCGCCTTGGCCAGCCGGGAGATCAGCGGCGCCCGCCACACGTGGCAGATACCCAGCGCGAGCGCGTCGGCGGTGTCGGCCGGCCGTGGCGCCTCGGCGAGTCCGAGCAGTCTGGTGACCATCGCGGTGACCTGTGCCTTGTCCGCGGTGCCTGATCCGGTGACGGCCGCCTTGACCTCGCTCGGGGTGTGGAATCCCACGGGAAGTCCACGTCTGGCGGCCAGCAGCGCGACGACTCCGCCGGCCTGTGCGGTGCCCATCACGGTGCGCACGTTGTGTTGACTGAACACTCGCTCGATCGCGACCACGTCGGGCCGGTGCCGGTCGAGCCAGGTCTCGACCTCGTCCGCGAGGATGAGCAACCGGGCGGCGAGGTCGGCAT
Organism: Kutzneria sp.; assembly: GCA_019239965.1. Lineage (GTDB taxonomy): Bacteria > Actinomycetota > Actinomycetes > Mycobacteriales > Pseudonocardiaceae > Kutzneria. The sequence continues at coordinate 8,047 of JAFAZC010000093.1, read as the reverse complement.
CCTTCGGGGTGCGGGCCACTCCCATCGCGACACAGTGGACGGCCCGGCCACTTCCGCCGTCGACCACGGCCAGTCCGCAGCGGGTCAGCCCAGGATCGACACCGAGCACCCGCACCTGGTCCGCCCTTCCGTTCCGCCGAACATCCGTTCGAGGTCCGAGGCTACCGGGCGGCGGTACTCTGGTGGCACACCGACTCGCCGCGACCGCGGGCGCCGGTGGTCACGGGCCGTCGACGCCGGGAATCCAGCTCTCCGGGCGACCGCTGTCGGTCAGCACCGGCTGCCATTGGGAAAAGCCGCTTGGCGCCGAGGGGTGCCATGGCCAGTGACCGTTGGCGGCGGGCACGAGCAGCTGCACCGCGGGGAAGTCGCCGGTGGGGTGCAACAGGAAGGCACTGCCGAAGTACTCCGGGTAGTACCCCTTCGCCACTTTCTCCAGGGTCACCGGCACGCCGGTGAAGAAGCAGTCGTACAGCTCGCCGGGACGAAACCGTATTCCTCGGTTGCAGGCTTGCACATAGGCGCCGACGAGCTGACCGCCCAGCTGCGTCGGAAGACCGACCACAACCGCCTCGGCGACACCGAAACGCCGCCAGGCGCCCACGGTGAAACAGTAGGGTGCTCCCCGCTCGTCGCCGGCGACCTGCACGACGGCGTTGCCGTCCCGCTCGGCCTGGTCGAGAAGCGACTGCCGCAGCGCGCGGTCACGCGCGGTGAGTTTGTTCAGCGGGGAATCTGCTGGCACGCCAACCATTCTGCCCTACGCCGCGGACGCCCCAGCGGTTGTTCGCCCGGCCTATCCGGCGACCTCGGCCATCACGTCGTCGGAGACGTCGATGTTGGCGAAGACGTTCTGCACGTCGTCGCAGTCCTCCAACGCGTCGATGAGCCGGAAGACCTTACGCGCCACCTCGACATCCGCGTCGACCGTCATGGTGGGCACGAAGCTGGTCTCGGCCGATTCGTAGTCGTGTCCGGCCTCCTGCAGCGCCTTGCGGACCTCGACGAGATCGGCGGGCTCGGAGACGACCTCGTAGCTTTCCCCGAGGTCGTTGACCTCCTCAGCGCCCGCGTCCAGCACCGCGGTGAGCACGTCGTCCTCGGACAGGCCGTTCTTGGGCAGGATCACGACGCCCTTGCGGTTGAACAGGTAGGCGACCGAACCGGGGTCGGCCATGGTGCCGCCGTTGCGGGTCATCGCCTTGCGCACCTCGCCGGCGGCCCTGTTGCGGTTGTCGGTGAGACATTCGATGAGCACGGCGACCCCATTGGGCCCGTACCCCTCGTACATGATGGTCTGCCAGTCCGCGCCGCCGGCTTCCTCGCCGCCGCCCCGCCGGCGCGCCCGCTCGATGTTGTCCATCGGGACGGAGTTCTTCCGCGCCTTCTGGATGGCGTCCCACAGCGTCGGATTGCCGTCCGGGTCACCGCCGCCGGTACGAGCGGCCACCTCGATGTTCTTGATCAGCCGGGCGAACAGCTTGCCGCGCTTGGCGTCGATCGCCGCCTTCTTGTGCTTGGTCGTCGCCCACTTGGAGTGGCCGCTCATCAATCCTCCGTCGCATTCGACTTGTGACCGTCGTGTGGTGCGCCTGTGTCGCGGTCAGGCCGCTCGGACGGTCTCCACGAACAGGCGGTGCACGCGGTCGTCACCGGTGAGTTCCGGGTGGAACGAGGTGGCGAGCACGGTCCCCTGCCGAACCGCCACGATCCTACCGGCGGCCGGGCCCACCGCGGGTATGTCCGGCACCCGCGCGAGCACCTGCACCCCGTCGGCCACCGACTCCACCCACGGAGCCCTGATGAACACCGCCCGCACCGGGCCGCCGGGCACCTCGGCGAAGTCCAGCTCCGTTTCGAACGAGTCGACCTGCCGACCGAAGGCGTTGCGCCGTACCACCATGTCGATCGCGCCGAGCTGCCGCTGGTCAGGGCGACCGTCGAGGACGCCGCCCGCGAGCAGGACCATGCCGGCACAGGAGCCGAAGGCCGGCATGCCGTCCTCCAACCGCGCACGCAGCGGTTCCAGCAGGTCGAACGCCTCGAGCAGGCGGCTCATCGTGGTCGACTCCCCGCCCGGGAGCACAAGGCCGGCACACTCGGCGAGTTCGTCGCGACGGCGCACCGACACGGCCCGCACCCCACACGCGGCGAGGTGCGCGAGGTGTTCGCAGACATCGCCCTGCAGGGCGAGTACGCCGATGACGGGTTGGGCTGGCACGGGTGGTTCGGACCTCCTGGTAAACCTGTCACCAGCTTATTGACCGTCGGCCGGCCGGGTCCGACCGGGTCGGCGACGACCGGTCCCGACGATACGGGCCGGTAGCTGTCAACCGGTATCCCGGCTGTCACGTTGACCGTGTCGTCCGTGCTCTCGTACTGTCCTGCCGTCCATTGGCCGCCACCCGTTCCGGGGCGGCTTTCCTCGTGAAGGGAACGGTTTCTCCGTGCGCAGGTTGATTCTTGGAGTTCCGGTCACGGCCGCCGCGATGGCCCTCGTCCTCGCGCCCCTCGCGCAGGCCGCACCGGACGCGACGAAGGTGTTCCGTGGTGCCGGCGCCACGGCCGCGGCCGCCCACGAGAACGCGTTGGCGGCGATGCGGTCCGATCCCGGCACCTGCTCAGAGGTGTCGCACAACGAGTTCCTGACCCGGCCAGGCACCCAGTGGCTGAGCGACGTGACGGCCAGCTGTCTCTCCCGCTAACCGCCCTGTTCCTCGGTGTGCCCACCGGACGGTGGGCACACCGAGGGCGCCTTGTCAGTCCTCGCTCACTGGCAGTCGGACGCGGCCGGTGATCTCCGGCGCGACCGGACGGCGCGCCTTCACCAGCCGCCAGCCGAGGAAGAGGACCACGACGATGCCGGGAATGGTGAAGAAGGCGATCTGCTCGGCGCCGCCGGCGAAGGCCATCATCACCACGACAAGGGCAAGGAAACCGAGGGTGAGCCACCCGGTCCACGGCGCACCCGGCATCCGGAAACTCGGCCGCTCCACCTCTCCGCGCAGCGCCGCCTTGCGGAGCTGCATCTGGCTGTACACCAGTGCGGCCCAGGTGACGATCACGCCGAGCGAGGCCACGGCGGTCGCGATCTCGAAGGCCTCCTGTGCACCCTTCCACTGGTTGAGCAGAACACCGGCCACATACACCACCGAGGTGAACAGGATGCCACCGTAGGGCACATGCCGTGCGCTCATCCTGCCGACGAACTCCGGCGCCTCACGCTTGTCGGCCAGCGAACGCAGGACCCGCCCGGTGGAGTACAGCCCGGAGTTGGCCGAGGACAGCGCGGCGGTCAGCACGACAAGGTTCATCACGTCGGCGATGCCCGGCACGCCCAGCGCGCCGAACACGGTGACGAACGGGCTGACCAAGGGGTTGTAGAGATTCGAGGGCAGCAGCATGGCGAGCAGTAGGACCGAGCCGACGTAGAAGATGCCGATCCGGTAGATGACGCTGCTGATGGCCCTGGGCAGCACCTTGAGCGGATTCTTGGTCTCTCCCGCCGCGATGCCGACCAGTTCGATGGCCGAGTAGGCGAAGACCACCGACTGCAGCGCGATGAGCGGGACGCCGACCCCGTGCGGGAAGAAGCCGCCGTTCGCGGTCAGGTTGGCCACGCCAGCGGGATGACCGTTGATGTTGGTCGCGGTGATGACCAGCGCGATACCGACGAACAGGAAGACCACGATCGCGAGCACCTTGATGACCGCGAACCAGAACTCCAGCTCACCGAACAACTTGACCGACAGCAGGTTGATCGCGATGAGGGCGACCAGTGCCACCAGTGAGGTCAGCCACTCCGGTGAGTGGGGCAGCCAGCGGTGTACGTAGATGCCGATCGCGGTGATCTCGGCGACGCCGGTCATCGCCCAGTTCAGCCAGTACATCCAGCCGGAGACGAATCCCGCCCACGGTCCGATGAACTCGCGGGCGTAGGTCACGAAGCTGCCCGAGGTCTGTCGGTAGAGCACCAGTTCACCGAGGGCGCGCATGACGAAGAACGCGGCGATGCCACACGCCGCGTAGGACAGGACGAGGGCCGGGCCGGTGGTCTGCAGCCTGCCGCCGGCAAGCAGGAACAGTCCGACGCCGATGGCGCCGCCCATGGCGATCATCTGGACCTGCCGATTGCCGAGGGACTTGGAGTAGCCCTCGGAGTCGACTTCGACCGCGCCTGAGCGTGCGGTGTCGGTGGAGGAGTCCACGCGCCGGTTTCCCTTCTGTCCCGCCGTAGGGGAATACCGGACCCACCCAGTAGCCCCAGCCTACCCCCATTCGAGTGACTTAGGTCACCCGATAAGTGTCGGAGTGTAGTACGCGGTTGTCCGATACGACCGGGCCTTGTGAGAGATGCCGATGTAACGCACGTCATAACCGTGCGCCGGTCAGGACACACCGAACGCACGCAGGGCTGCCGTTGTGGCGACGGCAAGCAGCACGACCAGCACGAACGGCAGCCTGCGCCAAGCCGCCACACCCCCGACAGTCACTCCGGCCGGCAGCGCCCAGCCGGCGAAGCCACCGTGGGGCACCAGGGCATTGACCGCCATGAGGGCGGTGAGCAGCGCGGCAGCGGCGAGGCCGAGCAACGTACGCACCCTGGCGGGGATCTGCCACCGATGGTGCAGCAGTGGACCCGCCAATCGCAGACCGTAGGTGCCCACCGCCAGCGTGAGCACGACCATGAACGTCATGGGGACCCCACTCCGCGCGGCGGCGCCTCGCGCCCCGCCGCGACCACACCGGTGACGGACAGCAGGACCGGAATGCCGGCCGGCAGCAACGGGGTGGCCGCCACCGCGACCGCCGCACCGACAACGGCGGCCCGCCGCGGCGCTGTTGTCCGCAGGGTGGGCATCAGCAGGGCCAGCAGCGCGGCCGGAAACGCGGCGTCGAGCCCGAACCGGTTCGGATCGCCGATGAGCTGTCCGACCTCGGCGCCGACCAGGGTGGCGAGGTTCCAGGTGGTGAACAGGGTGATTCCACAAGTCCAGAACCCCACCCTCGCCCGACGTGGATCGCGCTGGGCCAGAGCGAAGGCCGTCGTCTCGTCGATGATCAGGTGGCAGCCGACGACCCGACTGGCCAACCCAGTACCGAGCACCTCCCCGAGCGCGAGGCCGAACGGCAGGTGCCGGGCGTTGAGCAGGAGGCCAGCCAGCACGGCGGCGACCGGGCTGCCTCCCGTGGCCACCACGCCGACGGCCATGAACTGCGAGCCGCCGGCGAACACCAGCAGGGACATGGCACAGACCAACCACACCGGCACCGCCGAACTGACGGCGATGGCACCGAACGAGGCCCCCGTGACGGCCACCGCGAGGGCGAGCGGCACGACGTCCGGCAGCACGCTAAGGTCGATTGTTCGCCATAACGAACGAGGCATAGTTCATAGTGAACATTCGATCCACTGTTCGTCAACCCGAACAACAAGACCGTTGGAGCGAACAATGGGTGAGGGACACGGTTCCGCGCCGCTCGACGTGCTCGCTGCCTCCCTGCGCAGGGAACGCGACAGGGTCGGCATCTCGCTGACCGAGCTGGCCAGGCGGGCCGGTGTTGCCAAGTCGACGCTGTCCCAACTGGAATCCGGCGCCGGCAACCCGAGTGTGGAGACCCTGTGGGCACTGGGCGTCGCGCTCGGTGTGCCGATCAGCAGGCTGGTCGATCCGCCGCGACCGGCCGTCCAGGTGGTGCGTGCGGGACACGGGCCGATCCTGCGCTCAGAGCAGGCTCACTTCACCGGTTCCCTGCTCGCCTCGTGTCCGCCGGGCGCGCGCAGGGACATCTATGTGATCGACGTGGAGCCCGGCGTGCCGCGGCACGCGGACCCCCACATTCCCGGAACCGTGGAACACATGATCGTCTCGACCGGCCGGATCAGGTCCGGCCCCATCGACAATCCGGTCGAACTCGGTCCCGGCGACTACGCCCGCTTCCCGGGCGACGTGGCACACCTCTACCAGGCACTCGAGCCCAACACGGCGGCGGTCCTCGTCATGGAACACCTCTGACGGCGGAACCTTTTCCATGCTGGCACGTCACAAGCCGCATGAGCGAGGAAACGACGGCGACGACCGATCCCGGCACGGCCCGTCCGGCGAAACGGTCACGCCGATGGCCGCGATGGCTCCTGCTGGTGGCCGGGACACTGGCGTCGCTGGCCTGCGTGCCCGCACTGTGGACGCACACGGCCAGCCAGCCTTACGTGCGGAACGTCGACGACGTGCCGAACACCCCGGTGGCCATCGTGTTCGGCGCCGCGGTGCACGGCGACACCCCAACACCGTTCCTCGCGGGCCGCCTCGACGTGGCCACGGACCTGTACCGCCACGGAAAGATACGTGCGGTACTCGTCAGCGGTGACAATGGCAGCACCGACTACGACGAGCCCTCCGCCATGCGGCACTACCTCGTTGAACACGGCGTTCCGGACCACGCGGTCGTGGCCGACTACGCCGGATTCGACACCTGGGACACGTGCGTGCGGGCGAAGCGGATCTTTGGTGTCGACCGGGCCGCCGTGGTCACGCAGGGCTTTCACCTGCCGCGTGCGGTCGCGCTGTGCCGGGCGGCGGGCATCGACGCCTACGGGGTCGGACACGACTCCAGCCGGATATCGGCGAGCACGACCAGGTACGGCGAGTTCCGCGAGTTCTTCGCCGACGGCAAGGCCATGTGGGACGCCCTGGTGGCCAGGCCGGATCCGCGCTTCCTCGGCCCGCGGGAGCCCGGTGTGGCCAACGCGCTGAGGCAACGCTAGTGCATGCATCAAAGCTGCGGTGCCGCTAAAATGCATGCATGACTCGGACAATCCAGATTCGAGACGTCGACGAGCGGACCTACACGGTGTTGCGCACCAGAGCGGCCGCCGAGAGCCTGTCGCTCACGGCCTATCTCAAGCGTCAGCTTGAACGGATGGCAAGCGGTCCGACGATGGCAGAACTCTTGGAACGCGCTGATCTGAGGCGGGCTCGAGGAGTCGGCGTTAGTGGTGAAGACCTCATCACCGCCGTTCGCGGGGCACGTGAAGAAGGCGATCACTGACGTGCCTGATGCTGTGATCGACACATCCGCGCTGATTGAGGTACTCACCTCGGCAACACCGGATCCGGCTCTTCGCCGTCGAGTTGCCCTGTGTGATCTGGCGGCTCCCGAACTGATCGATTTGGAGTCGGTTAACGTTCTGCGACGCCTTGTCCGCCATGGCAAGCTCGCTGAAGGCGAGGCCGGCCAGGTACTGGACGACATCATGCAAGCTCCGGTGGCTCGCTGCCCGCATCGACCCCTCGTGCGGAGAATATGGGACCTCAGGGGCAGTGTTGGCTCCTATGACGCGGCATACGTGGCGCTGGCCGAACAACTCGGCGTGCCGCTGATTACCTGTGACGCGAAGCTGGCTGGCGCCAACGGTCATGCTGCCCGGATCGAGCTGCATCCGGTCACGTGAGCACCGGTGAACCTGCCGGACCGGTACCGGTCACCGGTCGGTGGAGCGCTTCAACGTGAGGAATTCGCTGACCCCGAACAATGTCAGGATCGACCTGACGGGGAAGGGCAGTCCGCTTCTCGTCTCGTCGACGTACACCCGCGGTTCGACCAGACGCACGACCTGCCCCCGAACCTCGAGCTCACAGTCACCGGCGGCGAGCACGTTCCTGGTCCAGTCGGTGTGGGAGCCGTACGTCAGCGCGACCACGAACCCTTCTCCGCGCTGGAACACGATGACCGGAGTGCGGTAGTCGCGACCCGACTTCCGGCCGCGATGGCGGATGACGCCGAATCCGGGCAGGCGCGGCGCCAACCGGCCAAGAGTGCGGTTGGTGACCGCCCGGTTGAACCGGGCCATCCGCTTCGACATGACCATCTGAAACCTCACTCCTCACGTAGACGGTCGGGGATCCCTGTCATCGCGGCGTTGTGTCATGCTCGCCGGGTGTCCAGGGACGCAGGCGGAACCACCAGGCGGGCACCGCGCGTCGATAGGCCTCGTACTTGGCACCGAACTGGCGCAGCAAAGTCGGTTCCTCGTACCAGCGGACGA